>ONWU01000049.1 GCA_900321655.1 uncultured Bacteroidales bacterium
TCGCGGATCTTGTCTTCGTCATAGGTGGCGATGGCGTCGCGGAACTGCTGCATCTTTTCTATGTAGGTGTCCATCACGTGGAGCACGTTGTCGTGGTTCTGGGTGAGGATGGGAACCCACATATCGGCACTGGACTTGGCCAGGCGCACGGTGGAAGCGAAGCCGCCGGATGCCAGGTCGAAGATGTGCTTCTCGTCCTTTTCTTTGTCCAGCACCGTGAGGGCCAGGGCGAAGGAGGTGACGTGGGAGATGTGGGACACATACGCCGTATGCAGATCGTGCTGCTCGGCGTTCATATAGATGGGGCGCATATTGAGTACGCCATACATCTGTTCAATGGTTTTCACCGCCTTGGGGGCCGATTCCTCAGCATCTGCAAAGATGCAGGCGCGGCCGTCGAAAAGGCCGGGCTGGGCTGCCCAGGGGCCGCTGTATTCCGTACCCGCCATAGGGTGCGTGCTCACAAACTGCTGCCGCCGGGGATGGTACTTCACGGCGTGGCAGATCTGGCTTTTGGTGGAGCAGACATCGATGACCAGCTGCTCCGGGCCGATGCCGTCCAGAATCTCCGGCACCAGCTTCACCGCCGCGCTCACGGGCACCGCCACCACCAGGATGTCGGCCTTCTGCACACAGGTTTCCAGGGGCACTATTTCATCGGCCAGGCCGATGGTGAGCGCCGCCTGCGCCGCTACGGAATCTTTCTCCACGCCCAGCACCGTCTGTGCAAAGCCGCGACGCTTCAGATCCAGCGCCAGCGAGCCGCCGATGAGGCCCAGGCCGATGACACCTAAGGTACTCATAAGGCTTTCTGAATTCTTTCCAGCGCTTTCTCCAGGGTGGGCACGTTGGCACACAGGGAGATGCGGAGGTGATGGGCTCCGTTGCTGCCGAAGATGAAGCCCGGGGTGAGGAACACGCCGGCCTTGTAGAGGATGCGGTCGCTCCAGTCTTTGGCCTCCCCTTCCGGGACACGGGCCCAGACATACAGGCCGCCGGCCTCGGTGTCGTATTTGCAGCCCAGGGTATCCATAATGCGACGGGCCACGGCCTGGCGCTTCTTGTATTCTTCATTCAGATTCCGGTACCAGCTTTCATCGGCATACAGGGCGGCGATGGCGGCTTCCTGGATACCGCGGAACATACCGGAATCCATCTGGGTCTTCACTTTCAACAGTTCCTTGATGATATCGGCATCTCCCAGCATCATACCCACACGCCAGCCGGCCATATTGTGGCTCTTGGACAGGGAATTCATCTCCAGGCAGCATTCCTTGGCACCGGGAACGGAGAAGATGGATGTGGGCTTGTTGAGCACAAAGCCGTAGGGATTGTCGTTCACCAGCAGGATGCCGTGGCGGCGGGCAAAGTCTACCAGCTTCTCATACACGTCCATCCTGGCGGGAGCACCGGTGGGCATATTGGGGTAGTTGGTCCACATCAGCTTGACGCCGGTGAGATCCATCGCCTCCAGGGCTTCGAAATCCGGATACCAGCCGTTGGCCTCCACCAGGTCGTACGTGACGAGTTCGGCCTCGCACATCCGGGTGGAAGAAGTGTAGGTGGGGTAACCGGGGTTGGGAACCAGCACCTTGTCTCCGGGATTGAGGAAAGCCAGGGACAGGAGGAGGATGCCCTCCTTGGATCCCATCAGGGGCTGGATCTCGGTAGCAGGGTCCAGTTGCACGCCATACCACCTGGCATACCAGTCCGCCATCGCCTTCCTCAGTTCGGGAATGCCCGTATAGCTCTGGTAACCGTGCACGCCCGTTTTGCGGGCGCAGCTGCAAAGGGCCTCAACGGCATCGGCCGAAGGGGATCCGTCCGGCGAGCCGATTCCGAGGTTAATCACCGGATCCAGGCCTTGGGCGGCACGTTCTGCATTGAGAGAGGCAATCTCCTTGTTCTTGATGGAGAAGTAATACTCCTTGACCGAAAGGGTTCTGTTGGCGGGTTGAATGATCATACTATAAGTTCGATTTTATAAAGATGCTTGGTATTCTCCGAGGATTTGAAGGTCCTCCAGGAGGGGACGGACGGCCGACAAGGCCTGCCGATACCGCTCCAGCGAGGAAAACTTGATATCGGCATAGAAGAAATAGTGCCACTCGTGCCCGGGAATGGGCAGCGACTGGATACGGGTAAGGTTCATCTCGTAGAAAGAGAGGATGGTAAGGATCTGGGCCAGCGAGCCGGGTTTATGGGGCAGGGTGAAGCACAGGATGGCCTTGTTGATCTTCTCCTGCTCCACCTCGAGGGCATCATCCAGCACCAGGAAGCGGGTGAAATTCTGCTTATAGGTTTCTATCCCGGGAGCCAGGACCTGAAGCCCGTAAATCTGGGCGGCCAGGGCCGATGCCACTGCGCCCACGCCCATCTCTCCATTTCGGGCAATCTCTGCGGCCGATTTGGCCGTATCCTCGCTTTCGGTGAGGCGGATCCAGGGGGCGTTCTTCTCGAACCAGGGGCGTGTCTGGTTGATGGCCATATAATGGGTGCGCACCTGATGGATATCCTCCAGCTTCTGGCCGGGAAGGGCCATCAGATTCTGTTCAATGCGGATGTACACCTCCCCCTTCACCCTTACATCGCGGCTTCTGAGGAGCTCGAAGTTATGCAGAAGACCGCCGGAAACGGTGTTTTCGATGGCCATCACGGCCGCCTCGGCCCTTCCTTCCTGAAGGGCGTCATACAGCCCCTCGAAGGTGTCGCACTCCACGATGGAAAGCGGCGAAGAATAAAAAAGACGGGCTGCCTGTTCATGAAAGCAGCCCTTATAGCCTTGTATGGCGACTTTTTTCATCTAAACGGTGAGGATGTCTTTCTCCTTGGCGGCGATGAGCTCGTCCACCTTCTTGACCCACTTGTCCGTGGTCTTCTGGAGCTCGTCTTCTCCCTCCTTCTCTCCGTCCTCGGAAAGGCCGTCGTTCTTCTGGGCCTTCTTCAGCAGGTCTATACCGTCCCTGCGGACATTGCGGATGGTAACCTTGGTGGTTTCTCCCTGGGCCTTGGCCTTCTTGATGAGTTCCTTACGGCGCTCCTCCGTAAGCGGGGGAACCATACAGCGGATGATTTCTCCGTTGTTGGAGGGAGTGAGGCCCACGTTGGCATCCAGGATGGCCTTCTCGATCTTGGCAATCATATTGCGCTCCCAGGGCTGGATGGCAATGGTCTTGGCATCCGGCGTGGTGATGGAAGCCACCTGGCTGACGGGTGTAGCCGTACCGTAATAATCTACCATCACGGGATTGAGGATGGCGGGAGAGGCTTTACCCACACGATAGTTCTTAAGGTCTTCCTCCAGATAATCCACGGCGTCCTTCATCTTGACGGACATAGCGTCCACTATTTCTTTCGCTTGCGGTAACATAGGTTTCTTCCTTTAATGATTTTTGCGTGAGTGCAAATATAGCAATTTTTTCCTATCTTTGACACACAACAACAATTGAGGATTATGCTTAAAAAAATCAGAGTGGCGCTGGCCTGGATTTTCTGGATAGGGATCACCCTCCTGTTCCTGGATTTCACGGGCACGCTCCACGCCTATCTGGGCTGGATGGCCAAACTCCAGTTCCTCCCCGCCATCCTGGCCGTCAATGTGGCCGTAATCGTATTTCTGGTACTGCTAACCCTGGTTTTTGGCCGGGTGTACTGCTCGGTCATCTGCCCGCTGGGCATCTTCCAGGACGGCATTTCCTGGCTGGGCACCCACAAAAACAAAAAGCCCTACCGGTACAGGAAAGAGAACAAGTGGCTCCGCTACGGCGTATGGGTGCTATTCGTAGTCTGCCTCATTGCCGGCGTCCACGTGGTGGTAACCCTCCTGGCTCCCTACAGCGCTTATGGCCGAATGGTGCAGAACCTCCTGCAGCCCGTCTATCTCTGGGGCAATAACCTGCTGGCCACCCTCTCGGAGCGGGCCGGAAGCTACACCTTCTACGAGAAAGAAGTGTGGCTCAAGAGCGTTCCCTCCCTTCTTATTGCCATCGGCACGCTGGTTGTCGTCGCAGCCCTTTCCTTCAAGGGAGGCCGTACGTACTGCAACTCCATCTGCCCCGTGGGCACCACGCTCAGCTTCCTCTCCCGCTTCTCCATGTTCCGGCCGATGATTGACGAAAGCCAGTGCGTGCGCTGCCACAGCTGCGAGAGAAAGTGCAAGGCCCAGTGCATCGAAATCTCCCCGGAGAGGGTGCACATAGACCACAGCCGCTGCGTCTCCTGCTTCAACTGCATAGACACCTGCCCCAAGGGCGGGCTCAAATACCGCTTCGCCTGGGGCCGGTGTGCAAATAGCACCCCCAGTGCACACGGAGAGGCCGAAAAAGGCCGGCGGGCGTTCCTGAACGGAACGGCCATCGCCGTGGGGGCCGCTGCGCTGAAGGGCATCGAGGCCCGTGCGCAGGAGGTGGCCAAGAAGACGGACGGCGGCTTTGCCGATGTCCTTCCCAAGCAGGCACCCCAGCGGGACATTCCCCTCACCCCTCCCGGAAGCGCCAGCGTTAAAATCTTCTACCAAAAATGCACGGGCTGCCAGCTCTGCGTGGCCGAATGCCCCAACAACGTGCTCCGTCCATCCGGAAACCTGGAGCATCTGATGCAGCCGGAAATGAGCTTCGAGAAAGGCTGGTGCCGCCCGGAGTGCACCCGCTGCAGTGAGCTCTGCCCCGCCGGCGCCATCCGGAAAATCAGCCGGGAAGAAAAGACGGAATACCACGTGGGAACCGCCCGCGTGAACGTAGACCTGTGCCTGGAGGCCACCGGCAAGAGCAAGTGCGCCAAGTGTGCCGAATCCTGCCCCGCGGGCGCCATCGCTATGGTCCAGCAGGAAGCCGGCCGACGCCCGGTCATTACCGAAGAGATTTGCATCGGCTGCGGCAAGTGCGAATATCTGTGCCCGGTGCGTCCCATCAGCGCCATCACCGTCAACGGTAGAACCCAACACATCTAGGCCTATGAAAAGAAGAGAATTCATCCAGATAACCGGCGCAGCCACCCTGGCTGCCGCCTGCGCCCCCGCCACCAGAAAGACGGCGGAAACTCCGGATTCCGGCGCCCCCGGCCAGATGCTGATGAGAACCAATCCCATCAACGGAGATGTGGTATCGGCCCTCGGTTTCGGCTGTATGCGCTGGCCGATGATCGACGGTGCCGACGGGCAGAGGGTCATAGACCAGGAGGCCGTGAACGAGATGGTAGACTATGCCCTGGAGCACGGCATCAACTATTTCGACACCTCCCCCGCCTATCTGATGGGCCAGAGCGAAAAGGCCGCCGGCATCGCCCTCAGCCGCCATCCCCGGGAGAAGTATTTCATCGCTACCAAACTGTCCAACTTCTCGGACCAGTCGCCCAAGGCTTCCCGGCAGATGTTCTTCGACTCCCTGGAGCAGCTCCATACGGATTATTTCGACTATTACCTGCTGCACTCCATCGGCCGCGGCGGCAAGGACGCTTTCAACCACCGCTATGTGGACAACGGCATCATCGAGTTTCTCAGAGAGCAGAAGGCCGCCGGCCGCATCCGCAACCTGGGCTTCTCCTTCCACGGTGCCAAGCACGAGTTCGACTACTTTATGGAACTGTTCGATTCCGGAGAAATGATCTGGGATTTTGTCCAGATTGAGATGAACTACGTGGACTGGAAGCACGCAGACGGCGTAAGAAACGTCAATGCCGATTATCTGTACGAGCAGCTGGACAAGCGCGGCCTTCCCATCATCATTATGGAACCGCTGCTGGGCGGCCGCCTGGCCCACGTCCCGGAGGGCATCGCCCGCCAGATGAAGGAAAGGGAACCCAATCTGAGCGTGGCCTCCTGGGCTTTCCGCTTCTGCGCCACGTATCCGCGTGTGCTGTGCGTCCTCTCCGGTATGACCAACATGGACCCGCTTATCGAGAACGTGGAAACCTTCAGCCACTTTGACTATCTGGAAGAAGAGGAGATTGAATTCCTGGAGCAGATGGCCACCCAGATGATGGAGTACCCGCTGGTAAACTGCACAGACTGCAAGTACTGCATGCCCTGCCCCTGGGGTATTGATATCCCGGGAACCTTCCAGCACTACAACCGCGCCATCACGGACGGAACCTATGCCCAAAGCACGGCCCAGAAGGAATACGCCAAACTCAAGAAGGCCTATCTGGTAAGCTACGACCGGGCGGTTGCCACCGTCCGCCAGGCCGATCACTGCATCAATTGCGGTGCCTGAGCCACTGTCCCCAGAGCATCGCCATTCCCACGCAGCTGAGGCGCATCGCCAAATACATAGAAGACCTCAAGCAAGACGCTCTCTAACAAAAAAAGCTCCCGAATCCAATCCGGGAGCTTTTTTATTGACCGAAAGTTTCTTAGCGAAGCTTCTTGTAACCGTAACGGGCCTCGTCGGCCAGTTCGATCTCGATGCGCATGAGACGGTTGTACTTGGCGATACGGTCTGTACGGCTGAGGGAACCAGTCTTGATCTGGCCGCTGTTGGTAGCGACGGCGATGTCGGCGATGGTGGTGTCCTCGGTCTCACCGGAACGGTGGGAAGTAACGGTGGTATAGCCGTGACGGTGGGCCATCTCGATGGCGTCCAGGGTCTCGGTGAGGGAACCGATCTGGTTCACCTTGATGAGGATGGAGTTACCGGCACCCATCTCGATACCCTTCTGCAGGTACTTCACGTTGGTTACGAAGAGGTCGTCACCTACCAGCTGGCACTTGTCGCCGATGGCCTTGGTGAGCTTCACCCAGCCTTCCCAGTCTTCCTCGGACAGACCGTCCTCGATGGAGTCGATGGGGTACTTGCTGATGAGCTGCTTGAGGTAGTTGATCTGCTGGTCCGTGGAGAGCTTGCGGCCACGGGGATCCTTCTTCTTGCCGTCCTTGAGCTGCTTGTAATCGTAGAAGAACTTGCCGTCCTCCTTGAAGCAGAACTCGGAAGCAGCGCAGTCCATGGCGATGGTCACGTCCTTACCAGGTACGTAGCCGGCGCCTTCGATGGCGGCGATGATGCAATCCAGGGCGTCGTTGATGCCCTTCAGAGCGGGAGCGAAACCACCTTCGTCACCCACGGCGGTGGACAGGCCACGGCCCTTGAGCACCTTCTGCAGAGCGTGGAAAACTTCGGCACCCATACGGACGGCCTCAGCCTCGTTGGCGGCGCCGATGGGACGGATCATGAACTCCTGGAAAGCGATGGGAGCGTCGGAGTGGGCGCCACCATTGATGATGTTCATCATAGGAACCGGGAGAACATAGGCGTTGGTGCCGCCCAGATAGCGGTACAGGGGCATGCCCAGCTCTGCGGCAGCAGCCTTGGCAACGGCCAGGGAAACGCCCAGGATGGCGTTGGCGCCCAGCTTGCTCTTGGTGGGAGTGCCGTCCAGCTCGATCATGGCCTTGTCGATGGCGCGCTGCTGAGTAGCGTCCATGCCGATGATTTCGGGAGCAATCACCTTGTTCACATTGTCAACGGCCTTGAGAACGCCCTTGCCGCCATAGCGCTTCTTGTCTCCATCGCGGAGCTCGAGGGCTTCATTCTCACCGGTGGATGCGCCGGAAGGTACGGCAGCAGTGCCAACAAAACCGGAATCAAGGGTAACTTCAACTTCGATGGTAGGATTTCCGCGGGAATCCAGGATCTCTCTACCGAATACGGATACGATCTGCATAATGTTATAGAATTAAAAAATTTGCGTCACATCTTGGATGCGGCGCAAATTTACGAATTTTTTAGCAGAAAAGGAAGGATTAACGGAGGGTTTCGTCCTTTTCCAGGAGGTATTCGGCAATTTGGACGGCATTGAGGGCCGCTCCCTTGCGAATCTGGTCTCCGGTGAGCCAGAGGGTGATGCCGTTCTCGTCGGCCAGATCCTCCCGGATGCGGCCCACGTAGACATCGTCCTTGCCGGCCGATTCGATGG
Organism: uncultured Bacteroidales bacterium; assembly: GCA_900321655.1. GTDB lineage: Bacteria > Bacteroidota > Bacteroidia > Bacteroidales > UBA932 > Cryptobacteroides. The sequence goes on from ONWU01000049.1 coordinate 7,909, forward strand.
GCATCGGATACACGTAATGCTGGGGGTCGTCCACCAGGGTGACGCCGGGAGCGCCTTCCAGCGCTTTCCGGATATCGGCTACCTGTAGCGGCTTTTCCGTTTCCAGCCAGACGGACTCCGAATGGGAACGCAGGGAAGAAACGCGCACGCAGGTGGCCGATGTACGGACGTCGCTGTGCATAATCTTCCGCGTCTCATTGAACATCTTCATCTCCTCCTTGGTGTAGTCGTTTTCCGTCATCTTGTCTATCTGGGGAATCACGTTGTACGCCAACTGGTGGGGGAATTTGCTGATGGTCTTTACCTCACCGGTCTGAACGATTTCGCGGTACTGCTGCTCCAGCTCGGCCATAGCGGCTGCTCCGGCGCCACTGGCACTCTGGTAAGAGCTGACGCGGATGCGGCGGATGTGGCTGAGCTGCTCGATGGGCTGGAGCACCACCACCATCAGGATGGTGGTACAATTGGGGTTGGCGATGATGCCGCGGGGACGCACCAGGGCATCCTGGGCATTGCACTCCGGCACCACCAGAGGGACGTCGGCATCCATCCGGAAGGCGCTGGAATTGTCTATCATCACGCAGCCGTAGCGGGTGATATCCTCGGCAAACTCCTTGGAAGTGCCGGCACCGGCCGATGTAAAGGCGATGTCGATGTCCTTGAAATCGTCGTTGTGCTGCAACAGTTTCACTTCGTATTCCTTCCCCCGGAAGGTATATTTTCTTCCGGCCGAACGCTCGGAACCGAACAGGACCAGATCGTCCAGGGGGAAATTCCTTTCGGCCAGAATGCGGAGGAACTCCTGTCCTACGGCTCCGCTGGCCCCTACAATGGCAACTCTCATCTTTCTTTTTTTCCTTTAGACCAAACTGCCGATAATCTTGTCCCGGTCTCCGCAAAGCATATCGATGACCGGAATCTCAATGGTGGTGTAACAACCCGGCTGCTGCTTCAGGGAAGCACGGGCCACATTCACCAGCACCTGGGCGGTGAGGGCCGGATTGTTGATTTTCATATCAAACTCGAAGTATTGGTTATGCGTTTTCCCGCTCACGCCATTTCTGACCAGATTCACCCCGTGGGCCACATCGTTAAGGGCATCCACGCTCTCTACGGGAATCACGTGGGTTTCATCGTGGGCAAAGTAAGGGTCTGTCTTGATGGCCTCCGTCACTTTCTCCAGGGAAGCGCCTTCCTCCAGCTCCACATATACCATCCTGCGGTGGATACCTTCGCCGGTGGGGATGGTCATCGAAAGGGCATCCTTCACGCCTTCCTTGGAACGGGCGCAGACGGAATGGCCCATAGAACGGCCCGGGCCGAAGTTGGTGTAGGTGAGACCGCGGGGAGCCAGACTTTCCATCAGCACACGCACGATGGAATCCGACCCCGGATCCCAGCCGGCGGCTATGACGGCAACGGCCTTGTTGGCCTTGGCCAGCGGCATCAGGGCGGCGCGATAATCCAGGATAGAAGTGTGGATATCGAAGGAATCTACCGTATTGATGCCCATGGCCAGGTACTTTTTGGCATATTCCTCACAAAGACGGGTGGGCGTTGCCAGGATGGCCACATCCACCTTGCCCAGTTCCCGGATATCGGAAACCACCTTATAGGGAGCCAGCTCCGGGAAACCCTCCTTGGAGGGAACACGGCGGACTACACCCACGCACTCCATATCGGGAGCCACTTCAATGGCATCCAGCGTATATTGACCAATGTTGCCATAGCCTACAATGGCTACTCTAATCTTTTCCATTATCTAACTCTTTTTATAACAATTCACTGAACTCGTGGACTCCCTGCAGGCCTTCGGTCATCAGGGCCGCCACCACGGCGCCCTTGGCCAGGCCCTCGCGGGAGAAAGCTTCGTGCCGAAGCGTAAGTTTATCACAGTCTGAGGTCAGGGTAAGGGTATGGATGCCGGGAACTTCTCCTTCCCGGACAGAAGTTATTTCGGGTTGGGCGCCCAGGGCGTTCTCCACCAGGGCGCCCAGGGTGATGGCCGTCCCGGAGGGGGCGTCCAGTTTGTGGATATGGTGGATTTCCTCGATGGAGGGCGTATAGCCGGCGCCCCTAAGGAGGGCCGATGCCTTGGCGGCGGCCGCAAAGAGGGCGTTTACTCCCAGCGAGAAGTTGGAGGCATAGATGAGCGGGGTACCGGCTTCCTCAAAAGCGCGGCGCACATCGGAGAGAATGTCGTTCCAGCCCGTGGTTCCCACCACGGCGGCCTTGAAATGCCGGGCGATGAAAGGATAATTGGCGCGGAAGGCATCGGGGGTGGTAAAGTCTATGCAGACGCACTCCCGGGCCACCGAAGGATCCGTGGCGGTGATGTTCTCGCTGGCTTCCACCAGCTCTATTCCCCGCGCCTGGAGCTCTTTCTCTATCATATGTCCCATACGGCCGTAGCCGCTGATAATCACTTTGGTCATAGCTATTTCTCCCACAATTGGTTCAAGGTTTCTCTCATCAGGGCCTCGGTGCTGTCGAGAGCCTTCATCAACGGCAGCCGCAGGCTGTTTTCCATCAGGCCCAGCTGGGCCATCGCGGCCTTTCCCGGGATGGGATTGGCCTCCACGAAGAGGTTCTTGAACAGCGGGCCCATCCTCCGGTTCAGTTCCTCGGCCACCGGCCACTCCCTTTTCTGGGCAGCGTGGACGAAATCGGCCATCTCCCGGGGGGCCACATTGGATGCCACGGAAACGACTCCGTGTCCTCCCATCTTCATAACGGCCAGGGTGTCGTCATCGTTGCCGGAAAGCACCTGGAAACCTTCGGGGGCTCCCTGGATGATCTTCTCAATCTGGTCCAGTTTGCCGGACGCCTCTTTCACGGCTACGATATTGGGGACATCGTGCGCCAGGGCCAGGGTGGTCTCCGCCTCGCAGTTGGTGCCGGTGCGGCCGGGCACATTGTACAGGATAACGGGCTTGTCCGTTGCATGGGCCAGGGTTTTGAAATACTCGTAAATGCCCCTCTGGGGAGGTTTATTATAGAAAGGCACCACCACCAGGTAGGCATCGGCCTCCTTCAGCAGTTCCATATTGGAAAGGGTGCCGTGCACGCTGTTGGTGCCCACACCCACCGCTATCGGCCTTCCGGCGGACACCTGACGTACCGTATGGAAAACCAGCAGTTTCTCTTCATTGGACAGGGTGGGCGTTTCTCCTGTGGTTCCCAGGGGAACCAGGAAATCAATGCCTGCCTGCACCTGGCGCTCCGTGGTGGCACGGAGGGCCTCAACATCTACGACTCCGTTTCTGAACGGAGTAAACATGGCTGTACCACAGCCCGTAAATACACTTTTCACTATTCAAACAGATACTTGCTGAGGGAACGCAGCGTGGCCGCTTTGTCCTCTTCCCTCACCAGGAGGGAAATGTTGTAATTGCTTCCTCCATAGGACACCATTCTCACCGGAATGTCCTTCACGGCCTCCAGCACCTTGGACTCGTACCCGCAATTGGTCCAGTCCATATCTCCCACCACACACACGATGCACATATCCAGATCTACGGAAACCGTTCCGTACTTCTTGAGGTCGTGGATGATTTCGTTCAGGTAGCGGGTGTCGTCTATGGTAAGGGAGACTTCCACCTCGGAGGTGCAGATCATATCGATGGAGGTTCGGTAGGTCTCGAAAATTTCGAAAACCTTGCGCAGGAAACCGTAGGCCAGCAGCATCCGGGAAGACTTGATCTTGATGGCCACAATGTTGTCCTTGGCGGCCACGGCCTTGATGCCGGAATCCGGAACGCTGTCTATCAGGGTGCCGGGGGCCTGCGGCTCCATCGTGTTCAAAAGGCGCACCGGGATATTGGCGTAGCGGGCCGGCAGGATACAGGTGGGGTGCAGGATCTTGGCGCCGAAATACGCCAGCTCGGCGGCTTCGTCAAAGTAAAGATGGCGCACGGCCGATGTATTCTCCACCACACGGGGGTCGTTGTTGTGCATTCCGTCGATGTCTGTCCAGATCTGGATTTCTTCCGCCCCGGTGACGGCGCCGATGATGCAGGCCGAATAGTCCGACCCTCCCCGCTGGAGGTTGTCCACCTCTCCGCGGGCGTTCAGGCAGATATAGCCCTGGGTGATGTACAGATCCGCCTCTTTTTCCTTTTGCAGAATCTCATTCAGGGAAACCTTGATGCTCTCCATATCGGGCTCCGCCAGGGCGTTGGTACGCATAAAGGAAAGGGCCGGAAGGAGCTTGGCGTTTACGCCTTTCTCCTGGAGAAAAGTGGTCATCATATAGGTGGACATCAGCTCTCCTTTGGAGAGGATGATGCGCTCCTGGATGTCTCCGAAGGGCTCTTCCGCGATATCGGCCAGCTCCTGGAAAATGCCGTCTATATATGCCTGGGCCTGAGCCTTGCTTTCCGGTTGGGAATACAGTTCCTGGATTACGCCGTTGTATTTGCCATGCAGGGAGGCGATGGTGTCCCGGGCTCCGTCCTGGTTGTGATTGGCCAGATAACCGGCAATCTCTACCAGCGAATTGGTAGTCCCGGACATGGCCGAGAGTACTACTATATCCTTCTTCCCGGAAGTAATAATACGGGACACTTCCTGAAAACGCTTCGCACTGCCCACAGACGTGCCACCGAACTTCAATACCTTCATTTTGGACTAACTAAGAATAACTCTATTTTAACGGCTGCAAAGTAACACAGAATTAACGTAATATGCAAGTTTTTTGGGCCGATTTTGAATAAAAAGCAAAAATATTCTATTTTATTCAATTTTATTCACTATCTTCGTGCCGAAAATTGACAAAACTATGCAGAACATCAAATCCCGCCAGTCTGTCCTGCTGGACATTGTGGGTTCCGAGAGCCTCTTCAGCCAGGAAGAACTGATTGAGAAAATGAAAGAGCGCGGCATTGCCATCACGCAGGCCACGCTGTCGCGAGACCTCAAGGCATTGAATATTCGAAAACGCCCGGGCGAGGGGTACAAGCCCTCCCTGGCCGCCCGTCCGGCGTCCCCCTCGATAGTCCATGGTATCATAAGGGTAGAAATCTCCTTTCCTCTGGCCGTTATCCGCACGGAAGAGGGCTACGCTGCCGCCGTAGCCACCTACCTGGACCAGCACCCCACGGATTCCATCCTGGGAACCCTCGCCGGAGACGACACCGTGCTGCTGGGCCTTCGCCAGGGATACACTCCAGACCAGGTCCTGGATGCCCTGGAGCAATCTATGCCCGGCATCATCAACCGCGTCACCTATCCCAAGAAATGAAAAAG
>ONWU01000021.1 GCA_900321655.1 uncultured Bacteroidales bacterium
CCTTCACAGACATCGGCCCGGAAGCCTCCTCCTTCGAAAGTGAATCCGTCTCCGTTGGACAGGACGATGCCGGAAGAGGCCGGCTTCAGGACAAAGCCGTCCGGGGTAAGCCGCAAGACCGTACCTACGTATTCTCCGCCTCCTTCAGCAGCCCACTGGCCGCGTTTCCCGTCCAGAAATAGTTCCGTGTAGCCGCGGTTGAAGGTTTTGTCGAGGTCCGGAACAAAACTGCCCCGGACGTGGCCGAAGGAAGCACGGCGGTAACGGTCCGGATAGCGGTTCACCAAGGCGTCCAGGGCCTCAGAATAGGCCCTGACCACATTCCGCACATAGGATTCTCCTTTCAGCCGTCCTTCAATTTTGAAGGAATCCACCCCGGCACCGGCCAGTTCTTCCAGCCGGTGCAGCAGGTTATAATCCTTCAGGGAGAGAAGGGCTTTGTTTCTGACCAGCGTCTTGCCTTCTGCGTCTTCCAGGTCGTACAGGCTCCGGCAGGGCTGGGCGCAGGCTCCGCGGTTGGCGCTTCGGCCCGTGAGGTATTCTGAAAGGTAGCACTGCCCGCTGTAGCAAACGCAGAGGGCCCCGTGTACGAAGAACTCAATCTCCGTGTCCACCGCTTCGTGGATGGCTTTGATCTGTTCCAGAGACAGTTCTCTTTCCAGAACCAGCCGGCCGAATCCCAGGCTCTGCAGCCCGCGCGCCTTTTCCGGCGTTCGCAGGGCACACTGGGTGGAGGCGTGCATAATGAGGGTTTGGCTCATCTGAAGGACAGCCGGGTCCTGTACGATGAGAGCGTCCACTCCGGCCTGTTCCAGTTGTTGGACCAGTTCCCGGGCCTGAGGGATTTCCTCTTCTTCCAGCAACGTGTTCACCGTAGCATAGATTCTGGCCCCAAAGCGGTGGGCGTACTCGCACAGCCGGGCGATGTCTTCCACGGAATTGCCCGCCGCCTGCCGGGCCCCGAAAGCCGGTCCGGCAATATAAACGGCATCGGCCCCGCAGTCAATGGCCGCGATACCGATATCCGCCGTCCGCGCCGGCGCCAACAGTTCCAGGGGTTTCACACTGCAAAGATACTACTTTTCTTCTATCTGATCCGGCCCAGTCCAGCTCTTAACCACAATAGCGGCCAAAACGCAACTAAGAGCCGGGACTGGCCGGATCGGGAAGGCGCTAAACAGAGGGAAATGGCCAAAAACAAACCGCTCTTCCCACGAAACGGGGAAGAGCGGTTCCAATTGTCTGGGCCGGGCCTGACTACAGGGTCTTGAGCTGGGCCTCGGCCTGGGCGGCGTACTTGGTGCCGGCCAGTTTCTTGTAATAGTCCTTGGCCGTGGCCTTGTCTCCGGCCTTCTGGGCGGTGGCGGCGATGGTGAACATGATGTCCGCGGCGTCCTTGGCGTTGGGGCTCACTTCCAGATACTTCTTGTAGGCCTCGATGGACTTGGCGCTCTTGCCGGCCTTGGTGTAGGCGCTGGCGATGAGCTTGTAGGCGTTGGCGCTTTCCACAAAGCTGTTGGACTTCTCCAGGGCTTCCACCGCCTCCTGGTTCTTGCCGGCCTTCAGCAGGGTCTGGCCTTCGCGGAGGTAGGCAGAGGAGAGGAGCTTGGCGGCATTGGTTTCACCCAGGTCGTGGGCCTTGGTGAGGGACTCGATGGCGCCGTCCATATTACCGGACTGCATCAGGGCCTGTCCCAGCAGGAGGTTGGCCTGACCATCTTCGGGGGTGATCTCTACCAGTTCCTTGAAGGTGGCGGCAGCGGCTGCGAATTCTTTATTCTTGAGCTGGGTGGAACCCTTGCGCATATACACGTTGGGGATGAGGTTGTCTGCCTCTGCAAGGACATCTTCCTGAACGTATTCGGCAGCGGCGGCCTTGGTTTCTTTCAGGGTTGCGATGGCCTCGTCGTATGCGGCTTCGTTGATCTGTTCCTTGGCGATGGAAAGCAGGGCGCCGGTGATAGCCGTCTGGCAGGTGCCGATGAACTCTGCGGCATCCTCTTCTTCCGTGCATTTGACAGCAATCTCCAGAGCGGAACGGAACTGGGCCAGGGCCTCAGTCTTGTTGGAATCCATAGCCTGGACGCCATTGTTGAAAGCTTCTTTGGCATCGTTGAGGCTCTGTGCACCGGCCACGGCGGCCGCAAGGGCCAGGGCCGTAAGAACAGCAAAAAGTTTTTTCATCTTCTTCTTATTTAAGATAAGTTAAACATTCGTTTAGCACACGAATTGCAAAAATAGCAAAAATAGTTGTAATTTTGCAATGTATTCGATTCAAAAATGAGTAAGGTTAAGCTTCGTCATATTGTCCTTTCGTGTCTTGCATTTGTGTCTTTGGCAACTTCTGTGCCAGCACAGACACTTCCCGGCCTGCCGGTAGACAGCCGCATCCAGAAAGGAACGCTCCGCTGCGGAGTCACCTATTATATGGTTACCAATCCTTCCGTGAAGGGGTATGCCGATATCGCCATCATCCAGAGAGACCAGCCCACATCGGCCGCCCCCCTGGAGCAGCTGAAACCGGAATTCCTCTCCCGGATGGGCGTTGCGCCATCGGCCGATGGCTATCTGAGCGACGTGGACGGCTCTACGGTCTATCATTTTCGCCAGGTGCCGTTCTATCGGCCCGAAGTGGTGGATTCCATGCTGCTGTACTCCTTCTCGCAGGTGGCCCTTTCGAAGGCCCAGCAGGCCGTGGTGGTGAGCGGAGACATAGAACCCGTGGAAATCAAGAAGAAGATGGATATCTTCTCGATGATGGTGCCCCGGATGCTGGTGAAAGAAAACCACAAGCCGGACTATGTCTGGGAACCTTCTCCGGCCCCCTGGGTAGAGGTCTATCCCGGAGATTCGAAGATCTCGGAGGTGTCTGTCACCTATGCCGGAGCCCGCGTTCCCTTCGACTATATGAATACGGCCCAGGCCATCGTGTCAGACCTCTTTGGAGATGAAATGCAGGTTATTCTGCGGCACCGGCTGGCGCGCAATTTCAAGGATGCCGGCGTTCCGTACGGAGATATGAGCTTCCAGAGCCTCCGCAGCATGGACTATGGTGGAGATGAGCGTTATACCGTGAAAGTGAGCGTGGCCCGTAACCAGGTGGATGCCGCCATGCGCGTCCTTTCCGAAACCCTGGGAGAACTGGACGCCAAGGGAGCATCGGCCAGTGAATTTGCCGATGCCAAGAAAGTGCTTACGCCCATCCTCCGTTCCAAAGCCGCCTCTACGCCCTCCCTGGACGACGATGTGCGCCGGTGCACGGCCAACTTCCTGTACGGAGCACATCTGGCCCCGTATTCAGAGTCCATGCGCTTTTTCGCCAGGAAGAATCTGGCCGATACCACCGAAACGCGCTTTTTCAACAACTTTGCCGATGCCCTCCTGGGCCAACTGGAGAACCTCACGCTGGAGTTCTCCGACGTGCCGGATACCCTGGACAAAGACCAGGCTCTTTTCAACTATAACCTGGCATACCTTTACGGTTCCGTCATTCCCAGCGGAAAAGAATACAGCTGGCACAGTGCAGATACCACGGCGATGGATGTCAGCGGCCCCAAGGTGAAAATCAAGAGCGAGAAGCCGGAGCCCGTTACGGGAGGCACCCTCTGGACCTTCACCAACGGAATGCGGGTGGTGTTCAAGCCCGTTCCCGGCAGCGGCGTGTTCCATTATGCCCTTCAGCTGAACGGCGGCCTGGGCACCATTTCGGGCCTCAAGGCCGGAGAAGGCGGCTACATAGGAGATATGCTTTCCCTGTATAATGTGGCTGGCATTCAGGCCCCCGTATTCCGGGATCTTCTCAGGGCCGGCGGTGTGAGTATGGAGACAGAGCTGTCCGTGAACAGTTTCTCCCTGAAGGGAGAGGCCCCTTCCGGCCAGTTCCAGTTCCTTATGAAAGTGCTCGTGGCCCTGGCCAACAGGCGCCAGCTCAATATGGAGGAGTACAACCAGTACACCCGTTACCAGGCCCTGAACCAGCCTTCCGTGACGGATCTGCTGTATCAGCGTCTGGTCCCGAATTTCGTGTACACGGCCAATAAGCTGCCGGGAAAACTTTCTGCAGACACCCCTGCCAAAGCGCATAAGTACTATAACACCCGTTTTGCCAATATGCAGGACGGCGTGCTCATCCTCTGCGGAGACCTCCAGGAAGAGGCTGTGAAACGCATTCTGCTTCGCTATCTGGGCTCTTTCCAAACCCAGAAAGGCGCTGTAGGACGCGCCCCCGCCACGATGAGCGAGGAGAAAGGAACCGTTACCAAAACCATAGAGGGTTACCCGAAGGGCCTCTACATCCTGATGGACGGAGACTATTCCTTCACCTCTGACCACTTCTATACGGCCCAGGTTGCGGCCCTCGCCCTTCGGCAGTCCCTTGTGAAGGCCCTTGCTCCCTATGGCTATACCGTGAAGGTGGAAACCAATTACTTTGCCCAGCCGCAGGAGCGTTTCCAGTTGCAGATAACCTGCCATCCCGCCTCGGAATCTGGCCTTCCCCCCACCATCCAAACCCAGGAGGAAGAAGTGGTACTGGGGGTTATCCGGAAGACCATCGCCGCATCGGCCAAGACTCCGGTGGATCCGGTAGATCTCCAGGGCTGGAAAGACCGCCTGCAGGAGGAAGTGAAAAGGCAGCTGGCCAGTCCTTCCGGCTTCGTGTATACCCTTGTGGACCGGTACGCCAACAACAAGGACATAGCCAGTCGCTATGAAGAAAGCATTTCCGGCGTCAGTGCAGCAGGTGTACAGAACTGTCTGGGCATCCTCTCTGCCGGCGGCCGCATAGAATACCTGGTACCATGAAGCAGAATTCCTTTGGCACCATCATTGAGATAGGGGATATTCTGGTCTCGGAAGAAGTTATCCTGGAATACTTTGCCTGCGATTATGCCGTTTGCAAGGGCAAATGCTGCATAATAGGGGACAGCGGCGCTCCGCTGAAGGAAGAGGAATTGGAACCCCTTGAAGCCAATTACGATGCTTTCAAAGACCTGATGCGTCCGGAAGGCCGGGCGGCTGTGGATGCCAAGGGCTTTTTCGAGATAGACCGCGACGGAGACCTGGTGACGCCCCTGGTGCCGGGCAGTGAGGAGTGCGCCTTCTGCCATTTCGAGGACGGCAGCTGCTTCTGCTCCATCGAGCGGCAGTTCGGCAAGGGCCTTTCCTCTTTCAAGAAACCCATTTCCTGTTCCCTTTACCCCATCCGCGTGGTGGATCTGGGAGGGGGCCGATGCGGGCTCAATCTCCATCGCTGGGATATCTGCAAGGAGGCCTATGAAAAAGGGCGCCGCGAAGGAATCCGGGTTTACGAATTCCTCCGCGGGCCGCTTACAGATGCCTTCGGCGAGGAGTTTTACTCGGCCTTGTCGGCCGCGGCCAAGATGCTCATAGCCGCCTCATAGTCATTCTCATTCACTTTGACTTCGATGTTCCTGGCAAAGCTCAGGGAAGGATAGGAAGAATCCGCGCCGAACACGCCGGCGGGGATGCCGCTTTCGCCCAGCTGGGCGACGCACAGATCGGCCAGGGCCTTCTCGGTGAAGGTGGCGACGGTCTTGAATCCTTGGGAATCAGTTGTCATAGCTATTGATTTTACGGTCCAGGGCCGATACCACGCGGACAAGGTCCCGGCTGAGACCCTCCGCCTGGAAGCCGCCCAGGACGGGGTTAATGGTAATGGTATCTTCCCACAGGCGGGCTACCCGGTTGACGCTGCTTTTCAGCTGGTACTTCCGGCCGCCTTCCGGGGTTTCACCGGCGGGGGTATAGCCACGGGCATCCATCGCTTCTTCTATCTTTTTCCAGTAGTCTGCCGGGTCTCCTTCTGCGCGGATCTGCCTTTTCCCGTATCCGAAACGGGGGTACAGGAGGCTGACGGCGGCGAAGACGGCCAGGATAAGCCATATGGACTGCCAGCCGTGGCGGAAAGCCACGTTGATATCGCTCTCTGCCATGCCGGTGGCCATCAGGAAGGCGATGGCCACGCCAAACAGAAGCGTTATCTGGATAAAATATTTGAGGGCTCTTCTGAGGTAAATCATATCAGTTCTCGGATAATTTCGTCAGATACAAAGAAGTGGTCTTCTGGAATGCGGTAGCGGCTCCCTTCCCGGGCGAGGGCTCCTTCTGCGCAGAGACGTTCAATATCGGCCTTCAGGCAGTTGGCCTCCAGGAATTCCGCATCTATGCCGTGGGAAGTCCGAAGGGCCAGCATCAGGGTTTCCACCTTTTCGTCCTCCACGCTCAGGGATTCCTGCGAGTGCGTGTAGCCGGTTAATTCGGCACTGTTCCAACTGCGCCCGCGTCCGCTGAAGGAATGGGCCGAGGGACCCAGCCCTACATAAGGCCGTCTGCTCCAGTAGCCTCCGTTGTGCACGGCCTCATAGCCGGGCTTAGCAAAGTTGGAAATCTCGTAGTGCCGATAGCCCGCGGCTCCCAGCTTGGCGCAGAGAACGTCGTACTGGCCCCGGCACAGCTCTTCGGGCGCTTCTTCGTATTCTCCGTTTTCCAACCGGTGGGCCAGCACATTGTCTCCTTCGATGGTGAGCTGGTAGCAGGAGACGTGCTCCGGACCCAGTTCCAGCACCTGGTCTATGGTCTGGGACCAGACCTCGTCCGAAAGGTTGCTGAGGCCGAAAATAAGATCTACACTGATGTTCTCTATTCCCGCCTGCCTCACAATGCGGAAGGCTTCTTTGGCCCTCTCGGCATTGTGGCGGCGGTTCATCCACTGAAGCAGGTCATCGTCCAGGGACTGGATGCCGATGCTGATGCGGTTCACCCCCAGCATCTTCAGGCTTTCCACATAGGAAAGGCCTTTCTCCACAATATCTTCCGGATTCACCTCCAGGGTGAATTCCTGGTAGGGGCCTCCGTGACCGGCCTCTTCCAGGGCCAGCAGGATGCGGGTTAAACAGCCCAGCGGCAGCACCGAGGGGGTGCCACCGCCGAAATAAAGGGTTTTGAGAGAGTCGTCCATTTCTTTTGCGCGGCGCTTGATTTCCGCACAAATCTCCCGGGTATAGGCTTCGGCCATACCCTCTTCTGCTATCTCGGAGTAAAAGTCACAGTAGATGCAGAAACTCTTGCAGAAAGGGACGTGAATGTAAATCATCTTATCTGAGCATGCATTCGGCGCGGCCCAGGAGGCTCTTCTCCGTGAAGACTTCCAGGGTATAGACGCCCTTGATGAACTCTCCGGTATCGTTGATGTAAATGGACAGGTCCACTTCCTGGCCTTCGTAATCCACTTCACGGGAAGCGGTGGCCTGCATGGTGGCGCCGTCTACGGTGAATTCGGTGGATTCGTTGTTCATCAGCAGCACGCCGTCCGGGTCTTTCACGCGGACATAGACACGCACGGGACCGTGGTCTGCCAGGGAGTTCTCCACCAGGGTGAGGTTGGCCACCATATAGCGTACGCGGTTGTGGCGGTCTCCCTGCTTGTCATTGCTATAGAAAGCAGCCAGGGAGATGGCACGGGCCTTCAGGACCTTTCCGGCATTCACCTGGGAAGACAGGCTCTCCACCTGCTGGGTGAGCTCTTCGTTGGCGCGGCGGCTTTCCGCAGCTTCCCGGCGGGCGGCGGCGGCATCGGCCGTGAGTTTCTTGTTCAGGCTGTTCAGGGAGTCAATCTGGACGATGTAGCCCTTCATAATGGAGCGGAGGGTGCCCAGTTCCTTTTCGTACTGACGAATCTTGGCGCGGTTGGTGGCCTGCGTCTTGTTCAGCTTCTCGATGAGCTGGGCCACCTGTTCACGGGAGGTATCCAGCTGGTGATTGATGGACTCGTAGTCCGAGCTGAGGGCCGAGAAATCCGACTGCAACTGAACCATCTGCTGGGCCAGATCTGCTTTCTCTACCTCCAGCTGGCGTACCAGGCCGCTGCGCTGATACAACAGGTATCCCAGCACCAGGGCCAGGAGGGCGGCCACGATGGCCAGCACCGTCATCACGGTGCGGGGGCCTTTCTTTTCCTTGCGTTCACGCTCTTCGCGTTCAATTCTCTCGAGGGGATCTTCTGTCATAGTATAAGTCTTTTAAAATCCTACTTTTATTCCTGTAATCGTACAAATATAATTATATTTGTGCAAATAACGTGCTATGGACAACATCTTTTACCAGCGAGTAGAGGCGCTCCGCGCCCTGATGAGGGAAAACCATTGGGATATCGTTATCATTAACGGAAGCGATCCCCACGCCAGTGAATATCCTGCCAACCGGTGGAAACAGGTGGAATGGCTGTCCGGTTTTACCGGGGAAGCCGGGGACATCGTGGTCACGGAAAACCACGCCGGTCTCTGGACAGATACCCGCTATTTCATCCAGGCCAACAAGCAGCTGGCGGGAACCGGCATCGTCCTTCACAAGATGCGTGTTCCGGAACAGGTGCCCATCCCGCAGTGGATTGCTTCGCTGGGAATGGATGAACCTTGCATCGCCATTGACGGCCTGTGCGAGACGATGGGTTCGGTCCGAGAGCTGAGGGAGTCGGTGCCCGGTGCTGTTATATTCCCTGTGCCGGATTTGCTGGGCGGCCTGTGGGAAAACCGCCCCTCCGTGCCCTCCTCTCCCATCATCACGCTGGGAGAAGACCTGGTGGGCCGCTCGCGGGAGTCCAAGCTTTCCTGGCTGCGCAAATGGCTGGTGATGCAGAAGGCCGATGCCATCCTCCTATCGGCCCTGGATGATATTGCCTGGATGCTGAACGTCCGCGGGTCGGACGTGGAATATAACCCCGTGGTCATTTCTTATCTGCTGGTTACGCTGGAAGACGCCCAGTGGTTTGTGCGGAAAGATGCTTTTTCCGAGCCGGATTCCGATACGCAGGACTCCTTCCAGGAGCTACAGGCCGACGGCATCCAGATCCGGGATTATTCCGACATCCATTTTGCCCTGGAATCACTCAAGGAGTCCGGGGTGGACGTCCTTTGCCTGGACCCCGCCACCACCAACGTCTCGCTGCGCGAGGCGGTGGATGCCGGAGAGCGGATTCCCCTCACCCTGGAGGCTGCCAGTCCGGTATCGGCCCAAAAGGCAGTCAAGAACGAGACGGAGATTGCCGGCATGCGGGAAGCCCATCTGGAAGACGGTCTGGTGATGGTGCAGTTCCTCTACTGGCTCTCCACGCGTGCCGGTCAGGTGAACGAGTGGGAGGCGTCCGAGTACCTGCATTCTCTCCGCGCCCGGATCTCCGGCTTCCGGGGAGAGAGTTTCGAGACCATATCGGCCTACGGTCCTTCCGCGGCCTTGCCGCATTACAGTACGCCCCGGGTGGGGTCGGCCCTCATCGAGCCGCGCGGGCTGTATCTCTGCGATTCCGGCGGACAGTACCTTTTCGGCACCACGGATATTACACGAACGGTCCCTATGGGACCCTGTACGGCCCTGGAGCGGGAAGACTATACCCTGGTGCTCCGAGGACACATAGACCTTGCAATGGCCGTTTTCCCTCGCGGAACGGCCGGTTGTCACATAGACGCCCTGGCCCGCGAGCCCTTATGGCAGGCCAAGCGCAACTTCGGCCACGGAACCGGTCACGGCGTGGGCTTCTTCCTCAATGATCACGAAGGTCCGCAGGAATTGCGGCAGAATTTCAACAGTGTTCCCCTGGAGCCCGGTATGATCCTTTCCGACGAGCCCGGCATCTACCGCGAGGGTATGCACGGAATCCGGCACGAGAACGTGCTCCTGATCCGTTCGGCAGGGGATAATGAATTTGGTTCCTGGCTGTGTTTCGAGACCCTCACCCTGTGCCACTACGACACCTCCTGCCTGGAGCTTTCTCTCCTCACCCAGGCCGAAAAGGACTGGCTCAACGCCTACAACGCCCGCGTCTGCCGCGAACTCTCGCCGCGCCTTCCGGCCGAAGTCGCCGCCTGGCTCCGGGACAAGACCCGCCCGGTATAAGTGGGGTTTAGTTAGCCGATAGGGGCTATCGGCAGAAATTGCGGGAAGCAAAGGGGAGGGAAGTACGAAGGGCGGTGTGCCAGTACTCCCAGGTATGGCCGCCGTTGCGAACGCGCAGTTCGCTGTGCAGGCCGGCTTGATCCATCTTAAGGTGCAGCTGGACGGACAGGAGCATCAGGGAATCGTCGTCTCCGCAGTCCAGGAACCATTTTACGGTTTTCAGCTGGCCGATAACTTCCGGACCGGCGTTATCTATAAAGTCCAGGGCCGAGTGCTCCCGTACGGATTCGTCCGTGATGGTGAGCTTGCTTTCGGGCCGGTTGGCGCCCCGTACTTCGCGGTGCTTGTTGTCCAGCCAGGCGCTCATGCCATAGGCGCTGGAGAAGAGGTCCGGGTGGCGCTGGGCATAGACGATGGAACCGCCGCCGCCCATGGAAAGGCCCATGATGGCCCGCTTTCCCTTGCAGCCGCCGCAGTTGTATTTCTTCTCGGCGGCGGGGAGGAACTCCTGGAAGAAGAAGTCTTCGTAAGGCCAGTTTACAACATTGAAATAGCCATTCTGGTAGTTGTGGACGTCGTTGTCACCGGCGTTGGGCATGATGATAACGGTTGGGACCACCTCTCCGCTGGCGATGAGCTCATCGGCCACATCTTTCATCCGGCCGATTTTTACCCAATTGGAGTAATCTCCGTACAGGCCGTGCAGGAGATAAATCACGGGGTACTCTTTGGCAGCGTCGTAACCACTGGGAAGGTATACGTTGTACTTTTGTTCGCAGCCCAGGAACTTGCTATGGATGCTGTCAGTAACGATTTTACTCTGGGCCGATGCCGCCAGGGCGCACCCCGCAAGCACGAGGGAAAGAAGGAAACGTTTCATATACGGGCCGATTTAAGGATGTACCAGGGTGCCTACCTTTTCTCCGGAAAGGAGGCGGGTGAGGTTGCCGGTGGCGTTCATATCAAAGACGATGATGGGCATTTTGCCGTCGCTGCAGAGGGCGTAGGCCGTCTGGTCCATCACTTTCAGGTGGTTGGAG
Organism: uncultured Bacteroidales bacterium; assembly: GCA_900321655.1. Classification (GTDB taxonomy): domain Bacteria; phylum Bacteroidota; class Bacteroidia; order Bacteroidales; family UBA932; genus Cryptobacteroides. The sequence continues at coordinate 10,950 of ONWU01000021.1, forward strand.
ATGGCTTCGTCAAAGGACAGTTCGTCGTACTTGACGGCGGTGGGGTCCTTCTCCGGATCGGCCGTGTATACGCCGTCCACGCGGGTGCCTTTGAGGAGGGCATCGGCCCCGATTTCCAGGGCACGGAGGGCGGCGCCGCTGTCCGTAGTGAAGAAGGGATTGCCGGTGCCGCCGGCGATGAGGGCTACGCCCCCTCGCTCCAGCACTTTTACGGCTTCGTCCCTCATATAATACTTGGCGTGGGGCTCCATAGGGGTGGAGGTGAAGACCTCGGCCTCTACGCCTTCGGCCTGGATGAACATCTTCAGGGCCAGGGAGTTGATCACCGTAGCCAGCATTCCCATCTTGTCTCCGTCCACCCGGTCGAAGCCTTTGCCAACGCCCTGCAGGCCGCGGAAGATATTTCCGCCTCCGTTTACAATGGCAATCTGCAGGCCGGCCTTGGCCGCAGCCGCAATTTCCTTGGCATATTTTTCCAGCCAGGCTGTATCCAGTCCCTTTCCGGCAGGGCCGCCGAGGCTTTCGCCCGATAGTTTAAGTAAGACGCGTTTGTACATGGAATTAGCTTGTTAATTGTAACAAAAGTATCGAAATATTGGGAAACTTCCAAGAAAGATTCCTATATTTGCATAATCGGAATATTAACTAAACAACAATAATGGCTAATTTCTTAACCTCCTCCATCGGCAAGAAGTTCATCCAGAGCGTCAGTGGCGCTTTCCTTGTCATCTTCCTGCTCCTGCACGGTACCATTAATTTCTTCTCCGTCCTGGATTCCCTCAAGGGCCAGTTCGGCAAGGTTGCTCCGGACAATTTCCCGTACACCCACGGAGACGGCTGGTTCCAACTGGGCTGCGACTTTATGTCCTCTCCCGTCATCAAGATTATGGTTCCCATCCTGGCCCTGGGTTTTGTCATCCACATTGGCTATGGTATTTGGCTGAGTGTCCAGAATTTCCAGCGCCGTGGCGGCGTCAAGCGCTATGAGGTTGCCTCCAAGGCCAAGAACGACAGCTGGAGCGCCAAGAATATGTTCGTGCTGGGCATCATCGTCCTGGGATTCCTCTGCTTCCACCTCACCCACTTCTGGGCCAAGATGCAGCTGCAGGAATTTATGGGAAATGAAGCGGAGAATCCCTACGCCCTCCTGCTGGCCACCTTCGGCAATATCTGGGTGCTGGTCTTATATGTGGTATGGTTCATCGCCATCTGGCTGCACCTGAACCACGGTTTCTGGAGCATGTTCCAGACCATCGGTTGGAACAACAAGAAGTGGCTGTCCCGCCTGAAGGTTATCAGCATCATCGTGAGCACCCTCATCGTGGCCATGTTCCTGTGCACCGCCGTCAACGCCTATGTGGAGGCCCACTACGTTACGGCTTCTGCCCAGTACACCGCCCCCCTTATTGCAAATTTTTAAAAAATCTCTTGCATATTAATTTTTGATTGCACATCTTTGCAACAGCATGAGAAAGAACAATAATAACTGGTGGCGCACTTACAGCTTAACCCTGTAAGTCGCTTCGCCGTAGTTATAAGTATAGAATAGGCCTGCTGACTTACAGCAGGCCTTTTTTGTGTAAATAATACCATTAAAAACATAAAACACTTAGCAGTATGAAACAGAAAAAGTACATCCTCCCGGACAGTGAGATCCCGACCCACTACTTTAACATCCAGGCCATCATGCCCAACAAGCCGCTGCCTTTCCTGCACCCGGCCACCCGGCAGCCCCTCAAACCCGAAGACCTGTATCCCATCTTCTGCAAGGCCTGTGCAGACCAGGAGCTGAACCAGACCGACGAATGGATCCCCATCCCCGAAGAAGTACGCCAGCAGTACGCCGCCTACCGCTGCACCCCGCTGGTGAGAGCCTATGAACTGGAAGCCGCCCTGGGCACCCCCGCTCACATCTACTTCAAGAACGAATCCGTGAGCCCCGCCGGCAGCCATAAGCTCAACAGCGCCATCGCCCAGGCCTATTATGCCAAGGAGCAGGGCATTACCAACCTCACCACTGAAACCGGTGCCGGCCAGTGGGGCGGTGCCCTCAGCTATGCCACCAAGAAATTCGGCATAGACTGCGCTGTCTATATGGTCAAGGTGAGCTATGAGCAGAAGCCTTTCCGTCGCTCCATCATGCAGGCCTTCGGCGCCACCGTCACGCCTTCCCCTTCCATGAGTACCCGTGCCGGTAAGGACATCATCACCCGCAACCCCAACGACCAGGGCTCCCTGGGCTGCGCCATCTCCGAGGCCATCGAACTGGCCGTGAGCACCCCTAACTGCAAGTATGCCCTGGGCTCCGTGCTCAACCACGTGTGCCTGCACCAGACCGTCATCGGCCTGGAAGCCGAAAAGCAGATGGCCCTGGCCGGCGAGTATCCGGATATCGTGATTGCCTGCTTCGGCGGCGGCTCCAACTTCTGCGGCCTGGCCCTCCCGTTCATGCGGCACAACATCCAGGACGGCAAGAAGACCCGCTTCATTGCGGCCGAACCTTACTCCTGCCCCAAGCTGACCAAGGGAAAATTCGAGTATGACTTTGGCGACGAGTCCGGCATGACCCCGCTCCTTCCCATGTTTACCCTGGGCCACAGCTTCAAGCCTGCGGCCATCCACGCCGGCGGTCTGCGTTACCACGGGGCCGGCGTTATCCTGAGCCAGCTGATGAAGGACGGCTATATGGAGGCGGTGGATATCGAGCAGCTGGAATCCTTCAAGGCCGGCGTGCTCTTTGCCCGTACCGAGGGCATCATTCCCGCTCCGGAAAGCTGCCACGCCATTGCCGCCACCATCCAGGAGGCCCTCAAGTGCAAGGAAACCGGTGAGCAGAAGACCATCCTGTTCAACCTCTCCGGCCACGGCTTTGTGGACATGTCTGCCTACGACCAGTACTTCTCCGGCGAGATGCAGAACTACCACCTCTCCGACGAGGATCTGGCCAAATTCATCAAGAGCGCCGATGCGCTGAATCAGTAGTGTGTTAGTCCACCATCACCAGGACGGGGGCGGGATGATTGAAATGAAGGGAAACGATGGGGGCCGATGTGCGGTTGAGGGTAGCCTTCCACCAGGCATCGAACACCACTTCGTCCAGGGGCCACTCAAGGCCCTCAGAGGTGATTTTTAAAGAATTATCGGCACTGAAAACAGAGATGCGGCGGCCTTCACCCAGGTGGAGGTCGCTGCTGTCTGTAAGGGCGAAGGCCGTGCCGAAATCGGAGACCATGGAAACGCGGCGGTCTCCCAGGTCAAAGAGGCGGGTATACTCCATCAGAAGCCCCAGATTGCCGATAGTATGGTCTTCCCGAAGTCCCGTGGCGCCGAGGATGGTGATATCCGTTACTTCCGGATGCTCCTTCAGCACCCAGCGCATCGCCTTGGTGAGGTCGTTGTAATCCTGCTCGGTTTCGTGGAAGATGCAGTCTTTGAACCGCTCCTGAAGCCCTTCAGAGAGGGAATCCATATCTCCTACCACCATCAGCGGGCGGGCATCCGGCCGGTGCTCCAGCCATTTTTCCAGAGCCCCGTCGCAGCACACCACGCCTTCGGCCGAATCCAGCAGGAACAGCGGATACGGTTCCGTGGGGAAGGCACCGTTGCAAAGGATAACCAGGTTATTCATCTTCCACGGGTTGTGCCTTGGCCATTTCTTCCCGGGAAGTACCTTCGATGGTGGAATAGGCCGTGGGATTGCGGAAACCCAGCAGGAAGGACTTGACGTCCATCCTCTTCTTGCCGCTCAGTTGCAGGTCTGTGATGGCGATGGCGCCGTCCAGCGTGGCGATGGCCAGATACGTTTTCCCGTCGGAAAGGATGGTTCCGGGTTCGGCGTGAAGGTCCATTCTCATTTCTCCGAAGAAGATCTTCAGCTGGAGAGGGTACTCCTCCTTCTTCTCGGGAAGATAGAGAGTGGTGAAGGCCCCCGGGAACGGGGACAGGCCGCGGATGAGGTTGTAGATGTGGCGGGTGGTGTCCCTCCAGTCTATGTGCTGGAGCTCGTGGGTGAGCTTCGGGGCGGGTTTGAGCAGTTCGGACCCCTGGATGAAGCTTCTCTGCACGCGCAGCTCCACATTCTTCTGGATAAGGCCTTCCACCGTTTCCACCACCAGCGTGGAGCCCAGCGCCATCAGCTTGTCATGCAGGTCTCCGGCCGTATCCGTAGGCTTGATGTGGCACTCGGAACGAAGGATAATGCCGCCGGTATCTATCTTGTGGTCTATCATGAAGGTGGTGACACCGGAGATGTTCTCTCCGTTGATCACGGCCCAGTTGATGGGCGCGGCGCCGCGGTACTGCGGCAGCAGGGCGGCGTGCAGGTTGAAGGTGCCCAGCCGGGGCATCGTCCACACTACCTCCGGAAGCATCCGGAAGCCCACTACCACAAACAAATCGGCCTTGAAGGCGGCCAGATCCTGCAGGAACTGCTCGTCCTTGAGCTTCTCCGGCTGCAGAAGAGGCAGGCCCTTCTGCACGGCGTATTTCTTGACGGCGCTCTCGTTCATCTTGAGGCCGCGGCCGCTGGGCTTGTCCGGTACGGTAACAACGCCTACCACCTTGTAGCCGGCCTGGATAAGGGCATCCAGCGGGCCCACCGAGAACTCCGGCGTGCCCATATAGACAATGCGGGTTTTTCTGAACATACGAATGATTTGACTCTTGATTTTGCGGTAGCCGGACCTTATCAGGTCTATGTTGAACAGGCTGGCGTCCTGGATGGCTTTCGCCGTCAGGAAAACCCCGATGGGGGCCAACACGAAGGCCGATACGAACTTGCCGATAAAGGCCGTCGTGGTGCCGTTGTTGGCCAGGCGCTCACCGGTGATGTCCACCACCCAGTACAGCACGAAAAAGAGCATGGAGATGACGGCCGGGGCACCCATACCGCCTTTCTTGAGGAGGGCGCCGATGGGGGCTCCGATGAAAAACAGCAGCATACAGGCCAGCGCCTGGGCAAACTTCTTCCAGATTTCCGTGTCTGTGCGGTAGATCAGCTTCGTATAGCCGGCCGATTCCATAATCTGGTTCCGGGCCGTATTGGCAAACTGGACGGCACCGGAAGCGGCGTTCTCCAGGGCTCTTTTTTTGTCCGAAAGAGAGGCCCAGGGGCCGTTATCGTGCACTTCCATTACCGTAGAGGACTGTTTGCGCCAGCTGGTGTCCAGCTGTTTCCGGCGGTCTATCACGCTCATCCTCAGGAACTCTTCCACGTGCCGCCGGGCCCCCTGGGCCACCAGGTCCGATAGGGAATCGTGGCCGTGGCGGAGGTTTTTCAGGTTCATGGATTTCACCTGCTCTCCGTAGCGGGCGCTGTCCGACTGATGATACGCGTAGTTCTCCAGCGGAATCACCATTTCTTCCCGGGAGAAGGCCACTCGCTGAAGGGCCAGGGTGGTGTCCCGGTATTTGCGGGTGTTGTTTTCCGTGTAACTGATGCCGCTGTACAGGGAGAAGGTAAGGTAGTCCTTGGACTTGGACATCTTGATTAGGCCGCTGTCGGCCACCGTGATGCGGGTGTTGCCCTTGGTGCCGTTGTGGTCGTATACCTGGATGTTGTACATCATCCCGGTTTCCTTGTCCCGCTGCTCTACCCGCAGGATATAGCCTTCAATGCCGTCGTAAAACGTTCCCGTGGGGATTTTGATTTCGCTCTTGGTGCGGCGGATATCGTCCCTCATCGTGTAAATCTGGTTGATGGAGTAGGGTACCAGCCGGTCTCCGATATAGAAGGCACCGATACTGATCAGGATCCCCACCAGGGTCATCGGGAACAGGACACGGGTGAGAGAAATGCCCGAGGCTTTCATCGCCGTGAGCTCGAACTTCTCGCCCATATCTCCCAGCGTCATCATAGAGCTCAGGAGGGTGGCCAGCGGAATGGAGAGCGGGAGCACCTGGCAACTTCCCCACATGAGGAACTCCAGGATCACCTTGAACTCCAGTCCCTTGCCCACCAGTTCGTCGATGTACAGCCACAGGAACTGCATGACCAGAATAAACGTCACCACCGCGAGGACCGCAATAAACGACCCCGTGAAGGATTTCAGGATAAACTGGTCTAGTTTTTTCATTTAGGCAGTCGCCACTTCTACAAGCTTGTTGAGGGCTTCGGTGAGGCCTTCCACATTGCGGCCGCCGGCCGTAGCCAGGCCGGGCTGTCCGCCGCCGCCGCCCTGGATGAACTTGGCAGCTTCGCGGATGTCCTTGCCGGCATTCTTGCCCTTGGCCACCAGGTCGTTGGAGTACATCAGCACCAGATTGGGCTTGCCGTCAAAGGCAAAGGCGCCGGCCAGCACGAAGTTCTCCACCTTTTTCTGCAAAAGCAGGGCCACGTTGCGGGCTACGGCAGGATCTATGGAATGGTCGAATCTGACAACCCGGATGCCACCCACTTCCTCGGCTGCATTCTCCAGCTTTTCGGCCAGCTGGGCGGCCTTTTCGTTGGCGATGGCTTCCAGCTGCTTGCGGGCGTCGGCGTTCTCGGCCACCAGCTTTTCGATGGCGCCGGTGAGGTCCGGAACGTTGTTCATCAGGTTCTTCAGGCTGCGGAGCATGTCTTCCATTGCCTGGATACCCAGCTCGGCCGATGCGCCCGTAAGGGCTTCGATGCGGCGTACTCCGGCGGCCACGGCGCTTTCTGCGCGCACCTTGAACAGGCCGATGGTGCCGGTGGAACGGGTGTGCGTACCGCCGCACAGTTCAACGGAGTCTCCGAAGCGGACCACGCGGACGACGTCTCCGTACTTTTCGCCGAAAAGGGCCATGGCGCCCATCGCACGGGCCTGTTCCATCGTGGCGTCGCGCTTTTCGCACAGGGGTTCATCGGCCCGGATGAGGGCGTTCACGCGGTTCTCCACGGCGCGAAGCTCCTCGTCCGTCACTTTCTGGAAGTGGGAGAAGTCGAAGCGGAAATAGTCCGGGCCCACGAAGGAGCCCTTCTGCTCCACGTGGGTGCCCAGGATTTCCCGGAGGGCCTGGTGCAGCAGGTGGGTGCAGGTATGGTTGTTCATGATGCGCTGACGGCGCTCACCGTCCACCACCAGGGTGAAGGACTGGGTGCCGTTGGCAGGCAGTTTCTCTGCCAGATGAATGCTCAGGTTGTTTTCCTTGACGGTGTTCAGGATGGCGATCTTTTCTCCGTCGGCCCCCTGGATATAGCCGGTGTCTCCCACCTGGCCGCCCATTTCGGCGTAGAAGGGGGTGCGGTCAAACACCAGCTGGAAGTACTCTTTGTTTTTCTGCTTCACGGTGCGCTGGCGGAGGAGGGTGGCGCCTTCCACCTTCAGGGTGTCGTAGCCCTCGAAGACCACTTCGTCTCCGGCGGCGAACTCCGTCCAGTCACCGAACTCGTTGGCGGTGGCGTTGCGGGCGCGTTCCTTCTGCTTCTGGAGCTCTACGTTGAAGCCTTCAAGGTCTACTTTGTAGCCCTTTTCGGCCGCAATCAGTTCCGTCAGGTCTATGGGGAAGCCGTAGGTGTCGTACAGCACGAAGGCATCCGTTCCGGCCACCATCTTGGTGGCGGTGTTTTTGGCCATATTGTCTTCCAGCATCCGGATACCGCGGTCCAGGGTGCGCAGGAAGGCGTTTTCTTCCTCGCGGATCACGTTCTCGATGAGCTGCTGCTGGGCCTTGATTTCCGGATAGGCTTCTCCCATATCGGCCACCAGCTGGGGGATGAGGCGGCACAGGAAGGGCTCGGTGAAGCCCAGGAAGGTGTAGCCGTAACGGACGGCGCGGCGAAGGATGCGGCGGATCACATAGCCGGCCTTCACGTTGGAGGGCAGCTGGCCATCGGCGATGGAGAAGGCGATGGCGCGGATGTGGTCTGCAATCACGCGCATGGCTACTTCCACGTTGCCGCCCTCGGCATATTTGTGACCGGAGAAGGCCTCTACCTGGCCGATCAGGCCGGAGAAGACATCCGTCTCGTAGTTGCTCTTCTTGTTCTGGAGGATCATGCACAGGCGCTCGAAGCCCATGCCGGTGTCTATGTTCTTGGCCGGAAGGGACTCCAGGTGGCCGTCGGCCTTGCGGTTGTACTGCATGAACACCAGGTTCCAGATCTCGATGACATCGTCATTGTCCGTGTTCACCAGCTCCCGGCCGGGGATTTTGGCAATTTCCTCATCGGGCCGAAGGTCTATGTGGATCTCGGAGCAGGGGCCGCAGGGGCCGGTGTCTCCCATTTCCCAGAAGTTGTCGTGCTTGTTGCCGGTGAGCACGTGGTCTGCGGGAAGATGTTTCAGCCAGGCGGCCTGTGCTTCGGTGTCCAGCTCGGTTCCGTCTTCCTCGGAGCCTTCGAATACGGTGGCGTACAGCTTGGTCTTGTCAATCTTGTATACCTCGGTGAGGAGCTCCCAGGCCCAGTCGATGGCCTCGGTCTTGAAATAGTCTCCGAAGCTCCAGTTGCCCAGCATCTCGAACATCGTGTGGTGACGGCCGTCGTGGCCCACGGCTTCCAGGTCGTTGTGCTTGCCGCTCACGCGGAGGCATTTCTGGGAGTCCGTTGCGCGGGGGAACTTGGGGGCGGCATTGCCCAGGAAAATGTCCTTGAACTGGTTCATACCCGCATTGGTAAACATAAGGGTGGGGTCGTTCTTGATGACCATAGGGGCGCTGGGAACAACCGTGTGGCCCTTGGAGGCGAAGAAGTCCAAATACTTCTGTCGAATTTCTTTAGATGTCATATATAACGTTTTACAATATTCGGAATAACCTGCAAAATTACGCAAAATTCCACGAATATCCTTGAGGAAGGCATAGAATGTGCAGAATAGCGTCCGGTTCCAAAGAAATTTGTTACCTTTGTGAATCCCTTTTTGTGAAAGCGAATGGCCAAGAGCAGGAAGAAATACGTAATGAACCCGGAGACCCTGATGGTGGATGTCCAGGAAGAAACCCGCATACAGGGGTGGCAGATCCTGCTTGTCTCTGTGGCGGGCCTGATGCTCTTTCTCCTGTTCATGTGGGTGCGGGTGTCCGTCATGCACGGGGATCTTCCCAAGACGGCTATCTTAAGACATACCAATGCCGAGTGGAGCACCCGCATAGACCAGATGTCCCAGCAGCTGGACCGCTACGAGGAACTTCTTTCCATGATGGAAGAAAGGGACGACCGCGTATACCGCTCTGTGTACGGTCTGGATGAGATTCCCCAGGCCATCCGGCGCTCCGGCTTCAGCGGGGAAACCCGTTATGCCTACCTGCAGGGAACGGCGGTGGCGGATATCGTCAAGCGCCTGGACAATATGGAAAAGCGTGTGTACGTGCAGTCCAAGTCTTTTGACGATGTGTCCACGCTCCAGCGTTCGGCCGGTGACCTCGCCTCCCACATCCCGGCTCTCTCGCCCCTGGATCCCACCACTTATCGGCTTTCCAGTCCTTTCGGCTACCGCGTACACCCCGTTCTGGGATACCGCAAGCGGCACACCGGAATGGATTTCGCCTGCCCGCCCGGCAATCCTATTTACGTGAGCGGCGGCGGCGTGGTGGTGAAAGTGGCGCACGATAGGGGAGGCTACGGCAACCACGTCGAGGTAGACCACGGCTTCGGATACAAGACCCGGTATGCCCACATGTCCCGCATAGACGTGAAGCTGGGGCAGCGGCTGGAAAGGGGAGACTGCCTGGGCCTGACGGGCCGAAGCGGCCTGGTGTCCGGCCCTCACCTCCACTATGAGGTGATGTATCGTAAGGAATATGTGAACCCGGCCCTGTATATGGACCTCTCCATCCCGGCCGAGGATTACAAAGATATGGTGCGTAAACCCGAGAACTGATGGCGGCCAAGAAAAAAGACAGCAAAGCCAAGCAGATCCTGATGTCGGTGCTCCGGTATCTGGTGGCGTCGATATCGGCTGCCATTGCCTTCTATGTGCTTTTCGCCCTCATCTTCTCCACCGAGGAAGAGAAGCGTCTTCAGAAGGAAAACCGTCTGTATAACAACCTGTTCGACGGAATGAAAGCCAAGGAAGAGCTCATCGGAGATGTGGTGGAGGGCCTTCTGGAGAAGGACGATGCCATCTACGAAGAGCTGTTCAGCACGGCTCCGCCCTCGATGGACGAGCTGGGCACCCACCGTGCCGCCGCCATCACAGACAATGTCTCCCTGCCGGAGAAGTACTACGTGCGGTCTGCATCGGCCCAGTCCGACAGCCTGATGCGCATAGCCTCGTCGGTGGATGCCAACTTCAGCGAAATCTTCCGGCTGCTCCAAGATAAGGCCGACAGCATTCCGCCCCTCTCGCTTCCGCTTAAGAATATGTCCTACGTGCAGATAGGCGCCTCCGTGGGTATGAAGCAAAGCCCGATGTACGACCTCCAGGTCCATCACGACGGGCTGGATATCATTGCTCCGCAGGGAACCAAAGTGTATGCCGCGGCTCCCGGCCGGGTATCCCGTGTGGTCCGCTCCCGTATGGGCCTGGGCAATGAGGTGGAAATAGATCATGGCAACGGGTATGTAACCCGCTACACCCTCCTGGGAGACATCTTCGTCACCCAGGGCCGTTCCATCAAGGTGGGTCAGGAACTGGGTACCGTGGGTATATCCACCCTGGTTTCGGCCCCTCACCTGCATTTCGAAGTGCGTTACAAAGGGGAACTGCGGGACCCTATCGACTATTTCTTCGCCTCCCTCTCCCCGGAGGAGTACTACCGCATGCGCTTCATGGCCGCCAAGACGCTCCAGTCCATGGACTAGCTCCTCCTTTTTCTCCCTTTTCCCTTTTTCCCTTTTCCCCGGCCTCACCTCGTGTCGTGCCGGCTCTTAACTCGATTTTAGCTCGTATTGTGGCGAAGAGCCGTGTTGCGCCCGCTCTTAACTCGATTTTGGCTCGTATTGTGGCGAAGATCCGCGTTGCGCCCGCTCTTAACTCGATTATGGCCTGTATTGTGGCGAAGAGACGGACCTACGGGCGGGTCCAGTGGATGCGCACACCGTCGCGCTCCATGCCGCGGAACCAGGTCATCTGGCGTTTGGCAAACTGGTGGATGGCATTCCCCAGGCCAATTTCCATTTCTTCGTAGGAAATCTGCCCCAAAACGTACTGCGTAACAAACTTATATTCAAGGCCGTAGTAGGTCAGGTCATCGGCCGATACGGTCTGCAGCAAACCGTGGATTTCTTCCACCAGGCCCTCCTGCAGACGCTCCTGCAGGCGGCGGTCTATGCGGGCTACTCTCTCCTCGCGGGAGACCAGCGTTCCTATATAATAGGGATTGCGCGGAAGGGCTTCGTCAGGAAGGCCGTTCTGCTTCTCAAACTTGTACGCCCGGGTGACGGATTCTATGTACAGGCCGGATCCGCCGCAGAGGATGGGGATGGCGCCGCGGCTCCGGACATCGGCATAAGCATTGGCGAACGCCTCCTGATACTGGTAAATATTAAATTTGGCCCCTGCCGGCACTATATCAATCAGGTGATAGGGAACGACTCCGTACTCCTTCAGGTCCTTCCCTGTGCCTATGTCCATACCGGTATAGACCTGCCGGGAATCGGCCGAAAGAATCTCTGCCGGCGCCAGGGCTTTGGCCAGCTGCACGGCATAGCGGGTTTTGCCGGATGCCGTGGGACCCACCACGCAGATGAGGTCTGTCTCTCCACGTGCGTAGGCGACAGAGAGGGCCGCGGGGTCTATGACCTCGGGATCCGGGAGTTTGGCCATCGGCGGAATGCCGGGCCTGTCTGGCAGTAGCTGGGTCTTGTTGAGCATGGCACAAAATTACGGAAAATGTATTACCTTTGCAATCCTATGCCCAAAGCCAAAAGCAGCATACAGATCAAGAACCGCCGGGCCTCGTTCGACTACGAGTTCCTGGAGACGTACACCGCCGGCATCCAGCTGGTGGGAACGGAGATCAAGTCTATCCGTGCAGGGAAGTGCTCCCTGCAGGATGCATACTGCTTTTTCGTGGGCAACGAACTCTTCGTCCGCGGGATGAACATCGCCCTATATCACTGGGGCAGCTGGGGCCAGCACGAACCCGTAAGAGACCGCCGCCTTCTTCTCAACCGCAAGGAACTCAGGCACTTGCAGCAGGCCGATAAGCAAAAAGGCCTCACCATCGTAGCCGTCAAACTCTTCATCGCAGACAACGGTTTTGCCAAGTTGGTGATAGCTCTGGCCAAGGGTAAGAAGGAGTACGACAAGCGCCAGTCCATCAAAGACAAGGACCTCAGACGCGAAATGGACCGTAACGGGTACTAGTTCTCCCGTCCCTCCGTCTCTTCGCTACAATACGGCCGGGGTGCAAAAAATTTTGCGATATCAAAAAAACTTTCTACCTTTGCAGCCCCAAAAAATATGTGGATAGATTTGGCTGCTTGCAACCACGTTAAAAAATGCTAAAATTCATTTCATATCAGTGTTTTGTGTTTTTAGCCTCCGCATATTTGCCTGGGGCTAATTTTTTTGTACTATGGCGAAGAACTATTTATTTACTAGTGAGTCGGTTAGTGAAGGTCATCCCGACAAAGTGGCGGACCAGATCAGCGATGCCATCCTGGACGAATTCCTGAAGCAGGACCCCGAGGCCAAGGTGGCCTGCGAGAGCTTCTGCTCCACCGGAATGGTGGTGGTGATGGGCGAGGTGAAGGCCGAAGCCTATGTAGACATCCAGAACACTGTCCGTAACACCATTCGCAAGATTGGTTACACCAAGGCAGATTATATGTTTGATGCCAGCAGCTGCGGCGTTCTCAGCGCTCTTCATGAGCAGAGTGCCGACATCAACCGCGGCGTGGAGCGCAAGACGGAGGAAGAGCAGGGCGCCGGAGACCAGGGAATGATGTTCGGCTATGCCTGTCGCGACACGGAAGACTATATGCCCCTTCCGCTGTATCTGAGCCATAAGATCCTGCAGATCCTGGCCGATATCCGCCATAACGAGTTGGAGCTGATGCCCTACCTGAGGCCCGATGCCAAGAGCCAGTTCACCATTGAATACGACGGGGAAACCCACCAGCCCGTGAAGGTGCATACCATCGTCCTGAGCACCCAGCACGACGAATTCGTGCCGGACAGCCTGGGCAGGATGTCCTACGAGGATGCCGTGGCCCAGTATGGCCAGGCCAAAGTGGACGAGGCCATGAGAAACAAGATCCGCTACGATGTGGAAACCATCCTCATTCCCCGCCTGAAAGCCCAGCTTCCCGAGGAAACCGCCCGCCTCATCCACAGCTTCATCCTGCACGTGAATCCTACGGGCAAATTCGTGATCGGCGGTCCCCACGGTGACACCGGTCTTACGGGCCGAAAGATCATCGTCGACACCTACGGTGGTAAGGGCGCCCACGGCGGCGGAGCCTTCTCCGGCAAGGACCCTTCCAAGGTGGACCGCAGCGCCGCCTACGCCGCCCGCTACATCGCCAAGAACCTGGTGGCCGCAGGCGTGGCCTCCGAGTGTCTGGTGCAGCTGGCTTATGCCATCGGCGTCGCCAAGCCCGTGAGCGTGTTCGTGGATACTTACGGCACCGCGGCTGGCGGCCTTTCCGACGGAGAGATTGCGCAGAAGGTGCAGGAACTCTTCGACCTTCGGCCCGCTGCCATCATCCGCAAGTTCGGCCTCAAGAATCCCATCTATTCTCCTACCGCTGCCTATGGCCATATGGGCCGGAAGCCGTACACCAAGACGGTGAAGGTGCAAGGGAAGGAAAAGATCGTGCAATTTTTCGGATGGGAACTGCTGGACAGCGTAGGGGCTATTCAGAAAGCCTTCAATCTTTAGATTGAAAATATGTAACGGATTCTTTCGGGAATCCGTTTTTTATTATCTTATTTTTTCGTAACTTTGCGGCGGATTTTTTGGTTAGAAATACTCTAAGTATCAATATTTATTCTAAAAATCTTATGAAAAAAGCTTTCAAAAGCCTTTCTCTCGCATTCATTACTATGTTTGCGAGCATTGTCGCCTTTGCTCAGGTGACCACTTCCTCCCTCTCGGGTGTAGTGGTGGACCAGAATGGCGAACCTGTCATCGGCGCGGCCGTGATGGCTCTGCACGAGCCCTCCGGTACCGTCTATGGCGCCGTGACCAACGCCGACGGCCGCTATACCATCCAGGGTATGCGTACCGGCGGTCCCTACAAGGTAGACTTCTCCTGCCTGGGTTACCAGGATGCCTCCTACAAGGGTATCACCCTGCAGCTGGCCGAGACGTTCACCCTGAATGCTAAAATCGGAGAATCCAGTGAGTTCCTGGAGGCTACCGTCGTCGTTGCAGACGCCGCTTCCAAGTTCAATTCCCAGGAGCGTACCGGTGCTGTGACCAACATCAACAACGCACAGATCACCGCTATCCCTACGGTGAACCGCAGCATCACGGATGTTACCCGCCTTTCCCCTTACGGCGGTAACGGAATGAGCTTCGCCGGTTCCGACGGCCGTCTGGCCAACTTCACCGTGGACGGTGCCAACTTCAATAACAACTTCGGTCTGTCTTCCAACCTCCCCGGCGGCGGCAACCCTATCTCCATCGACGCCATTGAGGAAATGCAGGTTGTGATCAGCCCCTACGACGTTCGTCAGACCAACTTCATCGGCGGTGGTGTGAACGCCATCACCAAGTCCGGGACCAACACCTTCAAGGGTACGGCTTATGTATATCACAAGAACGAGAACCTGCAGGGTGACACCGTGTACGGTGAGCAGATCGCCGGTGCCCGCGAAAAGAACCGCAGCACCACTTACGGTCTCACCTTCGGCGGCCCCATCATCAAGAACAAGCTCTTCTTCTTCGTGAACGCCGAGTATTCCCAGGTACCTTCCATCGTGAACCGCTGGAAAGGCTCCACCGATGGTGTTGCCAATGCCGATGCCTTCATCTCCCGCACCACCCTGGCAGACCTTGAGAAGGTTTCCAAGCACGTGAAGGACAAGTACGGCTACGACACCGGTTCCTGGACCAACTTCCCGGCCAACGAGAACAACCTGAAGATTCTGGCCCGCATTGACTGGAACATTACCAACAAGCACCACCTGGCTCTGCGTTACAACTACACCAAGAACAACGTCTGGAACAGCCCCAACGGCACTTCCATGGACGGTGGCACCCGTATGGCCGGTAACCGTATGTCCCAGTACTCGATGTCCTTCGCCAACTCCATGTATTCGATGAGAAACATCGTGAATACCTGGTCCCTGGATCTGAACAGCCGTCTGACGGACAACCTCTCCAACCAGTTCCTGGCCACCTTCTCCAAGCTGGACGATATCCGTGGCACCAACTCCGACGAGTTCCCCTTCATCGACATCCTGGACGGTGACGTCCGCGCTGCCGACGCTTCCGCCAACAACTATATGGCCCTGGGTTACGAGCTGTTCACCTGGAACAACGCTGTGCACAACACCGTGGCCAACGTCAAGGACGACCTCACCTGGTATCTTGGCAAGCACAAGATCACCGGAGGTGTCAACTTCGAGTACCAGATGGCCGATAACGCCTATATGCGTAACGGTACCGGTTACTATCGTTACAACTCCCTGACCGAGTTCATCAACGGCGCCGCCCCCGAGGTGGTCTGCCTCACCTACGGTTACGACGGAGAGAAGAACCCCGCTGCCCGCGTGCAGTTCTACAAGGCCGGTATCTATGCCCAGGACGAGTGGAATGCTACGGACAACTTCAAGCTCACCTACGGTCTCCGTATGGATGGCCTGTTCTTCAACAATAAGGACCTGATGACCAACAACGCCATCAAGGAACTCACCTACTATCCCAGAGTTTACAACTACCAGGAAACCCACATTGACACCGGTAAGTGGCCCACCGCCAAGGTGACCTTCTCCCCGCGTGTCGGTTTCACCTGGGATGTATTCGGCAACAAGAGCCTGAAGGTCCGTGGTGGTACCGGTCTGTTCAGCGGCCGTCTGCCTCTGGTGTTCTTTACCAATATGCCCACCAACGGCGGTATGGTTCAGTACCAGGCTCAGGTCAACGCCAAGAACGCTGCTGCCAAGGGCTTCAATATGAGCGAGTTCGAAGGTGGTCTTGTGACCGACGAGAACGGCAAGGCTACTCTCGCCGCCCTGCTGAACAAGCTCCAGAGCCTGGGTTATCCTTCTACCGTGAAGCCTGAGGACGGCACCGTGCCTTCCGCTGTGAACGGTGTGGATCCCCGCTTCAAGATGCCTCAGGTATGGAAGACCTCCCTGGCCATTGACTATACCTTCCCCACCTCCTTCCCGTTCAGCATCACGGCTGAGGGTATCTTCAACAAGACCGTCAACGCTGTGTCCATCTCTGACTGGTCCATTCCGAACGTAGCCGGTTTCGCCCGCTTCAACGGTGCAGACAACCGTCCTATCTATCCTGCCGGTTACCGCTACACCACCAAGGCCTTCGTCCTGGAGAACACTTCCCAGGGTTATGGCTGGAGCGCTAATGTGCAGGTTAATATCCAGCCTATCGAGAGCCTGAGCCTCATGGCTGCTTACACCCACACGGTGAGCAAGGAAATCACCGGTATGCCCGGTTCCGCTGCAGAGTCTGCCTTCACCTATGTTCCTACGAACGAAGGCCCCAACTACATCAAACTGCACAACTCCCAGTACGTGACTCCGGACCGTATCATCGCTTCCGCTACCCATCACGACAAGAGCGGCAACCACTATTCCCTCATCTATGAGGCCTGGAAGGGTGGTTACAACTACTCCTATATGATGGCTAACGATATGAACGGCGACGGTTACAACTACGACGCCCTTTACATCCCTACGGACGATCAGGTTGCCAACAACCAGTTCCGTTTCATCTCCGAGGACGACAAGTCCCGCTTCATGGACTTCGTTCACAAGGATTCCTATCTGAGCAAGCACCAGGGTGAATATGCCGAGGGTTACAGCCTCTACAGCCCCTGGGTACACCGTCTGGATCTGAGCTACAAGCACGATTTCACCGTGAAGATCGGCCAGACCAAGAATACCCTCCAGCTCAGCTTCGACCTCAAGAACGTGCTGAACCTGTTCAACAGCAGCTGGGGTGTGGCCAAGTACCTGAACCCGGAAATCGGTTCCGACGCCCGTATCCTCAAGTATGAGGGTGTGGATGCCGACGGCTTCGCCACCTTCTCCACTCCTAAGTCTATCTCCGGCGCCACCGAGACCTGGACTCCCAACCACTCTCTGGGCCAGTGCTGGTATGCCTCTATCGGTATCAAGTATCTGTTCAACTAATTAATCGGCACATCTTATGAAACTCAAGTATATTTTTGCTTCTATCGTTGCCACTTTGGCTCTGGCCGTAGGTTGCCAGAAAGAGGCCGATCACTATCTCGCAGAGCTTAAGCTCTCCACTACTTATGTCTCTCTGCCCGTCGCCGGCGGTTCTGTAGATGTTACGGCCATCGCTACAGACGCTATCACCGTGGGTGAGACTCCCGACTGGCTCACCGTATCCGTTGCCACCGGCACCGGTACCGAGGGCAAGATCCGCTTCGAGGCGGGTGCCGGCGAAGGCCGCACCGCCGAGGTTAAGCTCACCTGCGCCGGCAAGACCCAGCTGGTAAATGTTATCCAGGGTCTGGCCACTGTTTCCACCGCCACCTGCGCCCAGGTTATTGCCGGCCCCGATGCCAAGACGTACCGCGTAACGGGTGTGGTCAGTTCTATCGCCAATACCACTTATGGTAACTGGTACCTGAAGGATGATACCGGTGAGGTATATATCTATGGTACCCTGGATGCCAAGGGCAATAGCAAGAACTTCCTCAGCCTCGGTATCGAGGTAGGTGACGAAGTTACCGTAGAGGGCCCCAAGACCACTTATAACGGCACTGTAGAGCTTGTAGACGTTACCGTCGTCAAGATCAACAAGTCCCTCATCAAGGTGGAAGAGGCTCTCTATCCCAACCCCGAAGGCTCCGAGATCCTGCCCAAGTTCCTGCCCAAGGAAGGCGGTGAGGTTTTCGTAGCCCTGGTCAACAAGGGCGAGACCCTCAAGGTCACCATCCCCGAAGAGGATCAGGCCTGGTTGGGTATCTGCGAAATCAATGGTCCTTATGTTACCTTCAAGGCTAACGCCAACGAGGGTGGAGACCGTGAGACCACTGTGACCTTCGCTACTACCCAGGGCAACAAGGCTTACTCCTGCCAGCTCACCATCCCTCAGAAGGGTGCTGTTATCGCTGCTACTGTGGCCGAGTTCCTGGCCGCTCCCGTGGGCAATACCCAGTATCGTCTGACCGGCACCATCACCAAGGTTGCCAAGGCCGACTATGGCAATGTCTATATCAAGGATTACTCCGGTGAGGTTTATGTATATGGTATCGGCGCCAAGGGAGACTTTGACAAGCTGGGTCTCAAGGAAGGTGACATTGTTACCCTCGTAGGTAAGCGCGGAGAGCACAGCGGCAACGCCCAGATGACCGGTGGCCAGCACGAGAGCCATATCTCCGTCGCAACGGTGACTGTGGCCGAGTTCCTGGCTGCTGCCGAATCCAAGGAAGTATTCTACAGGATCACCGGTAAGGTGACCAAACCCACCGAGGAAGGTACCAAGTGGGATATCGAAACCTACGGTAACCTTAACCTGACCGACGCCAGCGGTTCCGTCTATGTATACGGTGTTTCCACCGGCGTTGGCGGTGAGACCAAGAAGTTCGGCACCCTGGGTGTGAAGGAAGGCGACACGATGACCATCATCGGTTACCGTACTTCCTACAAGGGCCTGAACCAGG
>ONWU01000055.1 GCA_900321655.1 uncultured Bacteroidales bacterium
GACATCGACGCGCTATGAAACTGTACCTGAGCCCCAAAGCCCAATACCAGTATCAGTGCCTGAAGGGCCGGAGCGTGCCGTATGCAGAGCAGGTAAAGACGCTTCTGAAGGATATTCAGGCGCATCCGCTCTCCGGTCTGGGATCGCCTGCTCCGGTGGAACCCTCCTTCCCGGATTACCGGGAGCGCCGCTTTAACGGAAGCGGTATGATCATGTATTATTATGCGGAAGGGGAAGACTATGTCGTGGTCTTCTCTATCGTTAACGATCTTCTGCCTTCTTTCGAAGAACTTCCGAATCGGCTTCAGGAAGCCTCCAGGCAGGATTATGCCCAAATGATCCGCTTTATGGAAGCCAACCGCGGGCACGGAAGTGATCCCAAAGTGGGCATCTTCTGGTACAACGTGGCCTGGAAAGAACTCTTTGGAGTAGTCTCCCACCCGGTGCGGGATTACAGTAAGGCCAATGCATCAGATGGCCGCATCAGCTGCTCGGAACTGCACGAAGACGTATGGCGTAAAGAATATAATCGGCAAAAACATCACGGAGACGGAACCGGCCCTTTCATCGGCCCTTATGAGAACAAACCCAGAGGCCGGGTCTTTTACGAGATAGCTACAGATCGCTTTATAGTGATGGTAGGGAAGTGGTTGGAGGAATATCCGGAAGCTCGGGAACTCATCCTGGAGGAGTTCGATCTCCCGGCCGATAAGACAGTCTTCGAATACGCCGTCCACTGGGATATCGGCCAGAAGTGGAGGTAACTATTCCGCTATGGTGAAGCGGATGCTTGCTGTATTACCCTCGCCGTCTACCACGGTGAGGGTATGTTTTCCTTTGTCAGGGGCCAGCCGGAGCTCGTGGAGGAAGCGCGTTTCTCCCACGTAAGTCTGGTCCAGGTGCCAGAAGACGGTGGCATCGGCACTGTGGTGCGCCACGCGGAACACCACGCCTTCCACCTCGCCACTGAGTTGTCTTGGGATGTAAAGTGTGCTGCCGGAGCTGGGATAAATGAATTCCAGCGCCTGCGTCTGTTTCGTTGATTTTGCGCCGATGTACTCCGGATGATGCGGCTTGTAGAACCATTCCATGGCCGGTGTGAGCACAAACTCCCCGGTTTTGTGATATGGGCAAGGGTCGCTCTGCAGGCCTTCCTTGGGAATGGTCATTTCTTCGGCCGGACAGTCGGGCGTTGCCAGCATGCCGGACAGGGTACACACTTTGGCCATCACGCCCTCTTCCGGCTCCTCGAACCAGCTGTCGGTTTTGGGGAGGATCCCCAGGATGTCAAAAAGGACCGGCCCGGCGGTGCGGGCGCCGGTGAGGCCCGGCACGCCGTGGCCATCGGCATTGCCGGCCCATACGCCTATGGTGTATTCCGGCGTCATTCCCACGGCCCAGGCATCGCGGAAGCCGTAGCTGGTGCCGGTTTTCCACGCCGCCTTTCGGACGGAACGGATGAGCCGCCAGTCCAGCTCGTCCGGCCGGTTCACTTCTTTCAAGGCATCCAGGGTGTGCCATACCGCCAGCTTTCCGTGTGCATACAAGGCCCCTGGTGCACACCGACCGAGCTGAGAAGAGCCTCCGTGTGCACGGGGAGCCTCTGGTGCACACGCGCTGGCCGCCATCTGGGAGTACGCGGCCGTAATCTCGTCCAGCCTTCCTTCGCCGCCGCCCAGGATGAGGGAAAGGCCGTAGTGGTCCGGGGTTTGGGTGAGGGTGGTGAGTCCTGCCTTTTGCAGCAGGGAGTGGAACTTGGGCACGCCGTACTGCCGCAGCAGGAACACGGCCGGCACGTTGAGGGAGCGGGCCAGGGCCTCATTCGCCGGCACGGCGCCGTAGAACTGCCGGTCAAAGTTCTGCGGGGCAAAGCCGCCGAGGTTCACGGGAATGTCCGGCAGCAGGGTGTGGGGAAGGATGATGCCTTCCTGCAGGGCGGCTTCGTAGAGGAAGGGTTTAAGGATGCTGCCGGTGCTGCGCGGGGAGGCGGCAATGTCCACCTGCACGCCGGGCCGATCCCGGTAGGCCGATGCATTCCCCACATAAGCCACTACCTCGCCGGTACGGTTGTCAATTACCACGGCGGCCAGATCGGCCACACCCTCTTTGGCCAGTTCGTCGCTCTGCCGGTCGGTGACGGCCGATACGGCTTTCTGCAGCTCTATCCGGAGGGTGGTGCGGGTTCTCTTGCCCTTCTCCTGTCGCTCTACATAGTGCGGGGCCAGGGCGGGAAGAGGCAGGGGGGCATCGGGAAGCGGTTCTTCCAGGGCCGCGGCATAGGTATCGGCCCCTATGTCCCCGTGCTCCAGCAGCCGTTTCAGCAGCCGATTCCTCTTTTGCAGCAGTTCCTCCCGACCCTTGCCCAGGTGCAGGGTGGAGGGGGCGTTGGGAAGCACCGCCAGGGTGGCGGCTTCGGCCCAGGAGAGTTCAGATGCCGGCCTTCCGAAATAACGCCAGGCGGCGGCTTCCAGCCCCACTACATTGCCCCCGAAGGGCGCATGGGAGGCATACATCGCCAGGATGGTGCGCTTCCGGCACCTCAGCTCCAGTCGCGTAGCCAGCACGGACTCTATGAGTTTCTGGGTAACGGTGCGCTCCTTGTTCCGGCTCAGCCGTATCACCTGCATCGTGAGGGTACTGCCCCCGCTCACCACGTGACCGCTTCGGAGGTTCTGCACCAGGGCCCTTCCCATCGCCACGGGGTTCACGCCCGGATGCCACCAGAACTGCCGGTCTTCAAACTGCACCAGCGCCGTGGCAAAGCGCCGTGGCACCGTGTCGCACGGCGGGAAGCGCCACTGCCCATCGGCCGCAATCCTCGCGCCCAGCAGTTCCCCCTCGGCACTCTCCACCACCGTGGAGTACACCGTATCCTTGAACAGGTTCCGCGGCAGGCAAAGCAGCCACGCCAAAAGCGTGGCTGCCACAATGCTAATCCCTATTATCTTAGCGCGTGACACTGGCGGTGCCGGAGGCGGTGGCTGCCTGGATGGCGGGCTCGTACATGGCTTCGGCTACGGCTGAGGGTAGCAGGTACGTGCCTTCATAGGCGGCTCTCAGCTGCACGGTGAAGGTCTTGGAGCGTCCGGCGGGAAGGGCGAAGAACCAGTTCACGCGGTCGTCCCGGATGTCCTTGTGGTCGTAGACATCCTCGCCGGCACCCCCGATCAGGCGGTCGTTGAGGATTTCCCA
>ONWU01000024.1 GCA_900321655.1 uncultured Bacteroidales bacterium
CACTCCCGCTACCACACCAACAAAACATATGTCTTGATTGACTACGATCAATCTCACAGACAAAACTCTCTATATACCCGTCACAATACCCTGTGATGGTTTTTTGTTTATAGGGGGTGGGGATGGATTTGAATACGATCGCCCTCCTCTATGACAAGAGCAAACTATCCAAAAAATTGCAAAATTTGTGACCATATATGCGACCAGAGAGATAATAAAAGAAGCTCCACGCTGCTAATTCGTAGAGCTTCTTTTATACTATTATAACTACCAGTCCTCTTCGTAAATACCCTCATGGCCTCCCGATGCAGTAGCCGTTACGGTTACCGCGCAGGTGGCTTCTTTATCCCCAGCCTTGGCTGTAATGGTGGCGGTTCCAATCTTGACAGCGGTAACCACGCCATTATCTACTGTAGCCACAGAGGCGTCAGAGGTACTCCAAGTCACAGTCTTGTCCGTGGCATCATCGGGTTTGACTGTGGCTGTGAGGGTCACTGTCTCTCCCGCTTTCAGGGATGCGCTTGTTCTATCGAGGGTTACACTGGTAACAGGTGTAGCCACAACGGTGATGGCGCAGGTAGCTTCTTTATCACCCGCCTTGGCAGTGATGGTGGCAGAGCCCACCTTCTTGGCGGTGACTACGCCATTGCTAACGGTGGCAACACTCGCATCGGAGGTCGTCCAGGTAACCGTCTTATCTGTGGCATCGTCCGGCTTCACCGTAGCGGTCAGGGTTACTGTCTCGCCAACCTTTAAAGATGCGCTAGGCTTATCCAAGGATACGCTCGTTACAGCAATTACATTTTTGGAGACGGTAACGACACAGGTGGCCTCCTTGTTCCCGGCCTTTGCTGTTATCGTTGCGACCCCTTCCTTGATGGCCTTCACTTTACCCGTATTACTAACAGTAGCAACATCTGTCTTATTGCTACTCCAAGTGACGGTCTTATCCGTAGCATCAACAGGCGCTACAGTGGCGGTGAGCTGGATCTCTTGGCCTTCCTTCAAGGTAACGGTTGCATTATCCAAGGTAATACCGGTTACCGGGGTGGGCTCAACAGTGATAGCGCAGGTAGCCGACTTCTCGCCAGCCTTAGCCGTAATAGTAGCTGTACCAACTTTCTTGGCTGTCACAACGCCATTATCGACTGTCGCAACAGAGGCATCTGAGCTTGTCCAGGTAACCGTCTTATCTGTCGCGTCGTCGGGTTTCACCGTCGCCGTAAGTGTAACGGTCTCGCCAACTTTCAGAGTAGCACTGGGCTTGTCCAATGTTACAGATTCTACAGGTATCACTGCTGTGGTAACTGTGACTTTACAAGTAGCTGTCTTCTCTCCTGCCTTGGCAGTGATGGTGGCGGTACCGGCCTTGACAGCCTTCACTTTTCCATCAGTCACGGTGGCTACCGCCGAATCGGAGGTACTCCACGTGACAGTTTTATCCGTTGCGTTATCGGGTTTCACCGTGGCAGTCAATTCGGCCTCCTGGCCTTCTGCCAGGCCCAACTCAGCCTTGTCCAAGGTTACTTCGGTTACTTCCACATTGGAAATACCCGCCTGCTTCACTGTGAACTTCATAGTAACCGTTCCACACTTAATCGTAACAGTTGCTTCGCGGTCCTTTGTACCGGTGTTGGCCTGGGCTGATACCGTCATGGTTACCGCGCCTGCGTTACCGCTAGTGGGCTGAACGCTAAGCCAGGCGGAGGCCTTGGTATCTGTGACTTCCGTGCTCCAGGCTGCGGTAGTTGAGAATTTCACCGTCTGGCTCTGGGCCGATGTACCAGCATCCATGCTGATGCCCTGTGAGAAAACCGACTGGCTCTCGGCCGGGATTTCTATCTTAGGGGTTGCCGGATTAGGTGGAGTAGGGTTATCCTGCTCCGGTTTCTCGCAAGACAAAAGCCCTATAAGAGCAAGGGCAAAAACGCCTAGTTTCTTGTATGTTTTCATCTTTCAACGACTTAGTTCATGATTACACTTATTCTTTCCTTTCCGTCAGGAGAAATGGACTTTTCTATCTTCATGTACGGCGCTCGGCTTATTTCAGGGGCAGGAGATTGCAGGATCAGGGGTGCAGCCTGAGCCGCCTTTTCGGCAGCAATGTTCTTCTGGTCATATTCAACAAACGTCTCGTAATCATATTGCCAATCCTTACCCAATGCGAGCTTGTGAATTCTCTTGTAGATAACCTCACGGGAAGGAGCGTTGAACATCCCTTGATTAAAACGCATAATACTATTCATGGTTGGATGCCATACCCCAGATGCATAGGTATAGCCTCCTTCATATACTCCTATGCCCGTACCAGCATATCGTTCATCCTCCAAGAATTTCTTCCATTTAATTATTTGTGGATCAGAAGTAACATCGATATTACTCCACCAACCAAGATGGGTATACATATCAACTAAAAATTGTTTTTCCCAATCTGAGATTTCACCGTAGATTAAAACATACTCATCGGCCAATTTGGCGAAAACATGTCCAAATTCGTGTGCGACAATACGTGAGAACGTCTCGGTTTTGGAACGGTCGCGTCGATTGATCATTCCTATAGATTTTGCGCCTGCGGCATAATCGAAATACTCGTTATCATTCCATGAGGCTTCATATCCCGCAACGCCATCAGTCCAAGAATCACCCTCTCCTTCTGCTTGATTAATTATAAGTATCATGGCCACATCTTCCAGATCTTTATCTGGAACAGCGATCGAGGCGTATCGATATACATCATAATTTTCACTATAAGAAAGAATGCCATTAACAGGATCATACTGATTTATCGAAGCGTCAAAAGCAGTGTGAGTATAATATGGAATCTCGTTCGCTGAAACAGCATAGACAGTATATACATTGATATAATCTTTAAATGACGCGTATGGCTCATCTTTTAAGATCGCGTCCATAGCTAGTTCCATATCTGCGTCATATGTGCCATCTGTAATCATCCTATCAGAATAAGCATCTCCGAGCAAAACGATATCAACTCCATTCCCCTTTGTTGCTTTATGAAGTATTCTAACTGTTTTGTCTCTACTATAATCTGTACTAGTATATAGATTGGGATCCACAATTGGCTCAAGATCCGGAATTTCTTCTTCTGGAAGGACCCAAGTAATATAATCTGCGCTTGATCCCAGTCTTGAGTCATCATCGCTTAGCTTGGCCCTTGTAGCTGAAGAGCAACGAATAGCGCAATTCTTACTGAATTTCGAGAGCCAAAGCATAGCGTGACTTGTTCCACATTCTGAAAAATCCACATTCCCCAAATCAATTCTGACCAAATCATAACAACGATTGAAAAGACACTCTGCGCCATCTCCCTCCAGACTACGTGTTGAGAAGTTACTGATGTCAATGGTTTTCAGGCTCTTACATAGTTGGAACATCGCCGAGAATGTACGCGCATTACTTGTGTCAAAGCTTGATAGATTAACGCTTTCCAAGCTCACACAGCCATTAAACATAGACTGGAAACTCGTGACCTGATTTGTGCAAAACATTGAAAGATCCACCGTTTTAAGCTCCCTCCAATCCATGAAAGAAATGCAATTAGGCCCTGTCATCATATACTTCTCGGCTTTTGTATAGTAGTGTGCCGTTGTGCCTTGTAACTCGAAATAAACAGGGATATAGTCAATCCAATTATAGCCATTCCAATTGGCCGGGACCGAACTCGGTACAACCGTATCGGTCGTGACATCGCTTAAGGTGTGAAATACAACCTCTTGAATGGCGTTTTTGTCAACTCCATCAGGGAGGATAAACTCACCAAGACCGGAATAAGTGTAATTGTTATTGTCCTCAAAAGTGAGATCTTTGTCTTTTTCTCGAAGAACCGCAATTTGTGATCTTTCAATACCTCTGTACGAATAAGAGGTGGTTGCGACCTGATTGTCTGTATAATAAGAAATGACTAATGATGTAACCCCAGGTCTTAAGGATGCATAATAGTATTCGCCAGGAATAAAATAATCGCCTTCTGCAGGAAGAACCGTCAAATAATTTGACAATTCTGGACCGTCTTGAGTCTCTTCAATGTTATTAGGGTCAAATTCCGAATCAAGATCCGGGTAAACTTCCGGACTTTCAGGGAACCGATCCCAAAAGAGAATTTTCATATCGCCCGTAATTGGATAGTAATTATCTCTGTTCTTGAAAACGACTTTTTTTATGCCATCATGAGCCACCGAAAACTTTATTCCGGCACACGCGTTGTAGAAAGAAAGGTTATTATCCTTTGATCTGGCAAAGCTCACGAATTGTCCCGGAGAAAGACTGCCAGCTGTAGCGTATTGCACAGTTGGAATAGTAAAACTGGCCATCCCTCGGGCTTTATCATAGGGATATATAGCGTAAAATACATTATTACTGTCGTATTCACCTATCTTTCCAACGAAATCAGTTATTGACGAAGGCTCTTTACAATCTGATTTCAAACAATACATTGTTTCATCAGATCCTCCCCATATATACAAGGATATCTCATCCCCCGGTGACCACCAAATGCTACCATCCTCTTGCAGTACGGTCTTAGTCTCCGGTGCCCAACCTGCGTGGAAAACTACTTCGTGGAGATTCTCTGAATCTTGTTCCAGGGGCTGTTGAGCCTCCCTAACACAACCAACAGCTATAACGGAAAGGGTTATAGCTAATAGTGTTCTTATATTTTTAAATGAGTCCATCTCCTTACAAGACAAAAGCCCTATTATGACAGGAGCATCTATGCCTAATCTCTTGTATGCTTTCATCTTTCAGAGTTTTTGTTCATGATTACACTGATTCTTTCCTTACCGTCGGGTGCATGACCTGTAACAGTTAGAGATGCTCCATTGAGATTTGACGCCCCAGTAACAAAAATGGGTGGAGGCAACGGTTTTCCACGTTGAATTTCAACACTCGTGACCCGTTTCTCTGCCGATGATTGATTTTGAGATGCCCCTTGTTGATCAAAAGCAACGAATTGCTCATAGTCATAAACAAAAGAATCATCAGCAAGCTCATGAACGCGTTTATATATAGCCTCACGACAAGGTGCGTTAAAACCAGTTGGAGCCGTATTCATAATGCTGTTCTCTGTGGGTCTCCAAATTCCATAGGCATAGCCTGCATACCCTCCTTCAAAAACGCCAAGCCCCTGATTAGCATATCGGCCATCTTGCAGGAAGCGGCTCCACTTAACACTATTAGGATCGCTTGTTATGTCAATGTTCGGCCAAAATCCTTCTGAACACTTTTGTAAATAGTCAGTTGGATCTGTGAAGGACTTCCCCTCTTGATCATACTCATCTGCCAGCCTTCCTATAGCGTGTCCAAATTCGTGACATACTATGGAATGATAATCTGTATCATTTTCGCCTAATGCACACAAGGTTAATGTGGATCCCGAAGGAAAATAATAGTTGGTGCCTGAATGGAGCGTGCAGTTTGATACAATTATAGTATATGGAATAGGTTTTCCTGTCATCCACTCCCACCCATAATTCGGCAGAACAGAGCTCAAATAAACATCGACTATCCCATCACCTCCGCTAATTCGAGTTGAAGGCCAATCATCAAATACAAGATCAAAAGCAGTGATGCCATTTATGGACTCGTTTTCAGACACTGCATAACAGATGTATACATTGAAATAGTCTCTTAATGAGTTAAGTGGATCTTCCGAGAAAATGTGTTCAATAGCATTGCTAAGATCACTATCGTATTTGCCATTCTCAATTAACCTGTCAGAATATGCATCGCCCATAATCACGATATCAATACCTTTGCCTTTGCTGGCGGTCTGTATAGTCCTAAAGGTCTTATCTTTGCTGTAATCAGTACTTTTATACAAATCTGCAAATGGATCGACAATCTCGGGAAAGTCATCTTCCGGGCTAATCCAGCAAACGAAATATTGCTTTGAAGGTTCGGGCATATCAGAACTCTTGCTATACATCATATTTCGCGTGGATTCTGAAGACCTTATCACACAATGCTTACGATGAATCGCAAAATTATGACACATCCCTATGGCATTTTTCACTGAAGAAACGTCAAAGTTTTTCATGTCGAGCTTTTCGAGACTCCTACAATAATTGAACATCTCACTCATGTCTGTGCAACGACTTGTATTAAATGAACTAAGATCAAGTTCCCTTAGGTTTCTACACGACTGAAACATGGCTGACATATCAGTCACGTGTTCGGTATCGAATGACGTCAAGTCCAGGGATTCAAGACTAGTGCAGCCGGAAAACATGGCTGACATATTTATAGCGAAGGACGTGTCAAAACCAGTTAGATCGAGGTTTCTCAACTTATTACAACTTGCGAAACAATAAGAGAAATCTGTCACTTCCGAAGTGTTTACACCAGAAAAATCCACCGTAGTTAAAGACTCCCAAGCATAAAACATAGTGCTCGCGACATTTCTTATGTTGAAGCTCTCTTTCGGGGTATAGTAGTGGACAGCCGTACCGACTAATTCAAAATAGATAGGGCCATCCTCGGTACCAAGATTCACTTCTGTAATATGATCGCTTAATGGGTGAAAGTGAGCCTCCGTCAACTCATGTATTTTATCGCTGTACCGCACGTAATCCGGAAGTGGCTGCATCAGGAATGCTTCGTCTCTTGAGGGTATAAAGGTCAAGCCAGAATCTTTGTCGTACAGTCTTTTAAAGACAGAACGTTTTATGGAGGTGGGACCCGATGTAAAATATGATGCTTTTGAAGAGTCTTTTTTATAAGTAACGACAATAGGGGAATCATCTTCTAACGGGTTCACTACAGCATAATAATACTTGCCGACTTCAAAGTATGAATCGTCCGGAGCACGAACAATTACCTCATCTGAGCCAGAACCTTCCCACGAAGAAGGCCAATCTACAAACAACTCCCCACTCTTGCGAATAAAAGAGAAAGAACCGGACAAAGTTTCTCCGCTGCTAGAACGAAATGAAACTTCCTTTATGCCCGGTTGAGATACGGAGAACTTTATTCCGCCGCAAAGATTACGGAAGCTGAGATTATTGCCATTAGACTCGGCAATGCTAACCATTGCCAATTTGTCAAATGATTCTGGGGTAGCGATTTGAACGGTTGGTATCGTGAAATATATAAGAAGATTTCCTTCACTGGTGAAAATGATATCGTTACTATTATCACTGCGTTCCGGATAGATGGCATAAACAGTATCCGCGACCAAACCCTGATCCCTTTTGTAGCAATAGCCATTATAATTCCCTCTGCTGATAGGATTATCCATATCAATATAATAATCTGCCACTGGCGCATCATCATCAGTTTTAAAAACCAATTGAATACAGGGCGCAACGACAGGATCTATATTCTTTTCTTTTAGCGGAAAACACAGCCTTATCTCATCCCCCGGACTCCACCAAACACTCCCATCCTCCTGAAGGGCGGTCTTAGTCTCCGGAGCCCAGCCGGCGTGGAAGACAACTTCGTGGAGATTATCCAGGTCTTGTTCCGGAGGCTGCTGATCCGACTCCTTAACACAACCTAAAGCCATAACAGAGACGGTTATAGCAAAAAGTGCTCTTTTAATTGTAAATGTGGCCATACAATCAGAAAATGTCGCACGCCATGTTCCCCAGAGGCGGCTGTAAATAAAAAGGCTAGGGAACTATCATATACCCAAAGGGCAATGAATGCCTTTTGCTCCAAGAGATATCTCTCCCATATGAGCAATTACAAAGTTAGTAAAAATAGATGGATTTACACTGGTAGCGTTTTTGGGGAATGTTAATAGAGGAAATGTGCTCTCTATCAATGTGACTTCTCAAAAGCGTCCTTAACTTCATTTAAGATATTGTTTTGTAGGAGTTTTGCATAGTGCTGTGTGATTCTTGTTGTGCTATGACCAAGGAGTTTTGCTACCACTTCCAGGCGTATTCCTCTGTTCAGGCACCTGGTAGCATAGGTGTGTCTGGCGACGTGGGAGAAGATAGGCTTGTCTATCCCGCAGAGGTCACGGATGGTTTTTAGATAGACATTCATCTTGTGGTTCCCAATGATAGGGAGTTTGAAGTGATATTTCTTGAGAATCTCCACCCCTTGCTCCAAGATGACAGCGGTATAGAACACCCCAGTCTTGTTGCGCTTGTCGTGGATGTAATACTGACCATCTTCTGTCACCTGGAAGTCTGTTGGCACCAGCTTAGCCATATCTGTATAGGAGAGTCCTGATGCGGCCTGGAACACGAACAGGTCTCTTACCCTGTTAAGGCTCTCATTATGGAAGTCTGTTGTGCGGATCTTCTCCACCTCTTCCTCTGAAAGAAACTGTACGCTCTTCTCCCCTTTCCTGAGCTTGATACCGCTGAACGGGTTAATCTTTATCCTTCCATTGTCTATCCCGAACTGAACGATAGTCTTCACCCGCTGGCAGTATCCGTTGGTAGTCACATAGTCCAGGTATTGGTTCATTGAGGCTTGATAGTCCAGGATGACAGCCTTGGTTATAGCGCTCACAGGTTCCTTGGGGGAAATGATTTGATAGAACTTGTCCCTGGCTATCTCATACTTTCTGTAGGTCTTTGGTTTCAAGTCCTTGCCAACCCTCTTTGATAGGATGTGCATATAGTCATCGAAGAGGTTCTCAATGGTATAGACCAGATAACCACCACTCTTGAAGTAAGCCTTGAGCGCATCAGCGGTCAAAGGCTGACCTTCCATCAGGAAGTTGGTGACAATCTGGTTTAGCCTTGCTCTTACACCATCCAGGTAGTCTATCAAGTCTGTTCTTTTCTTCCCCTTTAACTGTGCTTTGAATTGAGAGGGGTATTCTTTCCTTGGGAGTTGGATGAAACACCTCCGTGTATTCAGGATAATGACCATCTCTATGGGGGCTAACCCATCTTTGTTTTTCTTGCTCTCACGGCAATAGAATGAAACATTTGCTGTACTTCTGCTCATAATTTGTGACCAGTTTTGTTTGCTGAATACACTGGTCGCATATATGGACTGTGGTAACACCTTGATATATAAACAAAAAAACCACCTCGTAGGGCAGTCTCGGATATATAGGAGTTTAAGTTTCGATGGGGTTTTGTAGCGGGAGTGGGTCACGATCCCACGACCTCCGGATTATGAATCCGACGCTCTAACCAGCTGAGCTACCCCGCCATACCATTAAAGGCACAAAAAAAGTTGAGATAGAAGGACTCGAACCCTCACTGACAGAGCCAGAATCTGTAGTGCTACCATTACACCATATCTCAATGTATCCCGCAAAACGGGACTGCAAATGTACGACTTTTTTCTGAATCCGCAAGTAATTAACACAAAAACTTGCATAAAATCTTCGCGAGGAGGCACGGACGTTTTGTCAAAAAACAAAGTAAAAAGACATTTTTAAAAGAAAACCGATGCCGAATGATGTCTATCTTTGCGTCTGTTTTAATAAATCATGGTAATGAAAAAGTGTTTTAACGTGCTGCTCACGGCCGCAATGATAGCCATGGGCCTTGTAATTTCCTCCTGCGAGAAGGACAATACCACCCCCGAAACCCCTGATGCCCCCCAGTGGGACAAACAGGCCAAATATACCATCATGTTCTATGGCTGCGGCGGCGGTGACATAGATGAGCAGCTAGAAGGCGCCCTGGAAGACCTGGTGAAAGAACTGGGCGTAGAGAAAAACCAGGTTCGTTACACGGTTATGTATTCTATGTCTGCAACCGACAAGGAGTTCCTGAAAACCTACCGTGGAGAGAAAGGAAAGACCTACCGTTACGAGCTGCACAAGAATACCGACCTCACCAAGGAAGGTTACCGCAGCAAGTACTTCTACAAGAACGCCTCCGAGGTAGAACTCTATAAGGCTTCCACCCTGGCAGACTTCATCAAATGGTCCAAGGAAACCGCTCCGGCCGACAACTACATCCTGGAGCTGGTGAACCACGGCGGTGGATTCGACCTCAGTACCGAAGTCCTCACCAAGGGCATTATCTACGACGACAACCACCTGGATGCCGACAAACAGGGTATTGGCGTTTCCATCGCGACCATTGCCGAGGCCCTGAAAACTACCAACACCCACCTGAAGGCCATCTACTGGAATGGTTGTATGATGGGTCTGCTGGAAGTTCTCACCGAAGTGGCCCCCTACTGCGACTATCAGTTTGCCAGCTCTCACGTAGCCCGCTCGGATTCCCACCACGTCGTGGATCTGGTCAGGACGCTGAACTCCCAGCCCGATGACTTTGAGAAGATGGCCGAAGAACACGCCTCGATGCTGATAGGAGATGGCGAAGACGATGCCGACAGTATGCTTTATCCCTTCAAATATGCCACGGACAAGCAGGGTAAGCCCAAGAAAGAGAACTGCGATATGGGCTGCTGGAAGTCTTCCAAACTGGCCGACATCAACGCGCAGGTGAAAAAGCTGGGCGAACTGCTGGTAAAAGCTTATCAGAGCTACAAACTGTCTGTAGACACCGCCACCAGCTGGGTGTATCTGTACGAGCTTTCTTACGGTTATGCCGATGTTCTGGACTATGCCCTGAAACTGGAAGAATGCCTGAACGACGAAGACCTTAAGGCCGAAGCCCATACCATCGCCACCGACCTGAGCAAGGCCATCGACGCGGCCAGTATGTACCGCATCAACGGCGTGTTCGTGAAAGATGCCCACGGAAAGGATGTCGCGCCCAAGACCGGCGGATTCAGCCTGGGTATTTCCCTGTATGCCGGACAGCGCGAAGACGAGTACTCGTACGACGATAAAGGTAAAGCCCGCTACAAGGCCTCGGCCTTTGACAAAGCCGTAGGCTGGAGCAAGTGGATGGACATCAACGAATTCCGGGTTTCCGCGGACCAGGAGCACCCCAACATAACCAACCCGGCCAACGATTCTTCCCGGGAGCTCTTCTGGCTGGACTATTAGGAAAAACCACTATTATTATACAGGGAGACTACAGTCCCAGACGGGCTTCGGCCACGTTGAGGACGTAGTCTCCCACTTTTTCGTACTCGTTCACCAGGTCCATAAAGACGGTGCCGTTGTCGTAGGTGTATACCTGGTTGTCCAGGTCCTTGATATTCTGGAGCTTGAGGTTGCCGCGGAGCTCGTTGATGCTGGACTCATAAGAGGACGAAAGGCCGATGTCGAAGTCTTCCTTCCGGCCATCCAGCATCTGGTTCATCCGCACCATAGCGGCCTCTACCAGCTTGTACATCTCGATGATGCCCTGGGTCTGGGCCTCGGAGAATTCTATCTTCTTCTCCATCTTGCGCTGGAGGATCCGGCCCAGGTTGAAGCCGCTGTCACCGATGGACTCCAGCTCTCCGATCTGACGGAACATACCGCTGATCTTGGCCTTGGAATCGTCTGAGAGGTGGGCCTGGCCCACTTCCTCCAGGTATCGGCCTATCTCGTTCTCCATCTGGTCGGAGAAGTCTTCGTACTTGCGGATGCGCTCAAAGTACTTGCTGAAGGTTTCTGCATCCGAAACCTGGGACATATCTTTGACGAGCGCAATCATCTGCTGCATATTCTGGCCGAAGACAGAAATTTCCTTCTGCGCCTGCAGGAGGGAGATTTCCGGGGTCTTCATAATACCGCCACGGATATACTTGAGCTTAAAGGTATCTTCCCGGTCCTCCTTGGAGGGCTTGATGATAAAGCAAACAATCTTCTCAATCTGGGGAATGAACCAGATGAGGACAGCCGTATTGATTACGTTAAAGAAGGTGTGGAACGTAGCCAGGGCGAAGGAAAGCTGGGTGGGGCTCTGCTCGGGAGCCTCCGGATCCAGACCCACGACCCCGCACACCATTCTCACAAAGGGGAAGAAGAAAATGAGCACCCAGATGACGCCGAAAACATTGAACAGCAGGTGCGCCAGAGCCGTCCGGCGAGCCTGCGTATTGGCGCTCATAGCCGCCAGGTTGGCGGTTACGGTGGTGCCGATGTTCTCACCCATCACCAGGGCGATACCCTGATAGATGGTGATGGCGCCGGTGGAGCAAAGCACCATCGTGATGGCCATAAGGGCCGCGGAGCTCTGCACCATAGCCGTAAGGATGGTTCCTATCAGAAGGAACAGCAGGATGGTTCCGTAATTGGTATGGAAACTGGAGAAGAAGGCCACCACGGCGGGCTTACTGGCCAGATCCATCTCCGTACCCGTCTGCTTGAGCATACCCAGGGCAAACAGCAGGAAGGAAAGGCCGAAGAGGAAATCTCCGATATAGCGATGGCGCCCGGTCTGGATAAGGATGATACCCACAAGGAAGGCGGGCCACACCAGCATAGTCACATTGAAGGAAAAGCCGGCCGACATAATCCAGGCGCTCATCGTGGTACCGATATTGGCACCCATAATGATGGAAATGGCCTGGGAGAGGGTAAGGAGAGCGGCATTCACAAAGGATACCGTCATTACCGTAGTGGCGGCCGATGACTGTACTGCAACGGTGACCAGGGCACCGGTCAGTACGCCGGAAAAACGGTTGGTGGTCATTGCTCCCAGCAGATGACGGAGCTGCGGGCCGGCCATTTTCTGGAGGGCCTCACTCATCACCTTCATACCATAGATCAGGAGGGCGATGGAACCCAGAAGTTGCAGTATAACAAGCATAAGCGAAATTTTACCGATACAAAGATAGTGAAAATTTTTCTCCGCGCCTTTGGAGTTTGGCCGCATTTTTGATTTATAGGCCTCCGACGTGTATTTTAAAACCTTACAATTATGAGAATCAAGGTTAGTATCTATGTCCTGCTGACGGGCCTAACCCTCGCAGGATGTGCGAAGGACGGCATCCTTCCCGATGAAGACCCCGGGAATAATGGCAGCGGGAGCAGCACCTCCGGCGTTACGCCCACCACCATCGAAGTAAATTACGACGAAGAAGACCTCATCGAAGGCACCACTTTCGTCCGTACCATCTCCATCGTCTTTTCCAATGAGGGAGACGCCACGGTTACCGGCGACGAGAACGGCATTGTGACCGTAAGCGGCAACCAGGTGACGGTGGACAACACCTCCACCAATGAAAAGGTCAAGTACGAGCTCTCCGGAAGCACCTCCAACGGTTTCCTGAAGATTTATTCCAACAACAAACAGGCGCTGGTGTTGAACGGGGTTTCCATCGTGAACCCCGGCGGCGCCGCTATCAACAACCAGGGCAAGAAGCGCTGCTTCGTGGTGGTGAACGGAGAGAATTATCTGGCCGATGGCACCACCTACACCTCTACGCCCGAGGAGGAAGACGAAAAGGCGGCCTTCTTCTCCGAAGGCCAGCTCATCTTCAGCGGAGAAGGATCCCTGCAGGTGAAAGCCACGGGCAAGGCCGGCATCACCTCCGACGACTACCTCAACTTCCTGGAAGGCCCCAGCATCAACGTTTCTTCCACTGCCGGCCACGGTCTCCGCGGAAAGGACGCCGTCTATGTGAACGGCGGCACCCTGGCCATCCAGACATCGGCCCATATGAAAAAAGGCATCACGTCCGACAGCCTGGTGGTGTTTAACGGCGGCATCACCACCGTCGCCGTCAGTGGCGGAGTAGCCTATGACGAGGATGACCAGGAATACAAGTCATCGGCCGGGGTCAAGGCCGACCAGTACTTCGTAATGAACGACGGCTCCCTTACCATCACCAACTCCGGCCAGGGCGGAAAGGGCATCAGCGGAGACGGTCCGGCGTATTTCCAGGGCGGGACGGTGGATGTCACCGTGACCGGCAGCAACTACGCAAAGAACAGTGAAGATTCCAAGAGTGCCAAGGGGATCAAGTTTGACGGCAATATCTACATCAGCGGCGGCAGCATCAGCGCCAAGGCTTCCAACCACGAAGGCATCGAATCCAAGGGAAAGATTGAGATGACCGGAGGGACCGTGTTCGCCCAGTCCAAGGACGATGCCGTCAACAGCGCCGGGATGACGGCCATAACCGGAGGGCAGATTTGCGCCTATTCCACGGGGAATGACGGTATAGACACCAACGGCAACTGCTACCTGGAAGGCGGAGTCATCTACGCCATCGGAAGCGGCGGAGCCGAGGTGGCCGTGGACGCCAACACCGAAATAGGATGCAAACTCTACGTAAACGGAGGCACCCTGTTTGCCCTGGGTGGCCTGGAAAAGGGATCCAGCCTGAGCCAAAGCTGCTACCAGGCCAGTTCCTGGAACCGGAACACCTGGTATTCCCTGAGTGTCGGGAACAATACATTTGCCTTCAAAACCCCTTCCAGCGGCGGCACCGGCCTGGTGGTTTCGGGCTCCTCTGAGCCGGAAGTCAAATCTGGCGTTACCGTCACCGGCGGAGACCAAATCTTTAACGGAATGGGAGCCGTGGGTGCTTCCGTCAGCGGCGGCAGTACCGTTTCCCTGAGTGCTTACTCCGGCGGAACGAGCGGCCCCGGCGGCGGAGGTCCGCGCGGCTGGTAAATACCATCTTGAGAAAAATCATTATCTTTGCAGGATATGAAAAAATTACTCATCTCCCTGGTCCTGCTGCTGCCTCTTGCCGCAGCGGCACAAACCAGCACCCAGAGCGGCGCCCGCGCTTCCGTAGGGATAGACTGGAAAATCCGAAAAGGCCTGCACCTGATGGTGGAGGAAGAAGTCCGCACAGAGAACACCTTCAAGAATCTGGGCCGCTTCCAAACCACCATCGGCCTGGACTACAAGCCTATCAAATGGGTGAAACTGGGGGTGGGATACATCCTTATCAACCCGTATGATGCGGAAAACAGGGCCTTCAAGAATCCCCGG
This sequence comes from uncultured Bacteroidales bacterium, assembly GCA_900321655.1. Taxonomy (GTDB): domain Bacteria; phylum Bacteroidota; class Bacteroidia; order Bacteroidales; family UBA932; genus Cryptobacteroides. The sequence goes on from ONWU01000024.1 coordinate 14,733, forward strand.
CACCGTTTCTATTTTGACGCCGGCGCGCATTACGATGTGGGCGGCTTCAGCTTCTCCCTCAAGGAGCGCCTGCAGCTGACGCACCGCACGGGCTCCTTCAACGTATACCAGAACACGCCCAACGCCCTGGCGCTCAAAACTCGCCTGGGTGTAGAATACAAAAAATGGACATACTTCGAGCCCGGCGTGTTCTTTGAGATGCGTACCGCCCTCAACGGGCCCTGGGGCTCCACTTCCGGCAGCATCAAGACCAAGAGCGACGGCACCACGTACTATGATTATACGCCCGGCGGGTACACGCACGCGTACAACGACCGCTACAGGCTTATCTTCCGCACGGACATCAAGTTCAACAAGCACCACGTGCTCAGGCCCTATGCTCTGGTGGACTTCTGCTCGCCTTATGAGATTGACACCAACGCCGAAGGCACCCGCCTTTTCAGCGCAGCTTATAACAACTATCTCTGCGTGAGCATCGGCCTGGGCTATACTTTCAAGTTCTAGCGGTTTTTCTTGCCTTTATAGCGCTATGGATATCAGAATTGGTAACGGATACGATGTTCACGCCCTGGCTCCGGGCCTCCCGATGTGGCTGGGCGGTGTGCAAATTCCTTCGGAAACGGGCTTTGTGGCCCACTCAGACGGAGATGTGGCCATCCACGCCCTGTGCGATGCCCTGCTGGGCTGCCTGGCACTGGGAGACATCGGCCACCTGTTCCCGGATACTTCCGATGAGTGGAAAGGGGCAGACTCCAAGCTGCTGCTGGGAAAAGTGGTGGCTATCATTCAGGAAAAAGGCTACCGGGTGGGCAATGTAGACATAACCATCGCCCTTCAAAAGCCCAAGCTAGCCCCCCATATCGCCACGATGCGCGCCACGCTGGCTCCCATCCTGGGGGTTTCCCTGGACTGCGTTTCCGTAAAGGCCACCACCACTGAAAGACTGGGATTTGTGGGCCGATGTGAAGGCTGCGAAGTGTGGGCCAGTGCCCTGATAACAAAATAAGCTGCAGAAATTCTGCAGCTTATTTTGTTATGATGGATGGACCTATTTGCCCAGGCCTTTCTTGGCGCAGGCGGCCAGCTCGTCGTAGAGGGCGTCTGTCTTCTCCAGCAGTTCCTTGCGGATGCTGGTAAAGCACAGCTTGGGATTTTCGGCTCCGGCGCTCTTCACCACCTTGTCTCTAAGGTCGTTGAACAGGTCTACGGCTTTATCGATAAGGCCGGCGATTTCATCCGCGTTCTTTCCGGGATTTACGTTCAGGAAAAGGGTGCAGTCATCGATGAATGCGCCAATCACATACTGGATGTCTTTTTTTACGTCTCTTAAATTCATATCTGTCTGAATTAATATAACTGCAAAGATAATAATTTTATTTGTATATTCGTAGCGTAAACCGTTATGCATATGAGCAAACGAATCCTTATCCTCGTTTTTTCCTTCGTCGTCACCCTCACCGGTTACGCACAGGGCACGTGCCAGCAGAAGGAATACTTCAGCCTGTGGAACTCCTGCGAGTCCATCACGGCACTGACAGAATATGTACAGGATGTGACCAATCCCTACTCCCTTCACTTCATTCCCCAGGAAGACCGCATTGCCACGTTCGACATGGACGGAACCATCCTGGGAGAACTGTACCCCACGTATTTTGAATACAATATGCTGGAATACAGAGGCCTGGACGACCCTACGTACAAGGCTCCGAAAGACGTGAAGCAGGCGGCCCAGAGCATCCGGGATTTCGTCCGCAACGGCAAACCGCTGCCGGATGGCTTTGAACTCATTCACGCCCGGGCTGCGGCAAAAGCCTATTCCAATATGACCCTGCCGGAGTTCGACGCTTACGTGAAATCCTACGCGGCCACTCCCGCCAACGGCTTCACCGGAATGACGTATGGCCAGAGCTTCTACCTCCCGATGCTGGAAATCTTCCGGTACCTGGCCGACAACGGCTTCACCTTCTACGTCGTGTCCGGGTCGGACCGTTTCATCGCCCGCGCCCTTGTCAGCGCCATCGGCATAGATCCCCAGCGGGTCATCGGTATGGATGCCACCCTCAAAACCTGTGAGCAGGGAAACAACCCCGGCGTGGAATACACCATGGCTCCGGAGGAGAAAGTCCTTCGGTCTGACGAACTCATCATCAAAGATGTAAAGACAAACAAGGTGTTCCAGATTACCCAGGAAATTGGCAAGGTGCCGGTCCTGTCCTTTGGCAACAGCACCGGAGACTGCGCCATGCACAACTATTGCCTGGGCAGCAGCCAATACAAAAGCGCCGCCTTCATGCTGATTGCCGATGATGAAGCCCGGGACCACGCCAACCGCCAAAAGGCCCTGGATCTGGCCGAGAAGTGGAAAGAAGCCGGTTACCACGTCATCTCGATGAGGGACGACTTCAAAACCATCTACGGCTTCGGCGTACAGAAAGTTCCCTTCAAGTTCTAAGGGCTATTTGAACAGGGCTCTTACCAGCGCCGGGATATCGGCCACCTTGACCACCTCAATGCCTTCCGGCTTCTGGTCAAAGTGCGTGTAAGAGCTTACGAAGATGCGCTGGAAGCCCACACGGGCAGCCTCTACGGCACGGCGGGCCGCCTGGGATACCGGACGGATTTCTCCGGAAAGGCCCACCTCGCCGGCAAAGCAGACGTCCGACGGAATGGCGTAATCAAAAGTAGAGGAAAGCACGGCGCAAATAACAGCCAGGTCACAGGCGGGGTCCGTTATGCGGAGCCCGCCTGCCATATTCAGGAATACGTCCTTCTGGCCCAGCTTGAAGCCGGCACGGCGCTCCAGCACCGCCAGCAACATATTCAGGCGGCGGACATCGAAGCCCGTGGCGCTGCGCTGCGCGGTTCCATACACGGCCGATGAAACCAGGGCCTGCACCTCGAAAAGGAAAGGCCGGTTGCCGTCCAGCATTGCCGATATGGCCGTACCGGAAAGCCCTGCCTCGTGCATGGGGATGAGCATCTCGGAAGGGTTGGCCACCTCCCGGAGGCCGGCTCCCGTCATCTCGAAGACAGCCAGCTCCGAAGTGGAGCCGAAACGGTTCTTGATGCTTCTGAGTACGCGGTAGGCGCCGCGGTTCTCTCCTTCAAACTGCAGGACCACGTCTACGATATGCTCCAGGATCTTGGGGCCTGCGATGGTGCCTTCCTTGGTAATATGGCCGATGAGAATGACCGGGATGCCGGAGGATTTGGCAAAGCGAAGCAGCTGCGCCGCCACCTCCTTGATCTGGCTCACGCTGCCGGCAGTGGAATCCACGTGCTGGCAATACATCGTCTGCACAGAGTCCACGATCATCAGGTCCGGCGCCACCTCCTCGGCCTCCGAGAGGATGGCTCCCATATCCGTTTCACTGTAAATGAGGCAGTTGTCGCAGGAGCCGCCCAGGCGGTCGGCCCTCATTTTCACCTGTTTGACGGACTCTTCGCCCGTGACATACAGCGTTTTGAGTTCCGGCCGGTGAAGGGGCAGCTGCAGGGAAAGGGTCGATTTGCCGATACCGGGTTCTCCGCCCATCAGCACCAGGGAGCCCTTCACGATACCGCCGCCAAGAAGACGGTCTACCTCGGCCGAGCCCAGGGAAACGCGGTCTTCCTGCGTGGTGGAGACCTCCTTCAGCGGCATCGGCTTGCGGGAACCGCCAGGCACGGCCATAGCAGAAGCCTTGGAGCTTCCCGTCACCACTTCCTTCTCAACCATCGTGTTCCACTCCCCGCAGGCGGGGCATCGGCCCATCCACTTGGAGTACTCGTTGCCGCAGTGGGTGCAGAACCACACGGACTTGGTTTTTTTGACCGTCGTTGCCATTCTATTTAAGTGCCTTGGCTACTTTATCCAGCATCACCGTTCCCAGAACCACTTTCCCGTCCGGGCCAATGACGTACTGGGAAGGAATCCACTTGACGTGATAGTCTTCACTTACCTTGGATTTGTCCTTATACAGCTGCACACCACCCATCTCGTTTTCGGCCACATACTTCTTCCAGGCCTCCACGGTACGGTCCGAGGAGATGGAGACAAACACCACTTTATTGGGGTCTGTCTTGGCCTGGAGCTCCTTCAGAGCAGGCACTTCGGCCCGGCAGTCCGGGCACCAGGAGGCCCAGAAAATGAGCACCACGGTTTTTCCGCGGAACTGGCTCATCTTGACGGCATTGCCGTTGATATCGTTCAGGACGAATTCCGGAGCAGGGGTGCCGGGTTTCAAAAGGTCGGCTGCATACTTGGCGTCCAGATCTTCTTCCTGGGCAAAGAGCGCTACGCTCATCAGGAGCCCAAGGGCCAGAGCTAATACTTTTTTCATAATGGTTCGCTTTATTTTCTGATAATTTCAATCTCTCCTCTCAAACCCACCTTCAGGATCTGGGAGGCCTTGCCGGTGCTTTGGGTATCAATGGACGGGGGAACCACAAAATCCACGGCGTCCTTGATTTCCTGCGGAATATCAGTAAAACGCTGCGGGGTGGGTTCTCCGGAAATATTGGCCGATGTGCTCACGATGGGCCGGCCCAGCTTGAACACCAGGTTCTTGCACCAGTCCATCAGGGGGATGCGGATGCCCACCGAGCCATCTTCGGCCACGGTATTGTGGGCCAGGTGCCAGCGGTCTCCAGGCTCTCCGGCTACGCCCGCAAGAGCCTCAGGGTATATGATGGTCATGGGGGCGTCGTTCACCTCCACCAGGTCTACGGCGATGGAAGGGATCTCCTTCACATACTTGGCCACCATATCCAGGTTGCAGGCCAGCAGGACCAGGGATTTGGAATCGGCCCTTTTCTTGATCTCGAAGATGCGGGCCACGGCCTCGGGGTTGGTGGCGTCACAGCCCAGGCCCCAGACGGTATCTGTGGGGTAAAGGATGGTTCCGCCTTCGCGCAGCACGCGAAGGGCCTCAGCGAGTATTTCTTCCGGTTTCATAGTACGTTGCAATAATAGGATAGTGGTCCGAATAGTCTACGTGCGGGATCTCGCACGAAACGGCTTCCAGACCCTTTGGATAAAGGATATAGTCTATCCGAAGGAGTGGCCACAAGGCGTTATAAGTGGCACCAAACCCCTTGCCAGCCCTGGTAAAGCTGTCATAGCGGCCGCGAAGCAGGCGGAAATAGGTGTACGACAGCGGCCCGTCATTAAAGTCCCCCAGGGCAAGCGATTGAAGAGGCGCCTTGTCCATACCACGCATCACCTCGGCCACCTGTTTGGGGCGCTCGGTAATGGAACGGCGCATCTTACGCTCCGTCTCCTCCACGGCACCGTCCTTCTTGACCAGATTGGAAAGGGAAATATTGTAACTCTCAAAATGACAGTTATAGAGACGGAAAGCGGCGCTGTCCAACTTCACATCCGTCCAAAGGGCCAGATTGGTAGAGCGCTCAAAGTTGATTTTCCCCTTGTCCATCACGGGCCTACGGGAAAGCGTCACATTGCCAAAAGCCCCCCGGGCGCCCGGAAAGATATAGTATTCGGCCTTATAACCCGGGAAATGCTTCTTCAGCCAGCGGTCCAGATTGATCTCTGAAGGGAGGTAAAACTCCTGCAGGCAGATGACATCGGCATCCTGGCGCATCAGGTACGCGCTCACAGAATCTGCCAGAGCCACGCGGTCCTGCTGCCGGTCCGAGTGCACAAACAGACCCACGTTGTAGGAAATGACCTTCAGGGAAGGCGTCCCTTCCGGCGACTTCCAATGCGGCTGGTAGTATCGGCCTGCAAAAAAGAAAGAAGGCAGCAGCACGGCCAGAAGGAGCCCTTTCATAGAAGACCGGCGGAAGAGGGCCCACACGAAAAGCCCCAGTGTAATCACCAAAAAGAGGGGATACAGCAGGCCGAAAAGGGTAAAGAACCAGAATTTGGCCGGATCGAAGATGACAGAACAGTAACTCAGCACCAGCAGTACCGACATCGCCAGGGATACGGTACCGAAAGAAAGGCGGGAGAGCCAGTGCCGATGCTTTTTTTCTGTCATTTACCAGTTTCTATACAGTTTACCGGTCTTTCTCCAATAGCGGATGAGGAGCCAGCCGAAGAGCGCACCGCCCAAGTGGGCGAAGTGGGCCACGCCCACACCCCTGCCGGAAATGCCGGTGAACAGTTCAATGGCAATAAAGATGATGACCCACCACTTGGCATCCAGCGTAATGGGCGGGAAAATCAGGGTGAGCTTGGCCTCCGGATACAGCATCGCAAAGGCCACCAGCACACCGTAGATAGCGCCGGAAGCCCCCACCATCGGGGTGTACATAGCCGCCGTAAGGCTTCCTCCCAGATACTTGATTTCCAGCCACTCCACAAAGGTATGGAAGGCTACGGCACCCAGTCCGGTGACAAAATAGAACACCAGGTACTTGCGGGTTCCCAGGGCCCTTTCCACCACCATGCCGAAGATTACCAGGGAGTACATATTGAAGAAAATATGCCACCAGCCGCCGTGCATAAACATATGCGTGAGGGGCTGCCACCAGCGGAAATACGGAGAGGCCGGGTAGAACATCGCGAAGGTTCCCACCATAAACTCCTCGTTGATGAGGGTGGCCACAAACATTATCACGTTCACCAGCAGGAGGTTACGGGTGACCGGCGGGATATTCTGCCAAAAATTGTTATTGTATGCCATAAGCTAAAATCTCTTTTCAAGTTCTTCGGCGGCGATGATGGCAATGATGCGCTTGCCGGCCGATGTAAATTCGGGGTTCTCGCTCTGCAGGAGCGCATCCACCAGACGCTGGGCCTCCAGCGGAGAGGTGATGCTGCCGGCGCTGCAGGCGCCCAGGACTGCGAATTTCTGCGCCAGGTTCTGCTCCATCACCCCGGGAAGAGTCCCGTGTTCGTCCCTGAGGATGAGGAGGATATCCTCCAGCAGGCTTTCCACCTTCCCCTGCTCTGCGCTGTACCCTTCCGGCACACCGGACACCACCACCGTATCGTTTCCAAAAGGAGCGATGTCAAAGCCCAGGCTCCTCAGGAGCTCCGCGTGCTCTTCCACCAGGAGGCGCCCCTCCACGCCCACGGGCACCTGCACAGGGAACAGGGCGGCCTGCGACACGTGCGCATTGGCAGTGAGGGCCTTCAGGAAGCGGTCGTGCAGGAGACGCTCCTGCGCCCTGCGGATATTCACGGCCAGAATGCCCCCGGCGCTTTGCGTGAGGATGTACTTTCCCTGAACGATAAGGATCTGATGCGTGGGAAGGGTCCTGTCCTCAAAGAGGGCCCCGTAGTTCTGCGAACGGTCTATATGGGACGAATAGTCCACCTTTTGGGACTCTGCATACGGCCCCAGGTCTTCGAACGGGTTGAAGTCCAGGTCTATTCCGGCAGAGGGCACGCTGGCGGGCCGATACTCCTCAAAACGGGTTCCCAGAACGGGAATCTCCCGGGCCTCGGGATTGTCAAATTCTATGGAACCGGCCACGCCCACCTTGCCCAGGGCTTCCTTCACAGCGGCAAAAACAGTCTGGAAAAGAATCTGGTCTTCCTCGAACTTGATCTCTGCCTTGGTGGGATGGATGTTCACATCCACAGTGGACGGATCCACGTCCAGGTAGATGAAATAGGACGGCGTGCTTCCTTCGGGAATGAGGTTTTCGTAGGCCTTCATCACGGCCTTGTGCAGCAGCGGGCTGCGGAAATACCTTCCGTTCACAAAGAAAAACTGGTTGCCCAGCGTCTTTCTGGCGCTCTCGGGTTTTCCCACATAGCCCTGCAGATTCACAAGGGAAGTGCTGGCCGATATGTCTACGATGTCTCCCACAATGGCCGGTCCCAACAGGTCTTGAATGCGGAATTTATATCCGGGAGCCGGTTTCACGACGTGGACGTCCTTGCCGTTGTGGGTAAGGGTGAAGGCAATGTCCGGACGGGTGAGCGCCACCCGCTGGAACTCATCCACGATATGCCTCAGCTCTACATTGTCGCTCTTGAGGAACTTGCGGCGGGCCGGAATGTTGTAGAAGAGATTTCTGACCGCTATGTTGGTTCCCACCGGGCAGGAAACCTCTTTGGTGCCTTTATTCTCCGAGGCCGCCATCACCACCTCCACGCCCAGTTCCTGACCGGCCTGGCGCGTCCTGAGCGTCACTTCCGCCACCGCCACGATGGAGGCCAGGGCCTCTCCGCGGAAGCCGAAGGTGAGGATGTGATGCAGATCCTCGGCCGATGAGAGCTTGCTGGTGGCGTGCCGCTCAAAGCACAGAACGGCCTCGTCCGGATTCATTCCGCTTCCGTTGTCGATAACCTGGATGAGCGTTCTTCCGGCATCGGCCACCACCACTTTGATATCCGTGGCGCCGGCATCCACCGCGTTCTCCATCAGCTCTTTGACAACCGAAGAGGGTCTTTGGACCACCTCTCCGGCCGCTATCATATCGGCTATATTTTTCGGAAGGATCTTCAGTTCCATTACAGCATCTCGAAGAATTTGGCCATATAGATGAGAACCACCACTATCAGCACCAGCGTGACGATGGTGATGATGGTGTGGGCGGCGCTCATAGAGCTACGGGTTTTCTGGTAATTGCCATTACGGAAGGCACCCCGCAGGCTGCTGCCGGGTACATACTCTCCGTTTTCGCGGGCTTTCTCATTGCTTCCGTCCACGTCTCCGAACATCTGGCGCCGCTTTTCCTCTTCAGGGTCGTAATAGCGGGGCTTATAGTTGAATACGCGGTGCGGCTGGTTGCCGAAAAATCCGAAATTGAACAAACTGGCCATGGCACTTTTTCTTTAACAGACAAAAGTACCAAAAAAAGCCGTATTTCACAAAAACCTCTTACTCGTGTACCTGGAAGATGGCAATGGCCAGCAGGGCGGGTACGTGTCAAAACGCATGCACGCATTCGGCAGGGGACCAAATGCGTGCATTTTTTAAATTTTGAAACAGGAAACTAAACCCTCAGCGCGCGCATCGCGTTCAGGACGGCCAGCACGGTTACTCCTACATCGGCGAATACAGCCATCCACATTGTGGCGATACCAAGGGCGGCCAGCACCAGCACCAGCACCTTGATGCCGATGGCAAAGCCGATGTTTTCCTTGGCGATACGGATGGTGCGGCGGGCGATGCGGATGGCGGTGGCAATCTTGGACGGCTGGTCATCCATCAGGACCACGTCGGCGGCCTCGATGGCTGCGTCGGAGCCCAAGGCTCCCATAGCGATGCCCACATCGGCCCGGGTGAGCACGGGGGCGTCGTTGATACCGTCTCCCACGAAGGCCAGGGTGCCTTCTTTCAGGAGTTTTTCCACCTGGCTCACCTTGTCGGCCGGCAGCAGCTGGGCGTGGTATTCGTCTATTCCAAGGGTTCCGGCAACGGAGGCGGCCACGGCTTCCTGGTCTCCGGTGAGCATCACGGTCCTGGCAATGCCGGCGGCCTTGAGGGCGCGGATGCCTTCGGCCGAATCCGCCTTGATGCGGTCGCTGATGACGATGTGGCCCAGGTACTTGCCGTCCATAGCCACGTGGATGATGGTGCCTTCCTGCTCACAGGGCTGCCAATCGGCACCTTCGGCCTCCATCAGCTTGCTGTTGCCAACGGCTACCCGCTTGCCGTTCACCTGCGCTACCACGCCGTGACCGGCGGTTTCTTCGATCCCCTCCACCGTACAGTTGTCCTGCTCGTCAGGATAGGCGTTTTTGAGGGCCATGGCGATGGGGTGGGTGGAGTGACGCTCTACGTGGGCGGCCATATGCAGCAGCTCCTTCTGGTCCATAACTTCCGGATGCACGGCCGTTACTTCAAACACACCTTCGGTAAGGGTTCCGGTCTTGTCAAAGACCACGGTCTTCACCTGGGAAAGGGTATCCAGAAGATTGGAGCCCTTCACCAGAATACCCTTGCGGGATGCACCTCCAAGGCCTCCGAAGAAGGTGAGCGGGACAGAGATGACCAGGGCGCAGGGACAGGAGACTACAAGAAACATAAGTCCTCTGTAGATCCAGGTGGCCCATTCACCGGTAATAAGGCTGGGGACAATGGCTACCAGAACGGCCATGGCCACCACAATGGGCGTATAGATGCGGGCGAACTTGGTAATGAAACTCTCGCTCTTGGATTTGGCCGATGCGGCATTCTCCACCAGATCCAGGATCCTTGCGGCGGTAGACTCTCCAAAGGCCTTGGTGGTGCGTACGCGAAGAACGCCGCTCAGGTTCACGCAGCCGGAGAGGATTTCATCGTTCTCGCTGACGCTCCGGGGAACGCTCTCGCCGGTAAGGGCCACGGTATCCAGGCTGGAACGGCCTTCCACCACCACGCCATCCATCGGCACTTTCTCGCCGGGCTGGATGAGGATGATTTCTCCTACGGCCACCTCCTCGGGTTTCACCGTTTCCAGTTTTCCTTCCCGTTCCACGTGGGCGCTGTCCGGCCGGATATCCATCAGGTGCGAAATGCTCTTGCGGCTGCGCCCTTCGGCCACCTCCTCAAAGAGCTCTCCCACCTGGAAAAATAGCATTACGAAGACCGCCTCCGGGAACTGCGTCTCGGCTCCCGGCATAAAACCGATGCCCAAGGCGCCCAGGGTGGCGATGCTCATCAGGAAATCCTCGCTCAGGGCCTCTCCGTGGAAGAGTCCCTCGGCCGCTTCCTTCAGCGTATCCCAGCCCACGACCAGATAGGGCACCAGGAATAGCAGCAGATACTGCCAGGTGGCCCAGTCGGTCTTCTTTTCAATGATAACGGCGACAACCAGAAGGACGGCGGCTACAATAACCTTGGTGAGCCTCCCGTGTCCTTCTTCCTCTTCACCATGGTGATGATGGTGATGCTCGTGCTCGTGCTCGTGTTCGTGCTCGTGTTCGTGCTCGTGTTCGTGTTTTTCCATAGCTGTACCTAATTTACTGGTGCAAAGGTACAGCGTATTCCGTGCAACCGGGTTGCAAAGAGCAGCTTACTTCCTTGCCAGCTTCAGGGCACCAACGGCCAGCAGCACCTGGGCTACCACGTAGGTGGTCATAATCACCAGGTCCTGCATCGGGAAGGTGATGGTTTCAAAGGTACCGGCGGCAATGAGGCAGTCCGAGAAGGCAAAGAGTACGGAACCCAGCAGCAGAAGGGCCCAGGTGCCTTTATTCTTGAGCCGGACCAGGCCGCAGAAGGTGCTGAAGACAAGGAGCAGAAGCACAAAACCGTAAACGGCCATAGGGGGCAGCAGGGAGCCGCTTACCCGGAGCAGTTTCACCAGGCCGAAGACCGCGCCAGCAATGACCAGGAGGCCGGCAAGCCAGCCCGGCCAGGACATCTTTTTCCAGGCCTCCCCTCCGAAAATGCCCAGATAGCAGAGATGGCCGAAAAGGAAGGCGGCGATGCCTCCGGCGAAAAGGGGAAAATCACTGCTCAGAAGCAGGATGTCTCCGGCAAAACCGAAGAGCTCCGCACACACCAGCAGAGCCAGTTTGCGACCGTCCAGCCTGTGGTTCAAGGCATATACCAGCACGCTGGCAGCCAGAAGAGGCAGGATGGCCGGTTTGGTGGCCGATGCCAGGGCAGCATTTCCAAGGTAGTGCCCGGCCCAGTTGGCCAGGGTAATGATGACAAAAAACAGAGCGGGGATGTTTCTTCTCATAAGGCTATTGCATAAAGTGTAAATATACAGCTTCTACCGCCGTGACAGCGGCTGTCTCCGTGCGAAGGCGCGAGGCTCCCAGGTGAACGGGAACATATCCCCGGCCAATGGCCAGCTGCGCCTCCTCAGGAGAAAAATCTCCCTCCGGGCCGATGAGGATGGTGATGTCCCTGGCGGAAGAGGATTCCAGAACCTGCCGGATACTCTGCCGGGGATGGGTTTCGTCCTCAAAACAGTACGCGATGAGCTGCAGAGATTCTTCGCTGCGCTCAGAATGACAGAGGAAGTCTTTCACGGAGAGGGGCTCCGCTATCTCCGGGATGCGGGCCTTGAGGGACTGCTTGGTGGCGGATAGGGCAATGCGCAGGGCACGCTCCGTCTTGTACACCTTCCTCTCCGAATGCTCTCCGATGAGCGGCACAATGCGGTCTACCCCCAGTTCCGTGGCCTTTTCCACAAACCATTCAAAGCGGTCGTTGTTCTTGGTGGGGCAGCATCCCAGGGTGAGCCGGTAGGGATGGGCGCCCCAATCGGCCTGCTGCGAGAGAATCTCGGCCTCGGCCCCTTTGGGGCTGTCCTGCGTGAGACGGCAGTGGTAAAGCGTACCTTGCCCGTCAATCACGTCCACCTCGTCTCCGGCGCGGTGCCGCAGCACCCGCACACAGTGGCTGCTTTCCTCGGCATCCAGGCGACAGAACCGGCCGTTTACCTCGTATGCGTAAAAGAGTTCCATCTTCAGTCGTTGGCAAGGGCAATGCTCACGTCGTACACCAGGTTCACATTGGCCAGGGTGCCACTGAGGTCCCAGTCCTCGTGATATTCGTCGCAGGGCTTGTGGTACCAGACAGGCATAGGGTATTTGTTGGGCTTACCGGGATCCACGGGGGTTCGGCCGTTTTCCCACACCACGGCGGGCACGCCTTTTTTCACGAAATTGTAGTGGTCCGAGCGGAAGAACCAGCCGTTGGAATTGTCATTATTGTAGAAAATGGTGCGTCCTTGCGCCGCCGCAGCTTTCTCAAAATAGGGCGAGAGGGGGCTGCCTTCGCCGCCCAGCACCGACAGTTCCCGGGTCAGTTCGGCCGGGCCGATGCTTTCAAAATTGATATCGGCCACCGTTTTCTCCATCGGGACCACAGGATGGGCGCAGTAGTATTCGGAGCCGAAAAGGCCACTTTCCTCGGAAGAGGGGAAGAAGAAGAGGATGGAACGTTTGGGGCGTTCCGGAAGCCGGGTGAAACGGCGGGCGCAGAGAAGGGCTCCGGCCATACCGGAGGCGTTGTCTGCCGCTCCGTTATAGATGTTGTCTCCGCTTTCGTCCGGCTTGCCGATACCCAGATGGTCCCAGTGGGCACTGAGAACCAGCATTTCTCCCTTGTCATCGCGGCCACGGAGAATTCCTCCCACGTTGCGGGTTTCCCGGAGGGTGTACCGGACATTCATCTTTACGTCACCCTTTACCTGGAGGGAGAAGGAGCGGAAGCCGGGTTTTTTGGCCTCGGAAATGGCCTCGTCCATATCCATTCCGGCGGCGGTGAAGAGTTTGCGGGTGCCGTCCTCGTGGATCCAGCCCTTGATGCCCAGCTTGTCCATATTTCCGGTTTCCGGATTGTAGAGGGCCAGGTTGTCTGTCAGATGGCCGTTCACGCAGACGTGCCAGCCGTAGCTGGCAGCTTCCGTGTTGTGCACCACCAGGCAGCCGGCTGCGCCGTGCCGGAGGGCCTCTTCAAACTTGTACAGCCATCGGCCGTAATAGGTCATATTGCGGCCCCGGAAGAGGGAAGCGTCGTAATAACCGGGGTCGTTCACCAGGGCTATCACTATCTTGCCCCTCACGTCTATGTCCTTGTAGTCGTCCCAGCCGTATTCCGGCGCCGTGATGCCAAAGCCGCAGAACACGTATTCGGCCTGGGGGATTTCCACCTGGTCCGTTGCACGGGCCGTCCAAACCACAACGTCGTCCGGATACTTCAGGATTTGCGCAGTTTTTCCGCTCACGGCCAGCTGGTTGTCCAGCGGAGCGGACGTAACCGAAATCAGTTGGAAAGGCTGGTACCAGCTGCCGTCAAAGGCCGGCTCCAGGCCCAGTTTATTCAGTTCCCCGGAGAGGTATTTCACCGTAAGGTCTTCATACTCTGTCATCGGCTTCCGGCCGCCAAACTCATCGGCTGCCAGGGTCTTGATCCAGTCCCTCATCAGGGCCTCGTCCCGCTTCGCATCCGGAGCATCCGGTGACTTGGCGCATCCTCCCAGCAGCAGGGCTCCTCCCAGCAGTATATTGGCTATTTTCAGATAATTCATAGTGTCTTTTCGAGTTTATCCGTGTAAAGATAAGGATTATTTACATATCTACACGAGCCAAGGTGGCAATGGATATGCGAACAGAGGGTCCCAGTACGGAACGGACAGCTTTGTGGCAGGCTGCCAGCGTCGCCCCGGTAGTGAACGTGTCGTCCACCAGAAGAATATGCTTTGCTTCTATGGGCCGACGGACCTGAAAGACAGAGGAAACATTGTGAAGGCGTTCTTCGGCCGAAAGGGAAGTCTGGCTGCGGGTACGACGAACACGCTTCAAAACATCGGTTCGAACGGCGGCCCCCAATTCACGCGCGAGCTCCCTGGCGATGACGGCGGCCTGATTGTAGCCACGGCGCCACCTTCGAAGCCAGTGAAGCGGCACCGGGATAACCACATCCACATCGGCCCAGTGCGCCTGGGTGGCCATCAACCGTCCCAGCCACGCAGAAAAAAACCTTCCCGCCGGGAGGTTGCGATGGTACTTCAACTCCTGCGGGATAACTTTATAGGGGTTCTCGTGATGATAATACAGAAGGGAGGCGGCGTAAGCATACTCCAGCGATTCACTCTCCCCGCGCAGTAGCTCCAGTACAGCGTTGAACTCATCTGCCATTGGGTTATGTTTCTGTTCCCAGGTATAGGTAAGAGGCACTTCTGCCTCACACCAAATGCACAGATGCTTTTCCTCTGCACCCAAAGGGTTTCCACACACCAGACAGGTGCGCGGCATAGCCAAATCGGCCAGGGCCCTCCCGGAAGAAAGGACTAGTCCCCGTAAGGATTCTGTTCCTTCCATTCGTGGAGCTCGTCTCCGTGGGCGGCCACACAGTGGTTGTAGATGTATTCCTTGCGCTCGGCCTCCAGCGTGTTCCACCACGCGGTGCAGGCGGGATAGCAGGCCTTGGACTGGTCCGGATCACCGGCCTTAGCAAGTCCCTTGCGGGCAATACGCTCCTTCTCGGTCACGGGGAGGGAGGACCACCAAATTTCAAGATCTACGTTCTCCATACTATACAGTCTTTCTACAAAGTTAAATGTTTATTATCGACGTAAATGTCGTCCATCGAAATAGTAGACCACTGCGGCAGAGACTCATTGTTCACCAGGGCGTCCACGGAGCGGACGTGGCCCTGCATGACATTTTCCTGCAGGAACTGCTTTTCCAGTTCCCAGAGCACGGAATGGTACGCCGCCACATCGTGGGTGCGGTTCTGGATGCGGTAGATACAGCAGGGATAGCCCTGTCTCTTAAGCTTTTTGGCCAGGTAGCTGCTTCCCCAGATGCCGCGGCCCAAAAAATCCAGGTGGTTATAGGCCACCGCCTTGTCCTCCGTCCCGTGCATCAGAAGCACCGGGCAGGGGGCCGATTCAAACTTGGGGGCACCCTGGGTGCTGATGATGGCTCCGGCAAAGGACATGGCGCCCTTGAAGTGGAAACCCTCCGGAAGATCCCGGGTGTTCCCATTGGCAATGTCCCGGATGGCAGCAAGGGTGATAATGGCTCCTGCCGAACTGCCGGCCACTACTATATTGGAAGGATCGATGCCCAGCTTCTCCTGATTCTGGGCCAGATAGGCAACGGCCGAAAACAGATCCTCCACACCCATATTCTGGGAAATCTCGAACTGACCGGACGCATTGAAGGCACCGGCGAGTCCCTTCCCCACCTTATATCCCTTCATTCCCAGGCGGTAGTCTATGGTGACAACCGTGTACCCCTCCTGGTTCAGAAGGTTGATCCAGTCTTGGAAATAACCGCCACTTCTGGTACCAATGAGGAAGCCCCCACCGAACACGTGGATGATGGTGGGTTTCTCAATGCCCATAAACGTGGTTTCAGAGCCCTCGGCCGGACGGAAAATATCCAGATACAGCTGGGTGGTATCCCTCTGGGCAAAAGGATAGGTTTCCTGGGCGGAGACCGCGCAGAAAGAGAACGCCAGCAGGAAGATAAAAAGCAAACGTTTCATAACTTAGCAATACATGCCGCCATTGACGGCTATAACCTGACCGGAGACATAGGAAGAGAGGTCTGAGCCCAGGTAGAGGGCCGTATTGGCAATTTCCTCAACGGTGGCACCCCTCTTGAGGGGGATGAGCTTGATGAATTCATCCTTCACGGCCTGGGGCAGGACCTCCGTCATTTCCGTAATGACGTAGCCGGGAGCGATGGCATTGGCGCGGATGCCGCGCGGGCCCATCTCCTTGGCTACGGACTTTGCCATGGCGATAAGGCCGGCCTTGGAGGCCGAATAGTTCACCTGGCCGGGATTCCCGGTCTGGCCGGCGATGGAAGCCATATTGATGATGCTGCCGCTTTTCTGCCGGGCCATAATGGGCACCACGGCGTGCAGGAAGTTGAAGGCCGATTTCATATTCACGGCTATAACGGCGTCCCACTGGGATTCTGCCATCCGCATCACCAGGCCGTCCTTGGTGATACCGGCGTTATTGACCAGGATATCGATGTGGCCGAACTCCTTCTCAATCTCGGCCACCACGGTCTGCGTTTCCTCGAAGTTGGCGGCGTTGGAGGCATAGGCCTTCACCTTGTGGCCGAAAGCGGCAATCTGTGCCACCGTCTCTTCGGCCGCTTCGTTGATGACCAGGTCTGTGAAGGCGACATCCGCCCCTTCAGCGGCAAACTTGAGGGCAATGGCCTTGCCGATTCCGCGTGCGGCGCCCGTGATGAGCGCTACTTTTCCGTCTAAAAGTCCCATTTTATCTGTGTCGGTTTTGAATTTTTGCTACAATCGTAATCAGAAGGGAACCCAGGGCACCCGCCACCAGGGATCCCAGGAGGATGGCAATCTTGCCGGCATCCCTCAGGTGCTGCGTAACGGCCGGGTCTATGTCCGGTCCGGCGAAGGACAGGGTATCCACAAAGATGCTCATGGTGAAGCCGATACCGCCCAGGCAGGCCACGGCGAAGAGCATCGGCCAAGTGGCACGGGAAGGCATGGCACCCACCTTGAACTTGATGGCCAGCCAGGAGGCCAGGGTGATGCCCAGGGGCTTACCCAGTACCAGACCCAGGAAAATACCCAGGCCCACGCTGCCCAGTACCGGATCTATCGCCTTGAAGATGTTGAAATAGGACGGATCCGTAATTTCCACGCCGGCGTTGGCCAGGGCGAAGATGGGCATAATGGCAAAGTTCACGATGGGATTGAGCCTGTGCTCCAGCCGATAGGACGGCGGGATGGTCTTTTTCGCAAGGCTGCTCATCCGGCGCAGGTGATAGCGCTCCGGGCCATTGGGGAAGTCTTCGGAAGTGTGCACCTGCTCTGCATCCAGCAGACCGTCCCACAGAATCTTGGCGCGACGGTGGAACTTGGCCTTGTTGTAGCGGGCATCCATAGGAATGAGCATGGCAATCACAACGCCCGTCATGGTGGCGTGGATGCCGCTGTAGTAGAACAGGAACCACACAATGACGGCCGGAATCATATAGTAGCCGATGCGTTTTTCTCCCAGTTTCTTCATCAGGGCCACGAACATAATGACCACCACGGCCACCGCCAGAAGAGGCAAATTGATGTTGCCGCCATAGAACAGGGCCACCACCAGGATGGCGATGAGGTCATCGGCAATGGCGAGCGCAGTAAGGAACACCTTGAGCGAGATGGGCACCTTGTCTCCCAGGATGGAAAGGATACCCACCGCGAAGGCGATATCCGTAGCCGTGGGAATACCCCAGCCGGAGGAAGCCTCCGTGCCGTGGTTTACCAGGGTGAAGATGAGGGCGGGCACCACCACACCGCCAAAGGCAGCGATGACGGGAAGGATGGCCTTCTTGAAGGAAGAAAGCTCTCCGCAGACTACTTCCCGTTTGATTTCCAGGCCCACCGTGAAGAAGAAGATCACCATCAGGATGTCGTTGATGAACTTCTCCATCGTCATATCCCGGGGCAGGAACCAGTCTACATACCCGTCCGGAGACGCGATGTGGATGGTTAGCTCCGTGTGCAGGAAACTGTGATAAATATCCTTGGTAAAGGGAAGGTTTGCCAGCAGCATAGCGACGGCCACGCAAGCCAGCAGGATAACTCCGTTGGCCCAGGGCTGCTTTCTGAAGCTGCTTTGTGAAATGCGGAAGTTGCGGACTTCCTTGTTCCACCAGTAAATGGGAATAAGTGCCATTGTTATCTATTATCCGAAAATATACTTGTGCTGGGCCGGGGTGAGCGTATCTATCTGGATTCCCCAGTCTTTCAGTTTGCGAAGGGCCACCTCGCGGTCTACCTGCGCGGGAACATTGTTCAGTTTCTGCGTGAGCGTTCCCCGGTTCTGAACCAGGTACTGCGCGCTCAAAGCCTGGATGGCGAAGGACATGTCCATAATCTCTGCCGGATGCCCGTCTCCTGCAGCCAGGTTCACCAACCGGCCTTCGGCAATGATGTAAATGGTTTTTCCGTTTTCCAGGGTATAGGCTTCTATGTTGTTTCGGGCGGGCCGGTGGCTTACGGCCATCGCCTTGAGCTTGGCTACGGCCACCTCCACGTCAAAGTGCCCGGCATTGCAGCAGATGGCGCCGTCTTTCATACAGAGGAAATCCTCCGGGCCGATGACGTCTTCGCAGCCCGTCACGGTGACGAAAATATCTCCCAGGGCGGCGGCCTGCCGCATCGGCATCACCTTGAAGCCGTCCATCACGGCCTCCATCGCCTTCACGGGATCTACCTCCGTGACGATGACCTCTGCCCCCAGGCCTTTGGCGCGCATAGACACGCCCTTGCCGCACCAGCCGTATCCGGCCACCACCACATTCTTCCCGGCTACAATGAGGTTGGTGGTGCGGTTGATACCGTCCCACACGCTCTGGCCCGTGCCGTAGCGGTTGTCGAACAGGTGCTTGCAGTCTGCGTCGTTGACCAGCATCATCGGGAAGGTGAGCTTGCCGGCCGCATCCATCGCCCGGAGGCGCAGGATGCCGGTAGTGGTTTCCTCGCAGCCGCCGATGACGTTTGGCAGCAACTGCGGGAACTCCTTGTGCAGGGTGGTGACCAGGTCTCCGCCGTCGTCTATGATCACGTTAGGCCCCACTTCCAGCACCCGGCGGATATCTTCAAAATACTCCTTTTCGGTACAGCCGTGGATGGCGAAGACATTAAGGCCTTCGTGCACCAGCGCTGCGGCCACGTCGTCCTGGGTGCTCAGGGGGTTGGAGCCGGTGATGTACATTTCTGCCCCGCCGGCGGCCAGTACCTCGCACAAATGCGCCGTCTTGGCTTCCAGGTGCACGCTGAGGGCCACCTTCAAACCTTGGAACGGCTTGGACTTTTCAAAGTCCTTCTGAATACCGTCCAGTAGAGGCATATGGGAACGCACCCAGCTCAGTTTGAGCTCTCCGCTTTCCCATAAGTTGATATCTTTGATATGACTGGCCATAATCGCTTTGATATAAGACTACAAAGATA
>ONWU01000010.1 GCA_900321655.1 uncultured Bacteroidales bacterium
TGCGGGTCTTGTGTACCGTGGCTCATTGATATACAAGAAGGCGTCTGGTGGAACCCTGACGTTTGATGGGGCCAGCATTCCGGAAGGAAGGCTGCTCTCCGGAGCAACAAGACTGTATGTGACGGATCACCTGGGCAGCGTGAAGGCCGTAGTGAACGGTAACAACGGGAACCTCTATGAGGTAAACAACTACACCGTCTACGGAAAACGGAGCGCGAACAGCAGTGCCAGCAGTTACATAAGCACTGCACCCACCGGCGAGAAGTTCCGCCAGCGCTTCACCGGCAAGGAAGACCAGGCTCCGGACTTCACCGTCCCGTTCACGGACTTCGGCGCGAGGCAGTACAGCCCGGCCCTCCGCCGCTGGCTGGTCCCCGACCCCCTGAGCGAGAAGTACTACGGAGTCAGTCCCTATGCGTATTGTGCAGGAGATCCGGTGAATCTGGTGGATCTTAACGGAGCGAGTTATTCGGACTTCGATATAAATGGCAATTATCTACAAACAACTAAAGATAATTGGTGGCATAATCTTTGGCATGGTCGAACAGGGCGTATTGTTGATGACAATGGTAATGTTCTTCAATCGTTCAGATTTGCAGACCCGAAACATGATGTCGCAGACCTGAAAGCCGGGAAGATTGATAGGATTCAGTTTGTTCAGGAAAATGAAATAATAAGCATGCTGTCAAAAGCTGGAGCTTTTTCTGAAGAGAATAAAACATATAATGTGGAATTTGGGTCTAGATATGACTATATTAAGCAAGAAGGACGTAGTGGTGGAAAATTAGACTTTTCATATAATAGAATCAGCGGAATACCTGCCCATTATCCTGATGTGAGTTTTAATCCACTATCCCAACCGTCGAAAATGTTGTTTATTGTTGATGGTGTTGCTCATAATCATATGAATTATGGAAACTTTCTATATGGCGCAGCAGGGAAAGCATTAGGCTTGAGTTTAATAGAACTTCAATTGGGGGCACATTGGAATAGCTTAGCGAACCCTTCTTCTAATGGCTATCAACGTCAATTTGACTCTCGAGATGACCAGTTCTCTATTCGAATGGGCGTACGGTATGCTAATACTCATGCCTATAAGAGTATGTTTTATAGGGCTACCGTAGAACTGTTACCATAGGACCATTAAGCTACCTCGTCTATGATTACTGAACCAATCATAAAAGAAATGCATAAAGCGATAATTATATGTTTGGCCATACTCCTTTGTAATGGTTGTATTATGCAGCCACAAGCAATAGCATTCCTTAACCAATATGAGTCCGAAGATTTTTCTCAATTCAACAAGGCCTCAGTATTTATTCGTGGTGTCTTTGAAAAGAATTTTGTCATATTTGTTGATGCGCCACACTTGATTAGAGATAGTTTAAACGCAGGCTGTTATGTCGTGATGTTAGATAGAAAGAGTTATCAAGTAATACAATCACATTGGATGACTGATTTCGATGTTGATGCCGACACCTTAAAACTACAACAACTGGCACAAGCATTAATGAAATATGGAATCCCCAGATTGAGTGTTGATGAACAGGAAAATGTTTTTGTCTATTTAAAAGATGTTGAATCGTTAGCTTTGGTAAGGTTTGCTAATGAAGAGGAGGTAGAGAAAATGAGAATTAAATATGATGCGATTGAGCCACATTATTGGAAAAGATGTTGGAAGAAAGCCAGAGGTAACTGGTATAGATATAAGGGAAGTTGACATCATAGTTTCGTCGTAGGGCTCCCCCTCTAATGGAGTGCGTTTTTCCCCGAAGATTGTTGTCTTCGGGGTTTTTGTATGTTATCACCGCAGAAAGAGACAGCTACACCTACAGCGGGGAATAATCCCGAAACTTTTTCAGAAGGGGCATTGTCCCGACTGGAGGAAAGGGTGGGCTGGAGCGTATTTAGGTGGGAAAGGGTCCGTGCGGGGGCCTGTGCAGGGAGCGGTGCTTGCATGACGGCGTGTGTCTAACGACCGTTAGACGCGCCGAAGGCGTGGCTAAAAGGGAGGAGTTAGCCGTCAAGCGACCGGGTGAGCCCCTTTTTCGCCGTTGGAGCTCCAGCCCACCCCTTCCTCCTATCGGCCCAGCCCTTAAAAAATCAGTGGAACCGGCGGAACTTTGGCACAATATTCCTATCTTGCAAACGGAAGCAAGACCGAAGCGGAGAACGGAAGTGGAGCGGGCCTTGTGTACCGTGGCTCATTGATATACAAGAAGGCGTCAGGTGGAACCCTGACGTTTGATGGGGCGAGAAGTTCCGCCAGCACTTCACGGGCAAGGAAGACCAGGCCCCGGACTTCGCCGTCCCGTTCACGGACTTCGGTGCGCGACAGTACAGCCCGGCCCTCCGCCGCTGGCTAGTCCCCGACCCCCTGAGCGAGAAGTACTACGGAATCAGTCCCTATGCGTACTGCGCCGGGAATCCGATAATCTTATCAGATAGAAATGGGGGTGAATGGGAAATCAAAAATGGTATTATAACAGTTTCTCTTAATGTGACAAATAGCGCCGGACTATGTGAGGAAAGAATCAATGGGTATAAGCATGCAATCTCAGAATTGTTTAACAAGGTAATATTTAGCGCGTCCAACGGAGAATATCGGGGAAATGTTGTTTTTCATCATAACAATCCGGAGATTATTCAGTCATTAGATTTTGGCATTTTTGGAGATGATTCTTTCGGCGGGCAAACTAGTTTTATGAGTTCTTCCATACACTTAGGCTGGATCATCCTTTTGAACGGACACAGTCTGAAGATACCTTCTTAACTAGAACCGGTCCTAACAACTTTGTGAGCGCAGATAAAACAGATAAGAATTTGATTAATAATATCATGAATTATACGAGTATTACAATTGATGGCAAAAAAGGTAATAATCTGGTATATTTAACAAAGGGACAATTTTTATTTCTTCTTAATGAAATCCATTTACAGAGCAAGGGGTATGGTTTCTTGAAAAAAGGGAAAGGATATGATGAATATATGGACTATTGGCTTAATTGGCCCGGGACGCCCATTCAATAGATTGCTAGCCATGCTATTATTCGTTCTTCTAGGTTGTTCTTGTGGAACGACGTCAACAGTAGGACAACATCGATTCTATTATGACGAAGAAGTAAAGGCGCGTGTGTATGAAATAGTGGATGAGTATCCATTATATAATGACGAAGTGTGGATTATAGGTCTTTCAAAGGACTTTAACAAGCATTTCAGTTATAGGTTCCGCGTAGATGAGGAGATTAAAACGACCATAGTCGCAGAGATAATTCTGGATAAGAACGGTGTTATCGTGTCATCACGCTTACTGCAGGATGAAGATACAGACTTCGGAATGGAGGCATTACGGGTTCTTCGAGAATGTAATAAGTGGTCTCCAGGGAAGGTTAACGGAAAAGCCGTGTATACAAAGCTATTTTGGAAAACGGTGTATTAGTGCCGGTTTAATATTTAACGGGAGGCTGATTTGGGAGTCAATATGACCTAAGTCAGCCTCCTTATTTGTTCAACTATAACGATTATTGGAGAAGTAAACGAAGCATTCGATGCCCTGGGCCGCCCTTCGGGGAGCTCTTCCGTGGCAACCGTGTCAGGCAATAATGGAACATCGTTTGAGAACACCGACAGCTATACCTACAGCGGAGAACCATGTCGCTACCTTTACGCCTTCCGGCCAGAGTGCCGTGTACTTTACCCACGACAGCCGTGGCCGCATGACTTACGATGGCGCAAGTGGTGTGACCATTGACTATAATTATCTGAATCTCACCCGAAAAATCAGCGGAACAGGTGAAACTCCTCCTCCATAAACTTATTTTTTGCGCACTTGAGAGGCCGTTTTTGTGCACAAGAGGAAAACAATGGAGGCCGGCATCCTGGGTGGCTCCACTTAATACCGGAAAGCCAGGCCTACGGAGAAGGTGTTGGTTTTTTGTCCGCTGTCCGCAAAGGTATAGGTGACGGGCCGATAGCGGAAGTACAGGGCCACATCTTCAAACCACAGGGCGGCCTTCAAGTCCAGCCGGAAACCCACGCGGCCCTGGGTGGGGTAGAAGCGGTCCCGGTGGTGGATGTCTCCCAGGATATGGTTGTTGTGATAGCTGATCAGGCCCACTCCGGGAGCCACATAGGCGCTGACCTGCCAGCGGGGAGCCAGGCGCTGGGTGACGCCCAGCGGGAAGGAGAAGCAGAAGTCTGTCATGTTGGCCTTGGCACGGGCGTCCTGCGGGGCCCGTTCAATGGTTATCAGGCTGCCGGAAGAGCCGAATCCGGTTTCTTGGGTTTCAAACACATAGCCCTTCTCCAGGTAGCGGAAGTCCAGCAGCAGATCCAGCACTCCCAGGGTGAAGGAGGTGTTGTGGTTGAGCTTATATTCTACCTGAAACAGGCACAGGTCCAGTCCCAGGCCGTGGTGAGACATATTCTGGGGGGTATGGGTGGCATAATTATAAGAAATGGCGTGGACGCCTCCCATATCCCAGGGAGAGCAGAGGATTTCCTTCTGAGCCGCCGCCGGGGTGCAGAGGGCCGCCAGCAGGGAGATAACCAGGAGTTTTTTCATTATTTATGGTTTTAATGTGAGCAAAGATACGTAAATTTTCCTATATTTGTGGGCTACGACAAGCAAAGTAAATATAATCAATAACACGCAATGAAAACTTACACAACTAAAAACATCCGCAACATTGTCCTCATCGGCGCTCCTCGCTCGGGTAAGACCACGCTCTCCGAAGCCATGCTTTTCGAAGGCAAGGTGATAGACCGTCGTGGTACCGTAGAAGACAAGAACACCCTTTCTGACAGCACTGAATTTGAGCAGACCAACCAGAAATCCATCAACGCCACGCCGCTGTACGGAGAAATCAACGGTTGCAAGATCAACTTCATCGACGCCCCCGGTTCCGACGATTTCCAGGGTGGCGCCCTGTCGGCCTTCAAGGTGGTGGATGCCGCCGTCATGGTGATGAACGGCACGGCCGGTATCGAGGTGGGAACATCCCTCTATGCCCGCTATGCAGACCAGTACCAGATTCCTCTGGTGATCGCCGTGAACCAGCTGGACCACGAAAAAGCCAACTGGGAAGGTGTGCTCAACGCCATCCGCGAAGAATTTGGCAGCAAGGCCGTTGTGTGCCAGTTCCCGGTGAACCCGGGTCCAGGCCTGGAAGGCTTTGTGGATGTGATAACGATGAAATATTACAACCGCAAGAACGAAGAGCTGGACATTCCCGCCGCCTATGCCGACGAGGCCGAAGAGCTCCGCTCCGCTCTTATGGAGAAGGCCGCCGAAGGTTCCGACGCCCTGATGGAGAAGTTCTTTGAGACGATGGAGCTCAGCACCGACGAAATCCGCGATGGTCTGCGTGACGGCATCCTCAAGAGAGACGCCATCCCCGTGTTCTGCACCAGCGCCAAGGAAAATATCGGCGTAAGGCGCCTGATGGAATTCACCGTGAACGTAGTTCCTTCCCCGGAAGGCAAGGAAGAGCCCACCATTGACGGCGGCACCCTCAAGTGCGACCCTGCCGGCCCCGTGGCCCTGTTCATCTTCAAGACCTCTGTAGAGCAGCACCTCGGTGAAGTGTCCTACTTCAAGGTGATGAGCGGTACCCTCAACGAGGGAGCAGACCTCGTGAACCCCGAAACCGGCAACAGCGAGCGCCTTTCCGCCATCTATGCCGTGGCAGGCTCCAAGAAGGAAAAGGTTTCCTCCATCTGCGCCGGAGACTTCGGCTGCGTGATGAAGCTCAAGGCCGGTAAGACAGACGTAACCCTGGCCCAGAACGGCGTGGAAGCCATCAAGCATATGGTCTTCCCGGATCCCAAGTACCGCTGCGCCGTGAAGGCCGTGGACAAGAACGACGAGGCCAAGGTGGGAGACGCCCTCAACAAGATTGCCTCCCAGGATCCCACCATCACCGTGGAATACTCCAAGGAACTGCGCCAGACCATCCTCTCCGGTATGGGCGAGCAGCACATCAACTATGTGAAGTGGAGATTGAACAACGAGTTCAAGCAGAACATCGAGCTCTACGCTCCCAAGGTGCCCTACCGCGAAACCATCACCAAGATTGCCACGGCCCAGTACCGCCACAAGAAGCAGTCCGGCGGCGCCGGTCAGTTCGGTGAGGTTCACCTGCTGGTATGCCCCTACGTGGAAGGCCAGGAAGCTCCGAAGAACTTCAAGATCGACGGCAAGGATACCGTGTTCAACTTCAAGAGCCAGGACATCACAGACCTCGAGTGGGGCGGCAAACTGGAGTTCTACAACTGCGTGGTGGGTGGTTCCATCGACCTCTCCTTCATGCCCGCCATCCTCAAGGGTATCAAGAGCAAGATGGAGGAAGGCCCTCTCACCGGTTCCTACGCCCGTGACATCCGCGTGTATGTCTACGACGGTAAGATGCACCCGGTAGACTCCAAGGAAATCGCCTTCATCATCGCCGGCCGTAACGCCTTCAAGGAGGCCTTCCGCAACGCCGGTCCCAAGATCCTCGAACCCATCTACAACGTAGATATCATCACCCCCAACGAGTACGTAGGCCCTTGTATGAGTGACCTCAACACCCGTCGCGGCATGATTATGAACCAGGATATGGAGAAGGGCTTCACCGTGCTGCACGCCCGCGTGCCGCTGGCAGAGCTGTACCGTTACTCCACCATCCTGAGCTCCCTCACCGGTGGCTCCGCAACCTTCTCCATGAAGTTTGCTGAGTACGTACAGGTACCTGCAGACGTTCAGACCAAACTGCTGGCAGAGTACGCCGCCCAGGAAGAGGAAGAAGATTAATACCTGTTTAAAGTTTATTCATTATGAAGAAGATTTTTGCTTTGATAGCGGTTCTCTCTGCTCTGGTAGCCGGAGAAACCGTTGCCAGCGCCCAGATGGATATTACTTATTCCATCGGCGCAGGAGACACCTTCCGTGCATACTATTTCTCGGATGCGAAGGCCGTTACGGCTCCCGGTCTTTCCGTAGACTTTGAAGCCAACTTCCGTCCTTCCAACCGTTTCGCCTTCTCTGCGGGCGCCAGCCTGGACGGCACCGTCGGATATCATTTCGGTGGAAACAAGGCCATCAACCTGGGAGAAATCTTTGTACGTATTCCCCTTCGCGCCAAGGTGTACATTCCCCTGGGCGGCCGTGTAGAGATGTATTTCTTCGGCGGCTTTGTTCCGGAACTGTGCCTGGTTTCCGTGGACGCCCACTCCAAGAATGTTACCGATAATTTCAAGGAGAATCCCAATCTCCGTCGTTTCGACCTGATGGCCGGCGCCGGTGTGGGTCTGGAAATTATTGACCATATCAAGGTGTCCCTGGGTTATGACCACGGTATTATGGACCGGGACGTCTCGGCCCGCAAGGCCCATACCGGTCTTGTTAAACTGGGAGTGGCCTACATCTTCTAAAGCATTAAGTATCAAAAACGGAGACCTTTTAACCGGGGTCTCCGTTTTTTTTTGTAGTTTTGTATCATTATGAAACGTATCTTGTTCCTTATCTGTGCCTTCGGGCTTTTCCTGTCTTGCCAATCAAAATATTATGTGTCTGATTATCAGGCGCGTATGGAAGCAAATGACGAAGCCCTAAAGCCCTTTATGACCCTTCCGGAAGGCATCACGGCCCAGGAGAAGGATGCCCTGCAGTTCCTGTATGCCTATATGCCCCTGGCAGACGTCACAGACTACACGGCAGAGTTCTATCTGGCCAATGTGCGTAAATCCCTCCAGGCTCGTGAGGAAATGCCCTGGAAAGCGCCGGAGCGGGAGTTCCGTCACTTTGTGCTGCCCCTGAGGACCAACAATGAAGACCTGGACAGCGCCCGCCTGGTGTTTTACGATGAACTCAAGCCCCGCGTGGAGAAACTCTCGATGAAGGACGCCATCCTGGAAGTGAACCACTGGTGCCACGAGAAGATGACCTACCAGCCATCCGACGGCCGTACGCACGCTCCTATGGCTTCTCTCAAGAACGCTCTGGGAAGGTGCGGTGAGGAATCTACCTTCTGCGTAGCCGCCCTCCGCAGCGTGGGCATCCCGGCCCGTCAGGTGTATACCCCCCGCTGGGCCCATACGGAAAGCAACCACGCCTGGGTGGAAGCCTGGGCCGATGGACAGTGGTATTTCATTGGCGCCTGCGAGCCGGAACCGGTTCTGAACTTGGGCTGGTTCAACGCCCCCGCCTCTCGCGCGATGCTCACCCATACCAAGGTGTTCGGCAAGTACGACGGCCCCGAGGAAGTGGTCCTTCGCACCCCCAACTATACGGAAATCAACCTCATAGAGAACTATGCCAAGGCGGCCAAAGCCACCCTCCGGGTGGTGTCGGCCGAGGGCCGGCCCGTGGAAGGCGCCCGCGTCAGCTTCTGCATATACAACTCTTCCCAGTTCTTCCCGGCCGTGGCCAAATACACGGATAAGAAGGGCGCTACCAGCCTTTCTGCCGGTCTGGGAGATATGTTGGTCTGGGCCTCGAAAGACGGAGCGTACGGCTTTGAAAAGGTGCGTTTCGGAGAGGATAAGGACGTAACCATCACCCTGGACAGCCCCACCGGCCATCCTGTGAGCAGCCGGCTGCTGGCCATCGTTCCTCCGCCGGAGGACGTAGCCCTGCCGGAAGTAACGCCGGAGCAGAGAGCGGAAAACGACCGCCGGATGGCGTATGAAGATTCCGTTCGCAAGGCCTATATGGCCGGCTTCCCCACCCGCCAGGTGGCCGAAGCCTTCGTGGCGGAAAACGGCCTTCCCGAGGCTGCGGTCCGCCTGGTAGAGCAATCGGCCGGCAATGGCGCCACCATCATGGGCTTCCTGAAGGAGGCCGATGACAAGGAGCGCGCCGTGGCCCTTCTTCGTACCCTCAGCCGCAAAGACCTTTCCGACGTATCGGCCCAAATCCTCTGGGACAGCTATAATGCTAGAGAGAGCATCCTGGCTCCCCGCATAGAGAGCGAATTCCTCTCTCCTTACAAGGGCTGGTTCCTGCAGAATGTGCCGGCAGAGCTCCAGGAACGGTTCCGCGGCAATGCCCAGGCCGTGGTGGACTGGGTGAATGACAACATCCTCGTAGACGAGAACCCCCTGTTCTGGGACATCCCGATGTCTCCCGTGGGCGTCTGGAAGAGCGGAATGGCCAGCCCCCGTTCCCGAGATCTTCTCACCATCGCCCTGGCCCGCACCTTCGGCGCAGAAATTCGCCGGGACCGCTACACTTCCTCCCTTCGCTACGAAAACGACAAGGCCGATGTCCCTTCGGCCCACGTGGAGCTCAGCTATGAGCCCGTGGAGGGCATTGAGAGGCCGGAATACGGCTCTCACTATTCCGTAAGCCGCATCGTGGACGGAGAATTGCAGATGGTGTTCCTGGGCTTCGGAGACGAAGGCCGCCGCTACGGCTTTGCCGGCAACAACGATCTGCCGGAAGGGGATTATCTGCTGGCTTCCGGCAACCGTCTTTCGGACGGCTCCACGCCGGTAACGGTTACGCTTTTCCACGTGACGGCCGGAGAGCCGATGACAGTTCCCGTGATCATTGAAACCGTGCTGGAAGAGGTGAAGGTGGAAGGCAGCTTCCCCGCCGCTCTTCTGCCCAAAAAGGCCTCGGAAGGCTGGTACGCCGCTGCCGTGCTGGATGTGGGACTGGAGCCCACCAACCATGTCCTCAATGATTTATCGGCCGAAAAGGAGGCCCTGGAAACCTGGGGAAGGCCCATTTACCTGATTGCCACCAGCGATGCCCAGATGGAGCGTCTGCACCACGAGATAGAAGACGGCCGCTTCGGCACCCTGCCTTCCACCGTTCAGTTCCTCACCAACGCGGACGGAAGCATCCTTAGCGCCATTATCAAAGGCGCCGGCTTAAGGGAAGGCCAGCTTCCCGTGGTCTTTGTAGGAAACCAGAAAGACGAAGTGGTTTTCGTCTCCCAAGGATATACCATCGGTATGGGCGCCAAGATTGCCGCCCTAGCCAAAAAACTCTAATCACATATGAAAAAAACACTGTTTTGCCTTTGCGCCTTGAGCCTGCTGCTGCTCTCGTGCACCGACGAAAAGTATTATGTAAAGGACTATCAGGCCCGAATGGAGGCCAATGATGGTGCCTTGAAGTCGTTCATGATTCTTCCCAAGGGCATCTCGGCCCAAGAGAAGGATGCCCTGGAGTTCCTCTATGCCTATATGCCCGTCGCTGACGTTACGGATTATCCCATAGACTTTTACCTCCGGAACGTGCGGGCTGCCCTGGAAACCCGTAACCGCTGGAATGTCCCGGAGCGGGAATTCCGCCATTTTGTGCTGCCCATCCGCGTGAATAACGAAAGCCTGGACAGCTCCCGCGTGGTTTTCCAGCGGGAACTGATGCCCCGGATTGAAGGGCTTTCCATGGAAGACGCCATCCTGGAAGTGAATCACTGGTGCCACGAGAAAGTGACGTACACGCCCTCCGACGCCCGCACCTCTTCGCCCCTGAACCTGGTGAAGAATGCCCTGGGCCGATGCGGAGAGCAGTCGACCTTCTGCGTAGCCGCCCTTCGCAGCGTGGGCATCCCGGCCCGCCAGGTGTATACCCCCCGCTGGGCCCACACCGATGACAACCATGCCTGGGTAGAGGCCTGGGCCGACGGAGAGTGGCACTTCCTGGGCGCCTGCGAGCCCGAACCCGTACTGAATCTGGGCTGGTTCAACGCTCCCGCCTCCCGTGCCATGCTCATGCATACCAAGGTTTTTGGCAAATACGACGGCCCCGAAGAGGTGGTGCTGGATAGCCCCAACTACACCGAGGTGAACCTCATTGACAATTACGCCAAGACCGCCCGCATCGATTTCCAGGTGGTCTGGTCTCCGGACGCCCCCAATAAAGACGCCGGCAAGCCCGTGGAAGGCGCCCGCGTAGACTTCTGCATCTACAATTATGCCGAATTCTACCCGGCCGTTTCCAAGTATACGGACGCCGAGGGCCGCACTTTCACCAGCGCCGGCCTGGGAGATATGCTGGTATGGGCTTCCAAGGGCCATTCCTTTGGCTTTACCAAGGTAAGTTTCGGCAAGGATAAGGAAGCGACCATCGTGCTCCAGTACTATGCCGGGGATAAGTATGCCTCTCCTGTAGGCGTCAAGAAGGCCTTTGATATTGTGCCTCCTCCGGAGAACGTAAAACTTCCCGAGGTCACTCCCGAGCAGCGTGCCGCCAACGACAAGCGCTTTGCCTACGAAGACTCCCTCCGCCACGCCTACGAAGCCACCTTCCCCACGCAGGAAGAAGCCTTGGCTTTTGTGCGGGAACAAGGGTATGACGACAAGGTGGCCTCTTACATTGTGAACGCACGGGGCAATGCCCAGACCCTGAAAGAATTTTTGGCCGCCAACGGCAACTTCGAGCGCCGTGAAAAGGTGCTGGAGTCCCTCAGCACCAAGGACCTGCACGACATAACCCCCGAATTGCTCCAGGCCTATTACACGGCCGACCCGTTCTTTGGAACCCGCGTGGAGAATGAATTCCTCACCGATTATTATGGCTATTTCCAGTCCGGCGCCGGTTCAGACGCCTCCCAGCACGGCATTACAGTGCTCAAAGACCCTACCGCCTGGAACATTCCCATGTCTCCGGAAGCCGTATGGAAGAGCAAACTGGCCGATCCCCGTTCGCTGGATATCTACACCGTTTCGCTGCTGCGTGCCCGCGGTAAGGAAGCCCGCAAGAACCCGGTTACCGGCGTGCTGGAGGTAAAGGAAGAGGGCGCAGACTGGAAGTCTCTCCAGGCCGCTTCCGGAAAAGATGACCCCAAGGGAACGCTCCGCCTCACCTATTCGCCCATCAAAGCCGTGGAGAACCCGCAGTATTACACTCATTTTACCCTTTCCAAGATTGTAGACGGACGGCCGCAGCTCCTCTCCTTTGATGAAGGCGAAGTGGACATGGGCGGCGGAACCGACTGGGCCCACACCTTCAAGAACGGCTGCACGCTGGACGAAGGCACCTATCTGCTGGTTTCCGGTAACCGCCTTTCCGACGGCTCTGTCCCCGTTACCATCTGCTTCCTGCTCGTTGAGGAAGGGAAGGAAACCGTGGAAGAGCTCAAGATTAACGAGGAAGCCGGCGCCCTGCCTGTCATCGGTAGTTTTGATGCCGAAAGCAAGATCCAGGTAGACGGCAAGGAGGTTTCCATCCTCTCCCAGGTGGGCCGCGGTTTCTATGTACTGGCCATCCTGGACACCGGAAAGGAACCCACCAACCACGTGCTAAGAGACCTGGCCGCCGCCCGTGAGCAGCTGGAAAGCTGGGGACGTCCCATTCTCCTGCTGTGCACCTCCGAGGAGTCCCTGGCGCGCCTGAAGAAGGAAGAAAAAGAAGGCCGCTATGGGAAACTTCCCACAACGGCTCTCTTTGGAGTGGCTTCGGAGGGTCTTCTGGAAGGAGCCCGTCCGTCCGTCATCATTGCCGATAGCTTCAACCGCGTATTCTTCCGCAGCAATGGCTATACAATCGGCCTTGGCAATCAGCTCTCTGCTGCCTCGACGGCTTTGAAATAGCGATAGCTGGACACTTTCACCTCGCCGATGGAATTTTCGTCACAGACGATGGTTCCGGCGGGGTGATTTTGTAGTCCGCTCAAGGTGCAGTAGTGGCTCATAGGGCCTTCAATGGCGGCCTGGAGGGCACGGGCCTTCTTGGAACCGAAAGCCAGGATCACTACTTCCTTAGCGCTGAGCACGGTGGCTACACCCACGGTGAGGGCTTGGGCGGGCACCTTGTTGGGATCTCCGTCAAAGAAACGGGCATTCACCTCGCGGGTATCCTGGGTAAGGGTTACTACGCGGGTGCGGCTCTGCAGGGAAGAGAAGGGCTCGTTGAAGGCAATGTGGCCGTCTTCGCCCACGCCGCCCAGGAACAGGTCAAAACCGCCGGCGTCCACGATGGCTTTTTCGTAAGCGGCGCACTCGGCCTCTACGTCCTTGGCATTGCCGTTGAGGATGTGGATGTTCTCCTTGGGCTCGTCAATGTGGTCGAAGAGATTGTGGTGCATAAAGCTGTGGTAGCTCTCGGGATGGGATTCCGGCAGGCCCACATATTCGTCCATATTGAAGGAAATCACGTTCTTGAAGGACACCTCTCCGGCTTTAACCATACGGATGAGCTCGGCATAGGTTTCCAGCGGCGTGGAGCCGGTGCAAAGGCCGATGACAAAGGGCTTGTCCGTAACGGCGGCCTTCTCGTTGATGCGCTTGGCAATGTAGTGGGCGGCCCACAGGGAGCCTTCCTTCGAATTGTTGCGGATGATAATCTTCATAGTTAACGGAATTAGTACAGTTTCAGGAATACTTCAATGGCCTGGTATTCGGCCATGCCCAGCTGGTCGTACAGCCTGGCGGTGTTCTGGGTGCGCTCTTCGGCCCTCTGCCAGAACTCGCGCGGGTCTTCACCCGGGAAAGGAACGATGTCCTTCTGGGACAGGTGGCGGAAGATGGCGTGGCGCTTCATGATAACCTCGTCCGGGCTTAGCGGAACGGCCATATCTACCCGGCCCAGTTCCCATTCCATCCAGGCGCCGCGGTACAGCCACACGTGGGTTTCCTTGATCCAGTCGTTGCCCTCGGCCTTCAGCTGCTCCATAGCTTCCAGGGCAGCCTCGGTGCACACGCGGTGCGTGCCGTGAGGGTCTGCCAGGTCTCCGGCCATAAAGATCATATGGGGTTTCAGGCGACGGATCAGATCCTTGATGATGTCCACATCGGCCTGGGTGCGGGGGTTCTTCTTGATGCCGCCGCTCTCGTAGAACGGGAGGTTGAGGAAGTGAGCGTTGGTGTTGTCGTTGAGGCCGAAGGAACGGACGGCTCCGCGGGCCTCGCTGCGGCGGATGGCACCCTTCATTTCCAGCAGGGCGCGGGGTTCGGGTTCTCCGGGACGCTTGCTTTCCACCAGCTTCTTCACCTCGTCAAATTTGTCGGCAAAGCCCAGCTGGAAGGCGCAGTCCATATGCTGGAGTACCACGTCGTCGTGCACGGCCACGTTGCCGGAAGTCTCATAGGCTACGTGTACGTCGTGCCCCTGGGAGGCCAGACGGATGAACGTACCGCCCATCGAAATCACATCGTCATCCGGGTGCGGGGAGAAGATGAGAACCGTCTTGGGGAAGGGTTTGGCCGATACGGGGCGCGTGGAATCATCGGCATTGGGCTTACCGCCGGGCCATCCGGTGATGGTGTGCTGGAGGTCGTTGAAAACGTCTATGTTGATCTTGTCAAACTTGCCCACCTTTTCCAGCAGTTCGCTGAGGCCGTTGTCCAGATAGTCCTTTTCCGTCAGCTTGAGGATGGGCTTGCCGGTTACCTCGCAAAGCCAGACCACGGCCTTGCGGATGAACTTGGGCGTCCAGTCGCAGGGGCCCACCAGCCAGGGAGCTACGCTGCGGGTGAGCTGCTCGGCGGCGGCCTCATCTACGTAGAAGGAGATGTGGTCGTGATCCTGGAGCAGGGAAGCAGGGCAGTCGGTGGTGCTGGGGCCTTCGGAAATGGCCTTCACGGCCGCGGCCTTGTCTTCACCCCAGGCCATCAGGACAATCTTTTTGGCCGTGAGCATAGTGCCGATACCCACCGTGATGGCCTTGTCCGGCGTGGCCATGATGTCCATATTGAAGTTGGAAGACTGGCGCTTGCGGGAGTTGTAGGAGAGGCGTACGGTGCGGGTGCGGGTTTTCTCATTGGCGCCGGCCTCGTTGAAGCCCACCTGGCCCTTTTCGCCCACGCCAATCACCAGCAGGTCCAGGTTGCGGGCCAGCGTGTCAAACTGGGCGCAGTATTCTCCCAGTTTCTCCGGGGGAACGGTGCCGTCCGGGATGTGGATGTTTTCCTTGAGGATGTCTACCTTGTCCAGCAGGCCCTCGTGCAGACGGTGGTTGCGGCTTTGGGCACCACCGGCCGAAGAAGGATAATATTCATCGATGGAGACTACCTCCACGTTCTTGAAAGAGATTTTACCGGCCTCGTAGCGGCGGGCCAGTTCATTGTACAGGGACACGGGAGTGGCTCCTGTGGTGAGTCCCAAACGGAACAGACCGTCTTTGTGTGCCTGGATAGCGTCACAGATAATGTCGGCAATGGCGTAGGAAGCCGGGCGGGATTCCGGATAAACGTGGGTCCAGATTTTCTCGTAGGTGTGGAGAATTCCAGCCGGCAGGTTCTTGTCGATGAGCCCGCCTTCGTAAGGTAATGTGAAATGATTGCTCATATTAACGAAGAATATTTTGAATTCGATCCAGGGTTCCGTCTACCGGAGCCGGTTTGATTCCCAGCAGTTCGCACAGCAGGGGATAAAGGTCTATGTTGCGGAAAGAGGACTGCTCTCCGGGCGTGAAGGGGGCCTCGTAGCCCACCTTGAAGTCTGGTCCTACGGCGCGGAAGGCCACCATCATATCGGTTTCCTTGCAGTCGTAGCCGTGAGTTCCCCTGCTCTTGGAAGGGGAGAAGTTGAACTGCCAGCCCAGATCCGGAGACACAATGAGGTCTCCCAGACGGTTGGACGTTCCGTAGTGCAGGTATTCGGGCACCTCTCCGTGCTTCCATACGTTCAGGTGCTCCACCTGGCTCAGGCGGTTGTACAGGCTGTCCACGTAGCCTTCCTTAACCCAGATAGAAGTGGGAAGATTGCCCACGATGCGCTCTATCCATTCCTCGGGTATCACATCGTACCAGCCGATGAAACGCTCCGGGGAGATATCCGTCATTCCGTGGTCTCCGGCCAGGATGAAATTGATTTTATCGCCGATGGGGAGGGCTTTCAGGCGAAGGTACAGGCTGTGCATCAGGCTGTCCATCATCTCGGCCATCTCCTTGCATTCTACAGACATCGGGCCGTGCACATGGCCCTGGTGGTCCGGCTCGTCAAAATAACCCATTACCAGACGCGGACGGTCCTTTTTCGGCAGGCTCAGCAGACGGACTATTTCGTCGCAGCGCTCTTCAAAACTCCAGTGGGGAACCTCATCCCAGTGGCGGTAGTAAGTGGGATAGGTGCCCTGGATGGGAATGTCGGAGCCTACCCAGTAGACCACGCCGCACTTGACGCCCTGGTTCTGGGCCGTCACCCAAATGGGCTCTCCCAGGTAGTAGCGGGGGTCGAAACGGGCTTCAGCGTCTTTGATGGCGTAACCGTGGTTCGTTTCCGGATTCCAGAAGCTGTTGTTCACCAGACCGTTGTGGTCCGGAACCAGGCCGGTGGCCATTGTGTAGTGGTTGGGGAAGGTGGAAGAAGGGAAGGAGGGTTCCATCCGGGCCTTCACGCCCACCGTAGCCAGGGAATCGAACAAGGGCATGTCGAAATAATCGGCATAGTCCCAGCGGCTGCCGTCCAGGGAAATGATGACGGTATAGTTATCTCTTTTGTTCTGGCAGGCGGTGGTGAGGGAAAGAACCGCCACAAGGATAAGACAGAGGACTCTCCGCATAGTTCGTATGATTAAGTCCGCAAATTTAAAAAATTTTTACAACTTTTCCGATAGGAAAGCATCTCTGACCGGCGGCCAGGCGGCTTCTTCCCACATCGCGTGACCGCAGGTGGGAACGCAGACAAAGCGCTTGTCGCGGGTCCCCAGGTTGTTGTAAATGGAGAAGTTGGTGTGCGGCGGGCAGGTGGGATCCTGCAGGCCGAAAGCCATAATCACAGGGCAGGTGATGCGCGGGGCGAAATTTTTCACATCAAAATAGGAAAGGGTGCGGAAAAGGTCTTCCCGCGGAATCTCCAGCCGGTCGGCCTCGGCAAACACCTCGTGCACGGGCCAGTAGACAATCTTGGCATAGTCCGGATAGTCTCCGAGGAAAGGAACGGCCAGCGAGGCCACCTTGATGCGCTTGTCTACGGCGGCGGCGATGGCCGTGAAGGCTCCGCCCTGGCTCTCGCCCATCGCGACAATCTTATCGGTGTCGGCCTTTTCCAGCGATGCCACGAACTCCACGGCGCGCTTGACGTCGCAGAATGCGCCGCGGTAGTAATAGGTCTCTTTGCTTTCAATTCCCTGGCTTACCCAGCTCTCGGAGGCTTTCTTAAAGATGCCCTGGCCGCGGACGCTCACCAGGACGTCTATGCGGTCCGGGTTTCCGGAAGGGTCGAAGCGGAAGGTGGGGGCGCCGTAGCCCATATACTGGATGTATACCGGATACTTTCCGGGGGCATTGGGGATGCAGATGGAGCAGCCGGCCGTGGCCCCGCCAAGGGAAGGGTAGGTTACGTCGTAGGTGGTACGGATTTCATTGGAGAATTCAGGAATCTCAACCCATTCCGGCTCCAGGGGAATGGTCTCCAACTCTGCAAATGTCTGCTCCCAGAAGGCGTCAAAATCCGGCTGGGCGTCCGGAAGAGAAAGGACATCCTCGGGCCGGATGCCGATATTGAAGCGGATGGAATCCCGCAGGCGTACCTGGTAAAAGCCGGGTTCCAGGTTGCCCAGCTCCACGGTGAGGGTGCTGTCCGGAGCCACGGTAGCATCGGCCGAAAAAACAACTTCCGGCTCTCCCATCAAGGAAAGATCCGTAACCAGGCAGAAGCTGGCCGGGCCGGGCGCGGCCTCCACGCGGGTGTTCAGGGTGTAAGGGGTATTCCCGAGAAACAGCCATCCGTTGTCCGGCAGGCTGCAGCCGGTGGGCTTGGGGGAGGAAGGATGGCAGGCGGCCAGGATGATGGAAGCCAGGCCGATAAGGTAAGAACGAACGTGCATAATGATGAATTTTCTTCAAAGATAGTGAGTTTTGCATAAATGTTGTAACTTTGTGGCGGTTAGTAGTGAAAGGTTTATGAATTCCTTTGTGAAAAACTACGGATCCACCCTGCTTCTTCTGGCCGGACTGGCGGTTGGGGGTGTGCTGGGCGTGGCTCTGGGAGAAGACGCCGCCGTGCTCCGCCCGGTGGGGAATCTGTTCCTGAACCTGGTCTTTGTACTGGTGGTGCCGCTGGTCTTTTTCTCGGTGGCCCAGTCCCTGGTGGTTCTGAAAAAGAACGGAATCATCGGCCGGGTGCTGGGAACGGCCCTGGGTGTGTTCCTGGCGATGTCCCTGATAACCGGCATTTTCACCTTCGGCCTGATGAGCGTCTGGAATCCCTTCGCCGCGGTTTTGGGCCAGGGAGGAGAGATTTCCTTCTCCGGTGGTTTCCTGGATGAAGAAGTTCATATCGGAGACGCCCTGGTGGGCGCTTTTTCCGTGAATGATTTTCCGCTTCTGCTGTCCCGGGAACACCTTCTTCCCCTTATCGTCTTTGCTTCTCTTTTCGGCCTGGCGGTGGCCCTTCTCGGGCAGAAAGTCCCTACGGTTGAGAAGTTGGTGGGCGAAGGAAGCCAGGTCTTTATGAAGATGATGGAGGTGCTGATGAAACTGGCCCCCATCGGCATCGGGTGCTATTTTGCAGACACCATCGGCCAGTTGGGCGGGCAGATTATGGGCAGCTATCTGGAGATTTTCCTGGTGATGAGCACGGCCTGTGCGGTTATACTGATTGTCTTTTATACGCTTTGCGCCCTTTACTGCCGCATCCCCCTGGGCAAGTTCTGGAAGGAAATGATTCCCTCGGTGGCCACGGCGGCCGGCACCTGCTCTTCCGCGGCCTGTATGCCGGTGAATATGACGGCGGCCCGCCGGCTGGGCGTTGAGGACCAGATTGCCGACGGGGTTATCCCCCTGGGCACCAACCTGCACAAGGACGGCTCCGTCATCAACGCCCTCGCGAAGATCCTGTTCGCCCTTTACTTTTTCGGCATCACACCCGCAGGAATAGGGGCGTCGGCCCTGATTATTCTCCTTTCGGTGCTGCAAAGTGCCGTCGTGGGCGCCATCCCCGTGGGAGGAATGACGGGAGAACTCCTCATCTGCGCCGTCCTGGGCATAGACCCCTCCTTTGCCGCCTCCCTGATGATTATCGGCACCCTTTGCGATATCCCTGCCACGGTGATCAACGCCACGGGCAACCTGGTGGCCGCCACCCTGGTGCAGCGCTTTGTCAAGAAATAAAACGTACCAACAAAGAAACAAGACGTCCTCATGAAAAAAATCCTGGTCTTATCCCTCTTTCTTCTTCTGGGCCTGTCGGCCCGGGCGCAGATTGTCATCCTCAACGAGAATATGTTCGTAGACCGTATGGCCACCATCAAGGCCACGGTGGTGGACTCTCTCTCCAACGAGCCCATTTCCTACGCCTCCTTCTATGTGATTCCGGCCAAGGACACCACCATCTCCAACTTCACCCTTACAGACGACAAGGGCGTTGCCAAACTGGAAGAGGTGCCGTTTGGTAACTATGTCCTCCGCGTGGAGATGATGGGCTACAAGCCTTTTGTGAAGACGCGCTATTTCCGGGACAGCGAGGTGGAGATGGGTACCATCAAGCTGCAGCAGGACGAGCAGTTCCTGAAGGCGGCGGTGGTTTCGGATGTGGGCAACCCCGTGGTGGTGAAGAAGGATACGGTGGAATTTTCGGCCTCTTCCTTCCGCGTGGGTACCAACGATATGCTCAAGGACCTCATCAAGCGTATGCCGGGTATGGAGATTACCGAAGACGGCAAGGTGAAGTTCAACGGACAGGAGATTGACAAGCTCACGGTGGGTGGCCGAACCTTCTTCTTCAACGACCAGTCCACGGCCCTCAATAACCTCCCCGCCTCCATCGTGGACAAAATCCGCGTGATAGACCGCGATTCTGAAAGCGCCCGGGCGACGGGCGTGCAGGACACCCAGCGGGAAAAGGTGCTGGACGTGGCCCTCAAGAAAGAATACGAGAAAGGATGGTTCGGCAATGTGGGCCTGAATGCCGGCGCCACGCTGGTTCCCAAGAATGAAGAAGATAAGCTGAGGGATAACCGCGGCCTGCTGTACAGCGGGAATGCCCTGGTATCGGCCTATTCGGAGAAGGACCAGCTTACCCTCATCGCCAACGGACAGAATGTGGAGGCCTCCGATGGAGCTATTTTTATCCGCCTGGACGGGGACGCCGATATTGAAATGGAGAGCCTGGCCAACTCTTATCTGGACCGGGGCCTTTCTACGGCAGCGCAGGCGGGCCTGAACTTCAACACCTCCCGTATCAAGAACGTGGAAACCACTTTCGGAGCCAATTACAAATTCGGAGATTCGCAGTCGGGCTCCCGCTCGGAGCGTACCACTTTCCAGGCCGATGGAGACCTGGTCTCTACCCAGGACAACGGCGGAAGGCGCATCGAGCACAATGTTGGAACCAACCTGGAATTCCAGAAGGAAAACGGAAATTTCTGGTTCCACGTGCGCCCTTCCTTCAATTATTCCCGGGCCGACGCCACCTCCACGGGCTCCTCGAAAACCCTCCGGGAACAGCTGGAAATCAACCGTTCGGAGCGGTTTACCCATAGCCTGTCCTCGTCCAAGAGTGCCGGAATCGGGGCCGATGGAACCTTCCGGGATATAGGCGGGAAGAAGGGGAGAAGCCTGCGGCTGGGAACCAACCTGAGTTACCGTACCAGCGGGTCGGACAGCCAGGAAAACTCTTCCCTGTATTATATTGGAGGAGAGGATCTGAGGGCTCTTACCTATAACGGAAACGGCCGGTCTTTCTCCAACAGTTCTTCGCTGCAGTACAACGAACCCCTGGGAGAAAAATGGAGCGCCCGTTTCAATGCTTCTTACAATCTGTCCCAGAGCAGCAGCCTCCGCGATGCCTTCGACGCGGCCGGCCGGAACGACTATTATTCCACCGAAAGCCGGAACAATTACTTCCGGCACCAGTATGGGCTGATGGTGCGTTATACCTTTGCCAAACAATCTTATGTGGGCCTCGGAACGGATGTGGCAGGAGTGCTCAACGAGACCTTCTCCAAGAGTTATGGAATAGAGGCTACGGCCGGAAAGGGAGAATGGGACTGGCTGGTGATGCCCAATGCGGTCTTTGTGTTTTCCAAGGGCACCAGCCGCCTGCAGATATCGGCCAGCACTTCCAGCGGAAAGCCCTCCGGGAACCGGATGCTTCCGGCGCTGAACATCTCGGATCCGTCCCGGATGAGCGTGGGTAATGTGAACCTCAAATCTTACACGCAAACCTATCTGTTTGCCGACTGGACCCTGAGCAATCCCGCCAAGTTCTCCAACCTGATGCTCTACTTCTTCGGCACGTTCAATTCCAACCAGGTGAACAATGCCTCCTGGTTCGACGGGAAAGGCATCC
The DNA here is from genome assembly GCA_900321655.1 of uncultured Bacteroidales bacterium. GTDB lineage: Bacteria > Bacteroidota > Bacteroidia > Bacteroidales > UBA932 > Cryptobacteroides. Next base: position 21,170 of record ONWU01000010.1, read on the forward strand.
TGTACAGCATTCCCGTGAACGTGAGGAAGCCTTCCGTGAATTTGACCCTTTCGGCCAATTACACTACGCCGCTGGATTCCAAAAAAATCTGGACCCTGAGCCTGAATGGCAATTTTGCCTACGGCAATTATACCAATTACCTGGCACAGGGCGTTCTTCCCGGACTGGACAAGGATAAGTTCAATTATTCCGAGTTTATGGCCGATTTCTGGGGAAATGCCGCCGGAGACCGTTTCTACAGCGGAAAGAGCGGTTTTGCGGAATCCACTACGCAAACCTATAACCCCAGCCTGGGAGTGAGCGTCCGCCTAAACCAGGACCACTATTCCGTGAGGGCCGGCGTGAGCGCCTCCAGCCGCCTGGGCCGCTATTCCAACAAGCCGGAAGCCAATATGAACACCTTCTCCGGACGGGTTTATGTGGATGGCTCCTACACCACCAAACACGAGTTTGAGTTCCAGACAGACCTGGGTTACCAGAGGTACTGGGGCTATGCCGAAGGCTTCAACCGGCCGGAACTGCAGTGGAACGCCAGCATCACCAAGAGTATCGGCGCTTTCAACCTGAGCCTCCAGCTCAAGGATATCCTGAACCAGACGCGTAACCTGACCCACACCATTACGGCCAACTACCAGGAAGATACCTATCGGCTGGTGATGGGCCGGTATTTCCTGATCGGTGTCAAGTGGAACTTCGGCAAGATGAACGCGCAGCACAGCCGTCGCGCCCAGGGAGCCGCCTTCAATATGTTCTAGGTTAAGGAACCGGCCAGGAAGCGGACGACCCAGTTGCGGAGTTTCCGGAAGAAGCCCCAGTTACGGACTTCTTCCAGGGTAATCTTCTCGCAGTGTTCTTCCAATTCGGACAGGAAGGTATTGGCGGCGTGGTGCGTGGTGTTTTCGTCATACACCAGGGTCATCACCTCGTAGTTGAGGAAAAAGCTCAGGTTGTCCATATTGGCGCTGCCAACCCCCAGCAGATAGTCGTCCATCATAAACTGTTTGGCGTGCATCACGGGTCCCAGCCATTCGTAAATACGGACGCCGGCCTCCAGGAGGTCCTTGTACATAGACTCTCCCATTCCCTTCATTATTTCTATGTCGTTGTTGTCTGGCACTATCCAGCGAACGTCTACCCCGCGGAGGGCCGCGTCCTTCAGGGCCTGCAGGGTGGATGCCGGCGGCGGGGTGTAGGGGTTATAGAACCAGAAGTACTTTTTGGCGCTGTACAGGGCCCATTCGAAGCAGTTCCTCAGGGGGAGCACCTTGTCGTCCGGAGAGTCCGGAATAATCTGCACGGTTACGTCCGAAAACTGCGTCATTTCCGGCAGGTTGTCCATCCGGGCCGCTTTCTTCAGGTCTTTTTCCACATAGAGGGGGCCCAGCTGGGGAGCCACGCGGTCCTGGTTTTCTTCATAGACGGAAGAGAGGTGGGCCACGGCGGGGCCGGTGATACGGATATCGGCATCTCTCCAGTCAAAGAAGTACTCGTCCTGGATGTTGCGGCCGCCCACGTAACCGATCTGGCCGTCAATCAGCAGAATCTTCCGGTGGTCCCGATGGGTTGCCAGGTTGGCCCCCACATAGTCCAGCAGCATAACGGGCCGATGGAAAAGATCCAGCTTTACTCCATCTTCTTTCAGGGTGGACAACTCTTCCAGATGCTCTTTTTTGTTGGCGGGTTTGTCCAGGATGATGCGGACGTCCACCCCGCCCCGGGCCTTTTCCCTCAGGATGTTTTCAACTAGGGTTCCGGCCGAATCTGTGCAGAAACGGTAGTGGTCTATGTAGATGGCCTTTTCGGCATATTCAAGGTCTTCCTTGAGGATGTTCCATTTCTGCCGGCCGTCCGGAAACAGGGTTACGGTATTCCCCTGCGTGGGCTCCAGTCCGGTGTCCTTTTCCATCAGGGCCGCCAGCTCCTTGTACGCCAGCCGGACGCCGGGATACTCCGTGGTATCCTTTACCTCGGGGATATAGGACTGGTACAGCGGGGCGCGGTAGCCGCAGCCTGTTAGGAGCAGGGTCCCGGCCAGAAGGAAAGTTCGCTTTACTGTCATAGAATGGGTTAGAAGGAGTAATAGAGCCCGAGGCTCAGGCTGGCGGCTTTGGAGAGGCTGAATTCCAGCGATTTGGTCAGCGAATCATACCCCAGCCGGCCGATATGCCCCAGCACGGACCAGTGGTCTGAGAATGCCCGGCGCCACATACGGATTGTAGGAAAAACCTCTGTCCCAGTTTAGTCCCACGCCTCCTTCCACGAAGAAGGACACGGGGCCGGAATGCCAGAAATAATACTCTACATAAGGCGTAGCCCTAAAAGCGGCACTTCCGTCCTGTACAGCCAGCTCCAGGACCGAGCCGAAGCACCAGTCTCCCAGGGTGTAGCCCAGGTCCGGCGAAAAGCCGACATACATACTCTTCTCATCGGCCAGCCGACTGTTGATATGGAAAGAGCCGCCCACATAGAACTGTGCGCTGGCAGAGTGAACAAAAGCAAACAGACCCACAATGGCCAGGATAAGGGTTTTCTTCATAGTTATCAATTTTTTACAAATATACGTTTTTCTGCTATATTTGTACCTATGAAACGATTAACTATTCTTCTTTTGTGGTTCGCAGCAGTTCTCCCCCTTGCTGCGCAAACCGCCCACAGGGATTCCGTGCTGGCACAGGCACGCTATCTGAAAAGTATCTACGATTGCCACTTCCAGAGCGGAAACCTGGAAGATGCCGCCGGAACCTACGGGATGCTCTCCCTCCTTCGGCCGGACAATATTCTCTACCAGATTCGGCTGATGCAGATCAGCTATCGGCTGAAAGCGTATCCCCAGAGCATAGTGGCAGGGCAGGCCGTCCTGAGGCAGGACTCCATTCCGGCCGTTGTGAGCTATATCGGAGATGCCTTCCGTCAGATGGAGCAGACAGATTCGGCCCTGTGGTATTATCGGCGTGCCCTGGCCCTAAAGCCTCGCAGCGAGGCAACCCTTTCCAAGGCGATGGGCATTCTCCTTGGGAAAGGGGATTACGACGGGGCGATAAGCCTTAGCGAACCCTTCCTTTCGGAAGACCCCGACAACACCACCATTGCCCCGCTGAGGGGCCTGGCCCACTACTCCAAAGAGGAATATGAACCGGCCATACAGATATTTCAGCGGCAGAAAGAGGTGGGGAACGATAGCTACTCCACCCACTATTACCTGGGCCAGAGCTATTGGCATACGCTTGTTATCTACCGGGCCGAACAGGAACTGCTCTCCGCCTGGCAGATAGATTCCAGCGACGTGAATCTGGCGTATTCCATTGCCGCCGTCAAGCAGGAAGCCTACCGCTCCTTTGAGAAGGATGTGGTTCCCTGGCTGGAGAAGGCTATGGAAATGCTTCAACCGGATCCGCAGATTCTCTCCCGCATCCACCAGCAGTACGGGCTGGGCTATTATACCCGCCAGGACTCCTGGGACAAGGCCATCGAGCACTACCGGGAGGCCTATAAGTACAATCCCAAGTTCATATCGGCCCTTTCCACCATTGCCTACTGCTATCAGCAGAAAAAGGAATATGCCAAGGCCCTGGAGTGGTACGAGAAGTATCTGAAAGTGGCCCGCCCGGGCTCCAAAGGCTACGAATTTGCCGCAGACAACGTCGCTTACATCAAGAGCGAACTTTTTATGGAAACACCGTAAGCGCTGCTGGCAAAAACGAAACCCCCAGAATCTTCTGGAGGTTTCGGCGGTGTGCCCAGAGCGGGAATCGAACCCGCACGGTATTGCTACCACAGGATTTTGAGTCCAGCGCGTCTACCAATTCCGCCATCCGGGCTGATGGGACTGCAAAAATACGGTAAAAATTACTAACTTGCAACAAAATCAAGAGTATGCGCCGTTTATTCCTTCCTTTGCTGCTGCTGGTCTCGTGTGCCGGCCCCGTTCAAGACCGCGTGAAAACCACTTTCCAGTCCTCTCAGGGCTTCAGGCCCACCCTGGACAACCGGGCCGATGCCGTGATGGTATACGGCGTGGGAGCGCCGGGAAGCCTGCAGGAGCGGCTGCAATCCTGGCGGGAAAGAGGCTATGAAACCCAGTTTATGACTGGCATCGCCTGGGGTGGTTACCAGGATTATTTCACCGGAGAGTGGGATGGCCGCACCCACTGGGACGAAGGGCAGATGGAAGCCTCCGGGGACACCATCTGGCACGGGAAAAACGTGCCCTACATCGTTCCAACGTTGAACTACCTGCAGTATTTCAAGGAGCGCCACATCAAGCCCGTCATTGATGCCGGAGTGGACCACATCTACCTGGAAGAGCCGGAGTTCTGGTCCCGGGCCGGGTATTCCGAGGCTTTCAAGCGCGAATGGGAAGCCTTCTACGGCACCCCCTGGCGTCCGAAGGACGAGAGCCCGGAGGCCACGTACTTAGCACAGAAACTCAAATATCATCTTTACTACAGGGCCCTGGACGAAGCCTTCACCTATGCCAAAGAGTATGGCCGCAGCCTGGGCCGGGACATCAAGTGCTACGTCCCCACCCACTCCCTAATCAACTATACCAAATGGCAGATTGTGAGCCCGGAAGCTTCCCTGGCCTCGATGGAGAGTATGGACGGCTACATTGCACAGGTGTGGACGGGAACCTCCCGTTCCCCCAATTATTATCGTGGCGTCCTCAAAGAGCGCGTCTTTGAATCGGCCTTCCTGGAATACGGCTGTATGAGCTCTATGACGGCCCCCACCGGCCGGGAGCTCTTTTTCCTCACAGACCCCATCGAAGACGCCACGCGGGACTGGGAAGACTTCCGTCGTAACTACCAGGCCACCTTCACGGCCCAGCTCCTGTATCCGGAGGTGAACCGCTACGAGATTATGCCCTGGCCGGAGCGCATCTACGAAAGGCCGTATCCCGTGAAGGCGGGAGGAGAGGAGAAGTGCCGCATCCCGGCGGATTTCGCTTCGATGATGCAGGTGATGACAAACGCCCTGCAGCAGATGCCCAAGGGGGAGCGCATTCCCTCCCGCTATGCCGTCCTGATGTCCAATTCCCTGATGTTCCAGAACGAGGACGAGAACCTGTCGGACTTCTTCGGCCTGGCCCTGCCCGTGCTCAAATGGGGACACCGCGTAGGGATTGTGCATATGGAAAACCTGGGCTATAAAAAGGCCCTGGAGGGGGTTGGCGTGCTTCTGATGACGTATTCCAATATGAAGCCGATGGCCCCGGAAGCGCATACGCATCTGGCCGACTGGGTAGCCCGCGGCGGCAAGCTCCTTTACTGCGGAACAGACACGGACGCCTTCCAGAGCGTGCAGGAATGGTGGAATACCGGAGAGAATTCCTATGCGGCCCCGGCCGATCATCTGTTCTCCCTGATGGAAATGGAGGCTGGAGCTCCGGTGGGCATTTATTCCTATGGAAAAGGCCTTGTGTATATCCTGAGGCAGGACCCGAGGGACTTCGTGCTTACGGAAGAAGGCGAAGACATCCTCCGACGGGCGATGGAGAGCCTGGTGGGACCCCTGTATTCCCAACCCTTGCAGGTGGACCGTGGCCCCTACCGCATTGTGGCTGCTTTGGACGAAAGGAAGGCGCGGCCAGTGGTGGAGGAAGGCTGCCTGATAGACCTCTTTGACCCGGCCCTTCCCGTTTATTCCCAGCGGGAAATAGCCCCCGGCACCCAGGCCTTTTTCTATGATGTGGCCAAGGCCGGCAAGGCACCCAAAATCCTGGCGGCGGCCAGCCGGGCGTACGAAGAGAAGAAAAGCCGGAACCGTTTCTCCTATGTGTGCAAGGGCCCGGCCGAAACCTGGAATGTGACCAGAATTCTTCTCCCGGCCCCTCCTGTGAAGGTTTTGGTGAATGGTGCCGAGTGCCCTGCCAGCTGGGACGCAGCCAGCCGGACCGTCTTCCTGCGCTTCCCCAATTCGCCGGACGGCGTGCCGGTGGAAATAGACTGGTAACTGCGGATTATTTGGCGTATCTTTGCAGTCTATGATCAAGGGAATTGCCCATATGGCCGATGTGGCCGCCTTCCTTAAGGAAGAACCGGAACTCTATATAGTCTACGACGTAAACGTGGCCTCCGTAGCCCGGGAGGTGCAGGCGGCCCTGCCTGTCCGGGAGGCCATCGGCCTTCAGACCTCTGAAAAGCTAAAGACATTGGAGACCGTTCAGGCGCTGTGCCGAAAGCTGCTGGAAGCCGGGGCCTCCCGGAAGGCCTTCCTTCTGGCTGTCGGCGGCGGCATCACTACGGATATGACCGGCTTTGCGGCGGCCATCTACAAGCGGGGTATCCGCTATGCCAACCTGCCCACGACGCTCCTTGCACAGGTAGATGCGGCCATCGGCGGAAAAACCGGCGTGAACCTGGACGGCTACAAGAATATGCTGGGGGCTTTCCGGATGCCGGAATACACCTTCCTCTGTGCCGATGTCCTGAAAACCCTTCCGCCCCGCGAATTCCGCGCCGGGCAGGCCGAACTGCTCAAAACCTTCCTCATCGGCGACGCTGAGGCCTATGAGCAGGCCCTTGCGGGCGTAACGCAGGACCTGATTACCCGCGCTGCGCAGATCAAGGCCGATATCGTAGCGCAGGACCCAGAGGAGCACGGCATCCGCGCCTGGCTGAACCTGGGTCATACCTTCGGCCACGCCATCGAGCACGAAGCGCAGGAGGGGGGAGAAGACATCCACCACGGAGAGGCCGTGGCGGTGGGCATCCTCCTGGCCGCCCGCCTTTCAGAGCGCATCGGCCTGGCCCGGAAAGGACTGGAAAAGAAATTGAAAGAAGACTTTGAGAGCCTGGGCCTTCCCACGGAGTGCCCTTACCCGCTGGAAAGCCTGGAGGCCGCTATGGCGCTGGACAAAAAGGCCGCCGAAGGCCGGGTGAAGTGGATCCTGCCGGAAGCCCCCGGCCGGGTAGTTATCAAGGAAATGAGTGTAAAGGAAGTGATGGATGATTTGCGTTAGCATTCAAAATAAAGAGTATCAGGAAATTCTGGAAATCCTGAGAACGGTAGAGATGGCGGAAATCCGCCTGGACCGCTGCGCCCTGGAAGACGAAGAGATAGAGGAATTGTTTGCCGATTCAGACGTTCCGCTCATCGCCACCTGCCGCCTCAGCGAAGAATCCCAGGCCGCGCAGCTGCTGGAGCTGGCCATCCGTTCCGGAGCCAAATATGCCGATCTGGAGATGGAGGCGCCTGCCGCCATCGGCCGCCGCATTCGCGAGGCCTGCCGGGAATACGGCACCGTGCTCATCCGCTCCTACCACGATTTTAACGGAACCCCTTCTCTGGAAGTGCTGCAGTCCCTTGCGGAAAGGGCCCGCACCTTCGGCGGAGAAGTGGTGAAAATAGTTACTACAGCCACCTCTGAGGCCGATAATGCCACCGTAGCAGCCCTGTATCAGGATGCCGAGCCCGGCACGCTGGTGGCCTTCTGTATGGGAGAGGCCGGCAAGGCTTCCCGTCTGGATGCCCTTCGCCATGGCGCCCCCTTCACGTATGCCTGCCTGAGTCCGGATGACGCCACCGCCCCCGGCCAGTGGACGTGGGAAGAAATGAAAGAGACGGTGTACAAGGGATTCCGGTTTGTAAAGACCGAAGCCCTCCCCATGCCTTCCTCCAAGAGTTTTGCCCAGCGGGCCATCATTGCCGCCGCCCTGGCAGAGGGAACCTCGCACCTTTCCGGTTATACGCCCTGCGGAGACAACGAAAGCGCACTGAAAGTGGCAAAATCGCTGGGCGCAGGAGTCAAAACAGACGGCAACAAAATTGTTATTTCTGGAATAGGCGCCACGCCGGGATGCCTGGATTTGCGCGACTTGCACTGCGGAGAATCCGGATTTTTGACACGGCTTATTATTCCCATTTTATCGGTTGTTTCAAAAAATCAAGTGCTTGTTTCAGGGGAAAAAACCCTCTTGAACCGGCCTCTGACAAGCGCTCACGACATTATGGCGTCTTTTGGCGTCCGTCTTTATCCGGAAGGCAGCAACGAAAGGAAACAAGATTGTTACCTCCCTTTGAGGGTCTCCGGACCCCTCATCGCCGGCCGGGCCGATGTCTCCGGCAAGGGCGGTTCGCAGCTCATTTCGGGACTGCTCGCCGCCTTGCCCCTCTGCGAGGAAAAATCGGCCCTCTATGTTCACGATCCGCGTAGCATTCCGTACCTTTTTATCACGGTAGATGTCCTGAAAAAGTTTGGCATCCGCATGAATTCCGAGATGGAAGGAGGAGACGATTTTCTGGAAACGCAGGATTGGGCCCTTTGCACCGGCGTCAACTTCCACATCAAGGGAGGCCAGCGCTACAAGGCGGCCGACTTTGGAATAGAGGCCGATTGGTCCGGCGCCGCACCCTTCCTGGTGGCCGGAGCCATCTTCGGGGACATTGAGGTAGAAGGTCTTGATACAGAGAGTCTTCAGGCCGATATTTCCATCATGGACATCCTCATGGAAGCCGGCGCCAGCATGTCCCAGCTGGACAGCCCCGGCGGTCCCATCCATGTGCGTCGCGCCCCGCTGAGTCCCTTCCGGACAGACCTTAACAACTGCCCGGACCTCTTCCCCATGGTGGCTGTTCTGGCGGCTTTCTGCCCCGGCAAGAGCCGCATCCTGGGCGTAGAGCGCCTAAAGCACAAGGAAACGGACCGCGCCGCCGCCATCGAGCAGATGCTTTCGCAGATGGGCGTCCCGGTCAGGATAGAAGAGGACGAGATGACCATTGAGGGAATGGGCCTTACCCAGCGCATCCTTCAGGGAAAACTGCTTAAGGGTGGCCGCTATGCCTCCCACGCCGATCACCGGATGGTGATGGCCCTCAAAGTGGCCTCCCTGGGGGCCGACAGCCCTGTAGAAATAGACGATACCGCCTGTGTGGCCAAGTCCTTCCCCACATTCAACGAATTATTTGATAAGCTATGAACACTTTTGGCAATAAATTTCGCGTAAGCATTTTTGGAGAATCTCACGGAGAGAGAATCGGTGTTACGGTAGACGGTGTCCTTCCGGGCATTCCGCTTGGCGTGGAGGACTTCACCCAGGATCTGGCCCGCCGCAAGGCCGGCGCGCTGGGCACCACCCCCCGTCTGGAGGCCGATGAGCCGGAAATCGTAAGCGGCGTGTATGAGGGACACACCACCGGCGCTCCGCTCACCATCCTCTTCAAGAACGAAAACACCCGCAGCGAAGACTACGAGCAGTTCCGGAAGCACCCCCGTCCCGGTCACGCAGACTTCACGGCCAACCTCAAATATGGGGGCTTCAACGATCCCCGTGGCGGTGGCCACTTCAGCGGACGCATTACCCTGGGCGTGGTAGCCGCCGGCGTCATTGCCAAAAAGATGCTCTATTTTGCCAAGTTCCACGCGCAGTTGGTAGCCGTGGGCGGCATCCAGGACGCGGCCCAGTGGCCGGAAGCCCTGAAGGCCGCGCAGGCCGAAGGGGATTCCCTGGGCGGCGTGGTGGAATGCACCGTGGAAGGGCTTCCCATCGGCCTGGGAGAGCCTTTCTGGAACAGTGTGGAAAGCCAGATGGCCCACGCCATTTTTTTGGCGATGGCTTTGCCGCCTCGGCCATGAAGGGCTCCGAGCACAATGATCCCTTCCCGGAGCACGAGTGCTGCGGTGGACACCACCACGAGGAGGGTGAGGAGCATCACTGCTGCCACGGAGGAGAGCACGAGGAAGGTCACGAGTGCCAGTGCCACGGTGAGCATGACCATGAGGAAGGCCACCACTGCTGTGGCCGTCACAAGCACCCTCAGCCGCCTGTAACCAACCACGCCGGTGGCGTGAACGGCGGCATCACCAACGGCAATCCCGTAGTGTTCCGTGTGGCCTTCAAGCCCACCGCCAGCATCGCCAAGGCCGGTATCCCCGGCCGTCACGACGCCTGCTTCGCCCTCCGGACACCGATCATCGTAGAAGCCATGGCCGCCATTGTGCTTGTGGATTTGGCGCTTTAGTATTATCTTTGTCCTCTTATGGCAGAAGATATCATTCAGCAGTTCACTTCCGGAGAGTACAAGGAAGGCTTTGTAACGGACGTGGAGCAGGAGTTCATCCCGAAAGGGCTGAACGAGGACATCGTGCGGATGATATCGGCCCGGAAGGAAGAGCCGCAGTGGCTGCTGGGACGCCCTTCGCAAGTGGCAGGCCATGCCGCAGCCGGACTGGGCCCATCTGGATATGCCGGAGATTGATTTTCAGGACATTATCTACTTCGCGGCCCCCAAGAAGGACAAGGATCGCCCCAAGGAAATAGACCCCAAGCTGGCCGAAACCTTCGACAAGCTGGGCATTCCCCTGAAGGAACGGGACGTGCTGGCCGGCGTAGTGGCCGTGGATGCCGTCTTCGACTCCGTGTCCGTTACTACTACGTTCAGAAAGACCCTGGCGGAAAAAGGCATCATCTTCTGCTCCTTCTCCGAAGCCGTAAAAGACCATCCGGACCTGGTGCGTAAGTACCTGGCCACCGTGGTCCCCTCCTCAGACAACTATTTCGCCGCCCTCAATTCGGCCGTCTTCTCCGACGGCTCCTTCTGCTATATTCCCAAGGGCGTCCGCTGCCCGATGGAGCTATCCTCCTATTTCCGCATCAACGCCCGGGGTACCGGCCAGTTTGAGCGCACGCTCATCGTGGCCGATGAAGACTCCTACGTCTCGTATATGGAAGGTTGCACAGCCCCGATGCGGGACGAGCAGCAGCTGCACGCCGCCGTGGTGGAGATCATCGTGGAAAAAGGGGCCGACGTCAAATATTCCACCGTGCAGAACTGGTACCCCGGAGACGCCGACGGCAAGGGAGGCATCCTGAACCTCGTTACCAAACGCGGCATCTGCAAGGGAGACGGTTCTCACCTTTCCTGGACACAGGTGGAGACGGGGTCGGCCATCACCTGGAAATACCCCTCTACCATATTAAAAGGAGATTATTCCTCTTCGGAGTTCTACTCGGTGGCCGTTACCAACAACCACCAGCAGGCCGATACCGGCACCAAGATGATCCATCTGGGCCGGGGCACCAAGAGCCGCATTGTGAGCAAGGGCATCTCGGCCGGCGTGAGCCAGAACAGCTACCGCGGCCTGGTGAGGATGGCCAAAGGGGCGCAGAACGCCCGCAACTATTCCCAGTGCGACAGCCTCCTGATCGGCTCCCGCTGCGGCGCCCACACCTTCCCGGACATCCAGTCCCAGAACCCCAGCGCCACGGTGGAGCACGAGGCCACCACCTCCAAGATATCGGAGGATCAGCTCTTCTACTGCAACCAGAGGGGAATCGGCCCGGAAGAAGCCGTAGGCCTAATCGTGAACGGGTATGCACGGGAAGTCCTTTCCCGTCTGCCGATGGAATTTGCTGTTGAGGCGCAAAAACTGTTACAGGTATCACTTGAAGGATCTGTAGGATGAACTTAGATTGGCTTGATATTATTCTCTTTGACCTGGCAGGCCGACCGGTGCTGCTGATAGATCTGGCGAGCTCGGTGCTGGGACTCCTCTGCGTGTTCCTGGCCGGACGCAATTCCAAATACAATTTCTGGGTGGGCTACCTCTATACGGCTGCCCTGTTCCTCCTATTCTGGAACAAGAACCTCTATGCCAACCTGCTGCTGCAGCCGGTGTCCCTGGCCATCAATATCCTGGGGCACTATCGCTGGACGCATCCCAAAAGCTCCGAGCGCAGTTCGGAAGACCACCACGCCCTGCGGGTGAGTATGCTTTCCGGCGAGGAGCGCGTCATCTGCCTGCTGGGCGTGCTGCTGGTGGCCTTTGCCTGGGGCTGGCTGCTGGATGCGCTCTTCCCGGCAGACCCTCACCCTTACCTGGATTCTGTGGTTACGGCCCTCATCCTGCTGGCTCAGCTGCTCTCTTCCCTCAAGAAGTGGGATTGCTGGCTGGTGTGGCTGGCGGTGAACGTTACCCAGATTATCCTGCACCTGAGCGTAGGCAACGTCTTTATGCCTATTGTCTGCGCCCTGTATCTGATCAATGGCCTGTGGTCTCTGGCCACCTGGATGAAACTCTATAGGAAAAATGGATAAACTGCTGGAAATACGCAATTTGCACGCCCGTATAGGGGACAAGGAAATCCTTAAGGGAATAGATTTGGACATTCTTCCCGGCCAGGTGCACGCCGTGATGGGCCCCAACGGAGCCGGCAAGAGCACGCTCAGCGCCGTTCTTACCGGTCGCCCGGATTATGAAGTCACGGAAGGCAGCATCCTCTACAAAGGCCAGGATCTGCTGGCCTTGAGCCCGGAGGAGCGTGCCTGGGCCGGCATTTTCCTCAGCTTCCAGTATCCCATAGAGATTCCGGGCGTAACCATCACGGCCTTTATGAAAGCTGCCGTGAATGCCAGGCTGAAGGCGCAGGGGAAGCCCGAAATGAAAACCGGAGACTTCCTCAAGCTGATGAAGGAAAAGATGGCCCTGGTGCAGATGAAACCGGAGTTTTCCAAGCGCGAAGTGAACGTGGGTTTTTCCGGAGGAGAAAAAAAACGCAATGAGATTTTCCAGATGGCGCTGCTGGAGCCGGCTCTTTCCATCCTGGACGAGACCGACAGCGGCCTGGACGTGGACGCGCTCAAGATTGTGGCCGACGGGGTGAATACCCTCCGCAGCCCGGAAAAATCGGCCATTATCATTACCCATTACCACAAGCTTCTGGAGTATGTGCAGCCGGATGTGGTGCACGTCCTGAAAGCCGGTCGCATCGTGAAAACCGGCGGCCGGGAGCTGATAGACGCCATCGAGACCAAGGGCTTTGACCAGTTCTAGTATGGGCCACGGTAGATATATAGCACCCCCGAAAGGGCAGTATCAGGTACAATCCGGAGAAAAACTGGAACTGCAGTACGTGATTCTGCCGGGGGAGAGCCGGGATCTGGAGATAACGGTAGACCTGGCGGGCCCCGGCGCGCAGGCGCAGGTTAAAGTGCTTTATCTGTGCAGGGCCGACGAGAAGGTGCGCATCCGTGTGGTAATGCACCACCTCGCGCCGGAGTGCCACAGCACGCAGCTCATCAACGGCATAGCCGGCGGCCAGGCCGATGTCCGTTTCGACGGTACTATCGTGGTGGCCCCGGGCGCCCAGAAGACGGAAGCCTATCAGGAAAACCACAACATCGTCCTTACCCAGGAGGCCAAGGTGGTCACCAAGCCCCAGCTGGAGATCTACGCAGACGATGTAAAATGCTCGCACGGCGCCACGGTGGGGCAGCTGAATGCCGACGAGCTTTTCTATATGCGCTCCCGCGGCATCCCTGAGTCCGAAGCCCGCACGCTCCAGATGCTGTCTTTCCTTTCGCCCGTTATTCCAGCGGGCCGGGAAGAAGAAATCGAATCGGCCGTCCGCAGTCTGTAAATCTTTTATTATCTTTGTGATATGAGATTTCGCAAGGGGATATCTTTGCTGGTGGCAACCGCCCTTGGTGCCGTCTCCTGTTTTTCGCCTTCGGGAACAGACCGGAAGACGCAGGCCCTGCTGGACGAGCTGGACGGCTATCTCGCCCTTCGGGAGGCCTATGCCGCCAAGAAACAGAATCAGCTGGATGTATACCGCAACCTGGCCCAGGCCACTACAGATCCGGCCCGGCGCTACGAGCTGGAAATGGTGGCGGCAGAAGAATACTTCGCCTTCAGTTTCGACTCAACGCAGGCCTATCTGAAAAACTGCCAGGCCCTGGCCGCCCAGATGGGAGACCAGGAGCGTCATAACCAGGCCGCCATTATGCTGGGGCACCTCTACGACAAGGCCGGCAATTATCTGGAAGCTACGCAAATCCTTTACAATCAGATTGATACCTCTTCTCTTTCTCCGGAGCTCAAAGCCGAATACTACTGGACTCTTTACGATTACAGCAAGGATATGGCCGGAAACTCCGGGATGGTGGAAAGGATGTCCATCCCTCCGGCGGCATCCTTCCGCACCCGCCTTTACCAGCTGCTGCCTCCTTCATCGGCCCGCTACCGCGCCCTTCTGCGGGATCAGTATATAGATGAGGGGAAGTTGGAGCAGGCCGACAGCATCAGTACTGTCCTGGTGGAAAGCGTGAAACCGGAAGACCGGGATTTTGCCATCCACGCGTTCTTCGAATCGGAGCTGGCCAATATGAAGGATGATCAGGCAAGCCGGATGTATTGGCTTGTCAAATCGGCCGAATGCGACCTTATCAACGCCGTGAGGGACTATGCTTCCCTGACGATGGTGGCGCAGCTCATTCTTCCCACCGATGTAGACCGCTCTTTCCGCTATCTCCGGATTGCCCAGGAGGACGCCCTCTCCTATAATGCCAAGCTGCGTCCCTGGCAGATTTCCCGCTTCCTGATGGAGGTGGAGGATGCCTATCAGGAGCGGCAGGTCCGCGCCCGGAGAAGCAGCCAGATCTGGTCCATCCTGCTGGCGGTCCTCACCGTTATCCTGAGCCAGGTGCTGTATTTCCTGGTGGTCCGTTCCCGCAAGCTCACCCGGGTGAGTAAGGAACTGGAAAAGAGCAATCGCTCCCTGGCGATGGCCAACGCCACCCTCAACGACCTTTATCGCCAGATTTCTAAGGCAGACCGAGTAAAGGAAAAATACATCGTGAATTTCCTGCAGGGACTTTCTTCCCAGATTTCCGTCATCCGTACGGAAGACAACCGCTTCCGGAACCTTCTCAAGCAGGGAAAGGCAGACCAGCTGCTCAAGGAACTGTCCATCAGCGGCCGCTCGGAAAAGGCCCGTGAGGAGTTCTACGAAACCTTCGACAATACCTTCCTGGCCCTTTACCCGGATTTTGTAACCCGCTTCAATGAACTTCTGCAGGAAGAAGCCCGGGAGGTTCCGCCGGAAGGGAAGCTCACCACAGAGCAGCGGGTTTTTGCCCTCATCCTTCTGGGAGTGGACGACAGCAAGAAGATAGCCTCCATGCTGGACTATTCCGTAAGCACCATCTACAATTACAAGGTGGCCATCAAAAACGCTTGCGTGGGAGACCGGGAAACCTTTGAGGAAAGAGTAAAAGCATTGGGAAAATAGCTCTTCTTTCACTACTTTTCCACATACTTGAAAAATAATTAACAGTCTGGTTGCCAGACTGTTAATTTTTTATAACCGCTACTTTAATATTCTTAGGAGCGGGGGCGGTGTAAATACTCGATAATTTTGCATCGGACTTAATGTCGACCAACCCAATTATTAACCAATAACCAAAAAACGCACAAAATTCCAAACGCGTATGAAAAAAATCGCAACTCTGATCCTCGCAGCAGGATTGGCTTTGTCGGCTTTCGCACAGAATGTCACTCTTAAGGGTGTCGTGCAGGATTCGGCCGGCGAACCTGTCATTGGAGCATTTGTCGTTCAGCAGGGAACCACCAACGGTACTATGACCGGTGCCAAGGGCGATTTCGCCCTCACGGCCCCGAATGGCGCCGCCATTGAGTTCTCCTGCATCGGCTATGCTTCGCAGGTGATTACTAACAATGGTAGCCAGAATCTGGTGGTGGTCCTCCTGGACGACTCCGAGATGCTGGCCGAAACCGTGGTAATCGGTTATGGCGTCCAGAAAAAGAGCGTCGTAACGGCTTCCATTTCTTCCGTGACGGAAGATGACCTGAAAGTCCAGTCCCAGACTCGCGTGGACAATATGCTTCAGGGTATGACCTCCGGTGTGCTGGTTACCCAGAACTCCGGTGCTCCGGGCGCCAGCTCCACCGTGGTGGTTCGTGGTATCAGCTCCATCAACCACGCCAGTCCCCTTTATATAGTGGACGGAATGCCTGCCGGCAGCATCGATTACATCAACCCCAACGACATTGAGCGTATCGATGTGCTGAAGGATGCCGCCTCCGCCGCCGTATACGGCGCCCGTGCTTCCGACGGCGTTATCCTGGTAACCACCAAGTCCGGCAAGGAAGGCAAGACCTCTGTCAGCTACGACTTCTCCTACGGTATGCAGAACCCCTGGCGCAAACCCGCCGTCCTGAATGCCACCGAGTATGCCATTATGATGAATGAGGGTATGCTCAACAGCGGCAAGGCCCCCCTTTATGACGATCCGTATTCCCTGGGCAAGGGAACCGACTGGGTAGACGCCATCTTCGACAAGAATGCCCCCATCGTCAAGCACGACCTCAACATCTCCGGTGGCAGCTCCAAAGTGCGTTACAGCATCTCCGGCAGCTACCTCACCAACAAAGGTACCATCGGCGGCCGCTTCGACCAGTCTTACTACAACCGCCTCACCCTGCGTGAGAATGTGGGCGTAACCCTTTTCGACAACTCGGCCGACCGCAACTGGTTGAACAAGCTCACCTTCTCCAACCAGGTTACCTACGCCCACATCCAGAGTGCCGGCATCTCGGCCAACTCTGAATACGCTTCCCCGCTGGGATCGGCCCTGGGTATGTCCCCGCTGGATCCCATCTATGCCGATGCCGCCGAGGAAGAGCGCTACAAGAGCCTCTATCCCGCCGGATATCCCTACATTATCCGTAACTCCGAGGGCAGGGCCTACTTTATCGCCGACGGCGGTACCTACAACGAGCAGGCCAACCCTATCGCCATGCTGGACCGTCCGCACGCCTACAGCAGCACGGACAAGATCGTAGCCGGCCTCAACACCGAACTCCAGATCTGGGACGGTCTCAAGTTCCGTAACTCCCTCACCCTGGATCTCTCCTACGTGTACGGCCACAGCTATACGGATCAGTACTTCCTTACCTCCAAGATCTACAGCCTGGACACCATTAGTTCCACCACCACTTATGATGAGAAGGGGACACCTACCACCGTGGACAAGATCAACTACGGTTCTTCCGCTTCCCAGACGATGAACCGCTACTTCAGCTACCAGGTGGAAAACACCCTCATCTATGATAAGACCTTCGGACGCCACACCCTGAACGTGGTGCTGGGCCAGTCGGCCTATATGTCCTCCTCCTCCTACCTCGGAGCCTCTTCCAAGGGCCTGATGTTCCCGGACGATCCCTGGAAGATCAGCGTGGACAACACCCTGGGTCTGCAGACCGACGGAGACCGCAACGGCTGGGGCCGCTGGAATTCCATTCCTTACAGCATCCTTTCCTACTTCGGCCGTGTCTCCTATAACTTTGACGAGCGTTTCCTGGCCCAGGCAACCGTGCGCCGGGATGCTTCCTCCCACTTCGGCCCCAATAACAAATGGGGTACCTTCCCTTCCTTCTCCCTGGGATGGAACATCAAGAATGAGTCTTTCCTCAAGTACAACAATGTGATTTCCATAGCCAAGATCCGCGCTTCCTGGGGTATCAACGGTAAGGACAACCTGGGAGACTTCCTCTATGCCGTATACGCCAATTCCGGAAACAACTATGTCTTCGGTTCCGGCGCCAACGGTACGGAAAGCATCAATACAGGTGTGAAGGCCTCCGGCCTGGCCAACCCGAATGCCAAGTGGGAACAGGCCATCCAGACCGACTTCGGTGTGGATCTGGGCTTCTTCGGCAACAAACTCACCGCCACGTTTGACTACTATATCAAGGACGCCTCCGGGATGCTGATGGAAATGCAGGTTCCCACCTACGCCGGTGACTCCGCTCCTGTCGGCAACGTGGGTTCGATGAGAAACTCTGGTGTAGAGATGGACCTGGGTTATCGTGACCACTTCGGAGACTTCAATTTCGGTGTTAAGGTGAATGCTTCCTACAATGTGAACAAACTCCTTAAGCTGGCCGATGACGCTACTTATCTCACCACCTCCAGCCACAAGATCGGCACCCTCACCCGCGGTGATGTGGGCGAAGTGTTCCCTTACTTCTGGGGCTGGAAGACGGACGGCGTTTTCCAGAATATGGACGAGGTGAACGCCTATGTGAACAAGGAGGGCAATCTGATTCAGCCCAATGCCCAGCCCGGCGATTTCCGCTGGAAGGATATCAACGGAGACGGTGTCATCAACGACAAGGACCGCACCAAACTGGGTAAAGGTATTCCGGACTGGACCTTCGGCCTTACGCTCACGATGGGCTGGAAGGGCATCGACTTCAGTATGTTGCTCCAGGGCCAGCTGGGCGCCCAGACGCTCAACGTAACCCGTCGTACGGACCTGTACTACATCAACCTGCCCAAGACCATCCTGAACCGCTGGACGGGTGAGGGTACCACCAACTCCAACCCCCGTTTCGCCTTCGAATCGGCCAACGAGAACTACCGCGTCTCTGACTACTGGATGGAGGATGCCTCTTTCCTCCGCGCCCGCAACATCCAGCTGGGTTACACCCTGCCCCAGAAGATTACCAAGAAGGTCTTCATCTCCCGTCTGCGCCTCTATGCCCAGGTGGAGAATGCCTTCACGCTCACCCGGTATTCCGGTTGCGATCCGGAAGTCTCCGGCGGCTTCAAGGAAGTGGGCGTAGACCGCGGTGTCTATCCCCAGAACCGCACCGTCACCTTCGGCCTTAACCTCACCTTCTAATAGACTTTGGATATGAAAAAGATAATTATAGCACTTAGCGCCATCGCTGTTTTGATGTCTTCCTGCTCCAAGGATTTCATCAATCCCAGGCACAACAGTTCCGAGCCGCTTGATGAGTACTTTACCACTCCGGAACGCCTTTTCCAGAGCCTGGTGGCCGCTTACGACCCGCTGGAGTGGTACGACTATGCCTTTGGACAGTACGATAACCTCCACCTCATCTTTGACGTGATGGGCGACGACGTGTATGCCGGCGGTTCCAACGACGGCGACCAGCCCCTCATCGTGAAAACCCACTACTACACTGCAACGGCTACCGACGTTTGCAATCAGTTCTGGACGGTGAACTATTCCGGTATCAACCGCGCCGCCACCCTGATCAAATACATCGACAAGGCCGAAGGCGTGGATGAAACCACCAAGAAGCTGTATGTGGCTGAAGCCAAGGTGTTGATGGCCTACTACTACAATATGCTTTGGAAACTCTGGGGCAACATCCCTTACTGGGAGGAACTCCCCGAGGCTCCTTACTTTGTGCCCCAGCTTTCCCACGACGAGGTGTATGCCAAGTTCATCACCCTCATCGAGGATGCCATCGCCCTCAACGTCCTTCCTATGAAGGCCTCCGGCGGCAGTGAAGGCCGCGTGACCAAGGCTATGGCTTATATGCTCTATGCCGAGGCCGTGATGTACCAGAACGACCAGTCCCGCTACCAGACCGCCCTCAATTATATGAAGGAGATCATCACCTCCAAGCAGTACTCCCTGGTGGCCGATTTCGCCGGTATCTGGGAAGAGAGCGGCGAATGGTGCCCTGAATCCATCTGGGAAATCAACTACACCTCCGAAGGCGGTGTCCGTGACTGGGGTAACTCCATCGCTACCGGCGGTCAGGTGAACTCCATCCTCACCGGCATTCCTGCTATCAAGAACGTTCCGGATTTCCACGAAGGCTGGGGCTTTGGTACCATTGCCAAGAGCGCCTACGATATGTATGAGGATGACGATATCCGCAAGGACGGCGGTATCCTGAACTTTGCCAAGTATGCAGAATCCCACCCCGGTGCCGAATATACCCCGCGCTGGCAGGATACCGGTTTCTGGAATCTCAAGTACATTGCCCGTGAAGGCGGTAACCATGGTTACATCGCTTCCGACAACCTGAACTATGGCAACAACGAGCGCATCTACCGTTATGCCGAAACCCTGCTGAACGCTGCCGAACTCTCCGTCCTTCTGGGACAGGATGGCTCTGCCTATCTCCAGGAAGTTCGCGACCGCGCCCACTGCCATGACACCGGCACTTCCCGCGAAGACATCATCCAGGAGCGCCACAAGGAGTTCGTGGGTGAAGGCAAGCGCTACTGGGATCTGGTGCGCAGCGGCCTTGCTGCCACGGTCCTGAAGGCCGCCAACCACGAGTACCGTCAGAACGACTGGACCGAGAACAAGAAATACTGGCCCATTCCCCAGGGAGAACTGGATAAGGATCCGGCCCTTGTACAGAACAACTATTAACAGACCAAAGCCATGAAAAAATATTGGAATAAACTAGCCCTGGCGGCAGCGGCTGCCATCATGGCCGCCTGTGCGCCCACCTATCCGGAACCCACGGCCAGTGGCCTTCCGCAGGCCTCCAACCTGGATGTGACCATTCAGGTGGATCAGGAAACCAACTATGTCACCTTTACGATGAATAATAAAGGTGTGGTTCCCATCTGGATTTTCGGGGAGCAAAAGATTGACGGAAAGGCCTCCAAGAAATACTCTTACACCCAGAACGGCGTTTCCCTCCGATTCCGCGAGGCCGGCGAGTACGCCGTTGAAGTAAAGGCCTACAACGCCAACGGCATTTCCCAGGGATCCGTGGTGAAGACCTTCACGATGGAAAACACCTACCGTGACCCCTTCGATCCCACTCCTTACATCAATGCCGTTTCTGGCGACGGAAGCCAGAACTGGGTATGGAACAGCACCGTGGACGGCCACTTCGGCTGCGGTCCTTCCCTGGATAATCCCAAGGGCTGGTGGTCCTGCGAGGCCGGCGGCAAGGAGGGTTTCCTCTATGACGATATTATGACCTTCGCCTCCAACGGAGAGTACACCTACGATCCCGTAGACGACTATGGCTACGCCAACAAGGGTTCCGAGTACAAGACCCAGTACAAGACGGCCGATGAGGACTACCTGTTCGGCACCGAGCTCAGCACTTCCAAGTATACCTTTGAAAGCAACTGGAACGATGCCGGCATCGAAGAAGTCTATCTGGTGCTGGCCTCCGGCAGCGAGATGTCCTACGTGCCTCACAAGAGCATTGTTGAGGAGCCCCGCTACCTGCTGATGGACAGCAAGCCTGCCGATATGAAGAAGAAGCTTCAGATGGCGGCCTTCGTGAAAACCCCCGACAATCCCGACGGCATTGCCTGGTACTATGAATTTGTACCGGAAGGAAGCGGCGGAGATGAACCCGAACCCGAGGTCGAACCCCTGGATCCTACCCGCTACGATGTGGAAGGAGACACCAACCTCTGGAAGAGTGCCACCCTGGATGTAGAGACCTGGTATTCTCCCGGCGACTGGAGCGGCGGCCTTACTCCCGATTATGAAATCACCGCCGGCAACGGCATTACGGTAACGATTCCGGAAGGCGTCGGCGGCAGCGAATGGATGGGCCAGACCAAGCTCAAGAGCCACATCGCCTCTTCGGCCGACAAGGAGTACGACCTCAGCGTCACCCTCCTGGCCGATGAAGATATGACGGTGACCATCAAGCTCACCAACGACCCCGAAGGTGCCGATGACGTCAATAGTTTCTTCTACGACGGAAAGGTGCAGCTGACGGCCGGAGAGCCCCTGGTATATCGCCGTCACAACCTCAAGCAGAGTGTTTCCGGAGATAATGTGATGCTCATCTTCGACTTCGGACGCAGCCCGGTCGGTTCCACCATCATGGCCTCCGAGATCCTGTTCCAGGAGCATCAGGACGGCAATCTGTGGAAAGATGCCACCCTGGATGTAGAGACCTGGTATTCTCCCGGCGACTGGAGCGGCGGCCTTACCCCCGACTATGAAATCACCGAGGGCAACGGTATCATCGTGACGGTTCCGGAAGGCACGGGCGGCAGCGAGTGGATGGGCCAGACCAAGCTCAAGAGCCACATCGCCTCCTCGACCGACAAGACCTACGCCTTAAGCGTAACCCTCCTGGCCGATCAGGATATGACGGTGACCATCAAACTCACCAACGACCCCGAAGCGGCCGATGATGCCAATATGTTCTTTTACGACGGAAATGTTAAGCTGACGGCCGGAGAACCTTTCCTCTACGTGGCGAAAGCGCTCTCCCAGGCAGCCGCCGGAGACAACGTGATGCTCATCTTCGACTTTGGACGCAGTCCGGTTGGTTCGGTCATCGAAGCTTCCGAGATTATCTTCATGGAAGAATAGCGGATATGGTTAATTATAAGTTAGTTAAAAGGAAAGGGTTGCTGCTGCCGCTAGTGGCGGCAACCCTTTTTATTACTGCTTGCGCCTGTGGCAACAAGGCCGACGAGCCGGCTCCGGTGGGAACTCTCAGCGTGAATCCCGCCAGCCTCTCCCTGACCGATGCGGCTGCCACGGCAACCGTTACGGTAAACGCCAACTGCGACTGGGGCGTTTCGGCGGCCGACAAGGACTGGTGCACGGTTACCCCTTCGGGGGGCGTGAGCGGTTCTTCCACCGTTACGGTGAAGGTGCTGGAGAACAGCACCTATGACACCCGCAGCACCACCGTCACCTTCCGCTACGGCGGAAAGAGCGTAGACGTAGCCGTTTCCCAGGCGGGGAAGCCTGAGCCGGAAAAGCCCACTCCTCCCGAGGGAATCGTCATTCCCGACGGCTACGAACTGGACTGGAACGATGAGTTTGACCTGGAGGACGGCAGTATGCCCGATGCCGACAAGTGGCGTTTCGAGAGCAAGCCGGCCGGCTGGGTTAACCACGAGTTGCAAACGTATGTTCCCGGCGGCCGTAATGGCGTGAGGACAGCCTTCATCGAGGACGGCGTCCTGAATATCCGCGCCATCAAGGAAGGAAAAGACATCATATCGGCCCGGATGTACTCCAAGAAGTCCTGGACCTATGGTTATATGGAGGCCGCCATCTGGCTGCCCAAGGGAAAGGGCACCTGGCCGGCCTACTGGATGATGCCCGACGACTTCAGCCGGGGATGGCCCGGTTGCGGCGAAATAGACATTATGGAAGAAGTGGGCTATCACCCCAATTATACCTCTTCTTCCATCCACTGTATGAAATATTACCATTCCATCGGCACGCAGAAAACGCACGAGCAGTACACGGCCGGCGCCGAGGATGGATATCACGTGTATGCCGTGGAGTGGACGCCCGACGCCCTCAAATTCTTTGTGGACGGGAAACTTCACTTCACCTTTAACAACGACAAAAAGAACGACGACGACACCTGGCCGTTCAACAAGAACTTCTACCTCATCCTGAACCTGGCGTGGGGAGGAGACTGGGGCGGAAGCCAGGGTGTTGATGAAAGCGCGCTTCCCTGCACGATGAGGGTAGCCTACGTCCGCGTATTCAAAAAGAAATAAACGATGAAAATCACTAAAAACCTTTACCTGATGGCCGCAGCGGTGCTTGCCCTTGTCTCTTGTGGACAAAAGCAGGCAGGCACCGTGGGGGCCAGCTCCGAAGTGGAATCCCGCATAGAGCATATCCTGGGACAGATGACCCTGGCCGAAAAGATTGGCCAGATGAACCAGGTGTCTGCCGGAGGAGAGGTTTCCAATTATGCCGAGGCCATCCGGAAAGGGCAGGTGGGTTCCATCCTGAATGAGGTGGATCCTGTCAAGCTCAATGAGTTCCAACGCCTGGCCGTGGAGGAATCCCGCCTGGGTATTCCCCTGTTGGTGGGCCGGGATGTGATCCACGGCTTTCACACCATCTTCCCCATTCCGCTGGGCCTGGCGGCCACTTTTGACCCCGCCCTGGTGGAAGAAGGCGCCCGTATCGCGGCCGTTGAGGCCACCGCACAGGGTGTCCGCTGGACCTTCTCGCCTATGCTGGACATAGCCCGGGATCCCCGCTGGGGACGCATCGCGGAAGGCAGTGGAGAAGACACTTATCTGGATGCCCGGATGGCCGAGGCTATGGTGCACGGCTATCAGGGAGAAGTTCTGGACACCACCTCGATGGCCGCCTGCGTAAAGCATTTTGTGGGCTATGGTGCCGCTGAGGGCGGAAGAGACTACAACAGTACCTTCCTCACCGAGCGCCAGCTACGCAACTTCTACCTGCCTCCTTTCGAGGCCGCCATCAAGGCCGGCGCCATGACGCTGATGACCTCCTTCAACGACAACGACGGCGTTCCTTCTACGGGCAATGCCTTTGTGGTGAAGGACATCCTTCGGGGAGAATGGGGTTTTGACGGCCTGGTGGTGACCGACTGGGATTCGATGGGAGAAATGATAGACCACGGTTTTGGAGCAGACCGCAAGGATGTGGCCGAAAAGGCCATCAATGCCGGCGTGGATATGGATATGATGACATACGGTTTCCTTTCTCACCTGGAAGAACTGGTGAAAGAAGGCGCCGTGAAGCAGTCGGCCATCGACCAGGCGGTGCGCAACATCCTGCGCATCAAGATTATGCTGGGCCTGTTTGAGCATCCGTATGTGGACGTCGAGGCCGCGAAGGCTGTCCAGTATGCTCCGGAGCACCTGGCTGCCGCCCGGAAGACGGCGGAAGAATCGGCCATCCTCCTGAAAAATGACGGCATCCTGCCGCTCAGGGGTAAAGGCCGCATCCTGGTCACCGGTCCTATGGCCGACGCCCCCTGGGACCAGCTGGGAACCTGGTGCTTTGATGGTCAGAAAGAGCACACGGTTACTCCTCTGAAGGCCCTGCAGGAGCGTTTCCCGGGGCAGGTAACCTATGTTCCCGGCCTCCGTTTCAGTCGGGAGAAGAGAGAGAGTTTCGCCGACGTGGTGTCTGCTGCCCGCAGTGCCGATGTGGTGCTGGCCTTCCTGGGAGAGGAAGCCATCCTCTCCGGAGAAGCCCACTGCCTGGCCGACCTGAACCTGATCGGTTCCCAGAGTGAGCTGCTTGCTGCCTTGAAGGCTACCGGCAAGCCCGTTGTGGCCACCATCCTGGCCGGTCGTCCGCTCACCATCGAGCGGGACCTTCCCAACTGCAATGCCGTTTTGTACTCCTTCCATCCCGGAACGATGGGCGGCCCGGCCCTGGCCAGCCTCCTGAGTGGAGACGCCAATCCTTCCGGAAAGACGCCCATCACCTTCCTCCGCACCGTGGGACAGGCTCCCCTGTACTACAACCACAATATGACGGGAAGACCCTACCGCGGAGAAAAACTGCTGGCCGACATAGACCTGGAAGCCGGGCAGACCTCGCTGGGCAACACGTCTTACTATCTGGACTATGGCGCCTATCCGCTGTTCCCCTTCGGATACGGCCTCAGCTATACCACTTTCGAGTATTCCAATGCCTCCCTGGACAAGAAAGAATACGGAGTGGAAGACACCATCACGCTTTCCTTTACCCTCTCCAATACCGGAGAGTACAAGGGAACCGAAGTCGTACAGGTCTACGTAAGGGATTTGGTTGGTACCCTTACGCGTCCTGTCAAAGAGCTCAAAGCGTTTGAACGCGTAGAGCTTGCAAGCGGTGAAAGCCGTACGGTCACCCTTCAGATTCCCGTTCAAAGCCTCGCTTTCTGGGGGCTGGACGGAGTGAAGAAGGTAGAACCCGGAGACTTCCAACTGTGGGTGGCCGGAGACAGCGCCACTGGAGAAGCGCTCTCCTTCAAGGTGCTCTAGGTTATGAAGTACAGGATTCTTTTTTTGATCGGCGGTTTAACCGCGGCGCTGTTTTCCTGCCAGGCGGCTCCCGGGGAGAACGAGGACACTCCCCCCGCGCCGCCGGCGGAACCAGCCAAAGCCCAGGTGTATACCACCTCCGTCGCCGGAGCCCGGATGGAGCCTTCCCAAATAACGCTGGGAAAGCCGGAAGATGTCAATTTCTACAAGGTTACGCTGAATGGAGAGCGTTACCAGAGCGTAGACGGCTTTGGCCTGGCGGTAACGCAGGCCAGCTGCTACAACCTTCTGCTGATGAACGAGGCCGACCGCAGGGCTTTTCTGGAAGAAGTCTTCAGCCGGGAAAAGGGCATCGGCTCTTCCCTTATCCGCGTGTGCATCGGAGGATCGGACTTCTCCCTGGACGAGTTCACCTGGTGCGACACTCCCGGAATGGAGCATTTTGCCGTACATCCCCTGGACCAGGAATACCTGTTCCCCATTCTGGATGAGATTTACCGCATCAATCCGGATGTGAAAATCATCGCTTCTCCCTGGAGTTGTCCGCGCTGGATGAAGATGGCCGAGAGCGGAGGGTCTTACGATGCCTGGACCGGCGGCCGCCTCAACCCGGAGTATTATGACGATTACGCCCAGTACTTTGTGAAATGGATCCAGGCGATGGAGAACCGGGGGTACCGGATATCATCCGTAACCCTCCAGAACGAACCCCTGCACCGGGGCAACTCGATGTCGCTCTATATGCCCTGGCAAGACCAGCGGGATTTCCTCAACGTGGTGGGGCCGGCTTTCAAAAAAGCGGGCATCCAGGCCGGAATTCTGGTTTATGACCACAATTACGATGTTACGGACTATGCCCTGAACCTTCTTAAGGACGAGTCTCTTTCTCCTTACATCCAAGGCAGCGCCTGGCACAATTATCTGGGTCAGGTGAATGCGCTGGACAAGATCCACACAGGAGCTCCTGACAAGGATATTTATTTTACGGAGGCCTCTATCGGCAATTGGAATTACGAGTTCAACCGCTGCCTCCTCAGCGATTTCCGCGATATTTTCCTGGGAACGCTGTCGCGCTACGGCAAGGGTGTTACCCTGTGGAACCTGATGCTGGACAGTGAACACAAACCTTTCAGGCCCGGAGGCTGTGACACCTGCTGGGGCGGGGTTACCATCTCTGCCAAAGACCATTCCCTGAAGGGGATAACCCGTAACTCCCACTATTATGACATTGCACAGTGCTCCAAGGTGCTGCAGCCCGGCGCCGTGCGGTTGGGGACATCCGGCTACACCACTTTGGGCCTTACGTACCTGTGGTTCCGCAATCCGGACGGCTCCCAGGCGGTTTTGCTCCTGAATGAAAACAGCGAGCCGCAACTGGTGAACCTGGTGGCAGACGGTGTGTCTGTCCCCTGCAAGGTTCCTGCAAAAGCCATCCAGTCTGTCCTGTGGAAATAGATTAGTCTTCCCAGCTTATCCGGCGGGAACCGTCCGGCTGCACGGAAATATTAACCTTGAGGGTCTCTTCCGGTAAGAGGCCCTCGATGTTTTCCGGCCATTCCATCAGGCACAGTTCCCCGGAATCCAGGTAGTCGTACAGGCCGATGTCCAGGGCTTCGGCCGGCTTGTCAATCCGGTAGAAATCAAAGTGGAAGATGGGCTGCCCCTGCCGCCCCCGGTACTCGTTGACAATGGCAAAGGTGGGGGAACTGATGGCGTCTTCCTCCACTCCCAGCTCCTTGCAAAGGGCCGTGATGAAAGTGGTTTTTCCGGCACCCATCGGCGCATAGAAAGCCAGCAGGGAATGCCCCCGCACGGCTTCCAGGAAGGCCCGTG
Source organism: uncultured Bacteroidales bacterium (assembly GCA_900321655.1). Taxonomy (GTDB): domain Bacteria; phylum Bacteroidota; class Bacteroidia; order Bacteroidales; family UBA932; genus Cryptobacteroides. Next base: position 48,277 of record ONWU01000010.1, read on the forward strand.
CCGCCCGGCCAAGGTCTGATAAGTCCTGTATGGTTATCTCTTGCTTCATTTCTCGACCGGTATGTAGGTTCGTTTGATGTCCTTTCCGTAAGTGAAGATGTTATAGCCAGGGGAGATATCGTCCATCTTCAGGCTTTCCAGCGTTTCGTAGCGTACTCCTTTGAAGAGGGTGGTTTCCGTAGCGTGATCGTGGCCGCCCAGGACAATTTCTACACCCATCCGGCCGAAAAGATCGGCCAGGTCGTAGGTTTCTTCCAGGTTGTAGTTGCTGGTATGCGACTGGGAGTTGTCCCGCTTCCAGAAGTGTGTATGGGTGAAGACGGTGATATGGTCGTATTTTCCCTTGCTGCCGGTCAGGAGTTCCTCAACCCAGGCCCGCTGGCTGCGGCCAAGGGTGCCGCCGGCCGATTCAAGGCTGACGAAAAGGTCTTTCCCGCGACCGGGAGTGATAACTTCGAACCAGTAGGTGGAGGTGTGGAAACGGGAGCGCCATTCTTCCCATTCACCGAAGTAGAGGTCGTGGTTGCCGACGGTGGGAAAATGTCGCAGGCCTGCTTCGGCCAGCGGGGCGATATGGTTCTCGAACACGCCAGCCTGGCCTTTGTCATTGACGTTGTCCCCCAGGTTGATCCAAAAGGGAGCCGCGTCCTTGTCGGCCAGCCGCTCCTTGACGAAGCGGTCCAGGTTCCGGGTTTCTTTTTCCATAACGTGCGCGTCTGTAATGACATAGACGCGGTAGTTGTCTTCCGGGACGGTGATGGAGGCGTATCCGGTGCGGGCGTTGTATTCCATCGACTGGGCAAAGCGGGTTTCCACATCGCCGCTGCGGGAGTAGACGAGGCCCAGGGTATCGAGATGGCAGGCGTTCAGGCTGAGTGCCATCAGCAACAGAAGTAAGGACTTTTTCATAGGCCAAAGCGGTAACGGAGGCCAATCCCGGCACTGAATCCATACCAGGACGCCACCAGATGGAACATTCCGACGGGTTTGATGTAAACTTCCCCCATCAGTGAAAGATGTTGCCCCAGCCGATAGGAACCTTCCAGGAAGAAAATGGGCTGCATAGCGCGCTCCACCTGGTAACGGGAGTAATTGGCTACTCCTGCGGTCAGGTTCCAGGGCGCGTCACTCTCCTTTACCCGGTAGGCAATCCGGTAAAAGGGGTCTACCGGCTCCACAATGGGGCTGGACTGGCCCCCGTCCATAATCCAGCGGACACTCAATCCTGCCTGGACGCTGAAGTGAGCGTTTCTCCAGCCGATACTCCCTGCCAGAAGGCATTCGTGAATGCCATATTTGTAGAACCCTCCATAGTAGCTGGTTACGTCCGCAAACAATTCTCCTTTTTTCAAAGGGAGAATGGGTTGCAGCTGGAGCAAGCCCGTCATCACGCCGGCACTCAGGCCCTGGAGACCGGTCTGTATGTCCAGATATTTCCAGACCGGGAGGTTCGCTTGCAGGGCACCACCGCCAAAGCCGCCCCATGTGCGGTTCTGGCCGCCGATTCCCAGCAGGGCCACCTCGTGGTGGTCTCCGTTGGCTTTTTTGTCCGGGACGCCTGCCGCTACCGGCAGTGCCGCCAGCATCCCCGCCAGCGCCAGGGTTAACCATTTCATCTTTCCAAACATAATAGATCCTATAGTTTGTACAAAGATACTGCTTTTGGAGTTATTTACAACTCCAAACTGTTCATCCGTTCCAGGACGTGGCAGCTTTCGGATTCGGCCCGATTTTTGCTAATAAAACGCGATTGCAATTACGGTATGTAATGAATAAAAAATCGCTTTTCCTTCTTTTGCTAGTGGTTGTCTTTTCCTGTGCCAGGCAAGAGATCATTCCTCCGATTAATCCAGACACGCCCCCCGAAGTAGAGCCTCAGGCCGATTGGGAGAAGACGGGTCTTCCCGTTGTGACGATTGCAACGGAAAACGGGCAGGGAGTGCATTCAAAGGAGGAATATGTAGGCGCCACGTTGCAGCTGGCCGGAAAAGACGTAAGTCCCGTCAAAGCTACCTGTTCCATCCGTGGCCGCGGAAATACAACCTGGACCTGGCCCAAGAAGCCCTATTTGATCAAGCTGGACAGCAAGGAGTCTCTCTTGGGGATGCCCCGCCACAAACGCTGGATCCTGTTGGCCAACTTTATGGACCGGACCATGATGCGGAATCTGGTAGCCATGAAGGTGGCTTCCATGACGCATCTGGACTGGAACCCCCGGTGTGAGCCGGTGGAACTGGTCCTGGACGGGAAGCACCAGGGATCCTACCTCCTGATAGAGCAGATAAGGGTAGATAAGAACCGTGTTCCCGTGACGGAAATGACCCCGGAAGACAACGAAGGGGAAGCCGTGACCGGCGGTTATCTGTTGGAGCTGGATTTCCATTATGATAACGAGGTGCAGTGGAAGGATCCGCATGGCAAGGGCAACGAGCCGGGCTTTGAAAAGAGCATTCCTTTCGGAGTCAAATATCCCGATCCGGAAGACCTCACCGACGCCCAGCTGAGTTATATCAAGCAGTACATATATGATACGGCGGAGGCGCTGTATGGAGCCGATTTCCGGGACCCCAAAAAGGGTTATGCGGCCTATCTGGACGTGGATTCCTTCATAGACTACTGGATTGTCTTTGAAGTGATGGTCAATCACGAGCTGGGAAACCCGGGAAGCGTCTTCTTTCACAAAGACCGGGGTGGCCTCCTCAAGGCGGGCCCCTGCTGGGACTTTGACTGGGGCGTCTTGTCTTACTCCTGGTCCCCCCAGGCCCGGACAGGGCTGGTCAACCGCCAGGCCATCTGGTACCGGAAGCTCTTTGAAGATCCGGCTTTCAAAGCAAAAGTCAAGGCGCGCTTCCAGGAGCTGCTTCCGGCCTTACAGACCATTCCGGCCTATATAGAAGAGAACCGCGAACGGCTCCGTCCCTCTTCCGTACTCAATTTCAAGATGTGGAATCCGGCCGATGATGCCGAAATCCATGACGGCATCATTATCAACGGAGACGAGTATCTGACCTTTGACAATGCTGTCACACGTCTGAAAGACGTTTACGAAAACCGGCTGAAGGTGATTCAGGAGAAATTGTAGCGGTTAGTCTTTCCGCATATCATTCCAGGATATTCCTCCGGTCCAGGAAGCGGTAGCTGGCGGCTTCGGCCAGATGCTCGGGGTGTATATCGGCACTTCCGGAGAGGTCTGCGATGGTGCGGGCAATCTTGATGATGCGGGTATAGGCCCGGGCGCTCAGCCCCAGTTTGTCTATCAGTCTCTCCAGCAGCTGTTTACACTCTTCGTCCAGCGGACAGAAAGCCTCCAACTGCTTGGAAGACATCTCGGCATTGGTGAAGATGCCGCTGCCGCGGAAACGTTCCCGTTGGATTTCCCGGGCCTTCAGTACGCGTGCGGCAATGGCTTCGGACGGTTCCGCTTTCCCGCCCCGCACCAGGGCCGAAGTCTCCACCGGATGGACCCAGATCTGTATATCGATCCTGTCCATTATCGGCCCCGAGAGCTTGGAGAGATAGCCCAGGCGCTGGCCCACCGTGCAGGTGCAGCGGTCTCCTTCGCCGTAGTAGCCGCAGGGGCAGGGATTGGACGCCGCCACCAGCATAAAGGAGGCCGGGTATTCAATCTTCGCCTTCAAGCGGGAAATGGTTACCTTGCGGTCTTCCATCGGCCCCCGGAGGGCTTCCAGCGTACTTTTGGGAGCCTCGCAGAACTCATCGGCAAAGAGCACGCCGTTGGTGGCCAGGGACACCTCGCCGGGGAGGATGTTCTCCCCGCTTCCGCCGCCCAGCATGGCTGCCTTGGAGGCCGATATGTGCGGTGCTCGGAAGGGGCGGCTTCGCATAAGCCCCACCCCGCCGCTGGCGCGGCCGGCCACTGAATACACCTTGGACGTGATGGCGCTTTCTTCCCGCGTCATCGGGGGCAGGATCCCCGCCATGGCCTTTGCTATGGAACTTTTGCCGGATCCCGGGGCACCGATAAGAAGTACGTTGTGTCCTCCGCTACAGGCAATTTCTACCCCACGTTTGGCCCCGTTCTGGCCGATGATATCGGCAAAATCCATATAGGAGGCCGGGTGCTCCGGCTGTTCCCGGACGGCGCGCGCATAGGTCTCGGTGTTCCAGATGAGAAGGTCTGAGACGTCCTCTTCCCCTGCAAGGATGCGAAGGACATCGTCCAGGGTGCGGACGCCAAAGAGCAGGGAATCCGTATAGTCCACGGCCTCCAGGGCCGATTCTTCCGGCAGGATGCAGCCCCGAAGGCCCATCTTCTGTGCCAGCTCCACCATCGGCAGCGCCCCGCTCACCGGCCTTACGCCTGCATCCAGTCCCAACTCGCCCATAATCAGGTATTTCTCCAGCTCCGCCATCGGCCTCTGCCCCGAAGCGGCAATGATGCCCAGGGCGATGGGAAGGTCGTACCCGCTGCCCTGCTTGTGCATATCGGCTGGCGCCAGGTTAATTACTATCTTTTTTCCGGGGATGTGGAAGCCCCGGGCCTGCAGGGCCGTAACGGTCCTCAGGAGGCTTTCCTTGACGGCGGCATCGGCCAAACCGAGCAGGTGAAGGCCTATGCCGAGTTGGATTTCTATCTCGATCGTAACGGACACCGCCTCGATGCCCACGCACTTGGCTCCATGGATGTTGACCAGCATATTCTTATTCTATTCTGACAGAGGTGAAATAACCGTTGAAATTGTAGGTGGTTACGCCCAGGTCCGAAAGGACCGCGTGGGTATTTCCTTCCCGGCTGGTGAGCGCCAGGGCGCAGTGTGCATCCGTAACATACAGGCCCCGGGGATCGGCCAGGGTATAGTCTCCCTCCGGCGTTGCCGGAATCTCCGGCTCGCAGGTGAGGGTGAGGAAGCGCCCGTCCGGGTCCAGGTCGGCAAAGGCCCAGTGCTGGTTCCGGACCACCAGGCACCCACGGACCGACTCGCCATTGACCATGGGCCGGACAAGGTTCTGGGAGGGGTAGAAAAACCAGTTGCGGCAGGTAGTTCCTCCCGCGCGGTTGCTTCCCCGTACCGTGACGGTGTCGTCTATCAGGGCCAGTTTGCAGGATATCAGGGAAGGGTAGAAGAGTCTCAGGGGGCACTCCCGTTCTCCTGCTACCCAGTAGATTTCAGAGCCGCGCCTTTCCACCCTAACCACCTCTCCTGCGTGGACGCGGAGGTCGTACAGGGCATCTGAGGCGCTTGCCGGAAGGGTCCCGTAGAGTTCTGCGCCCTTCATCACGCGGTACTCCTGGTCTACCCGGTAACTGTAATAGATGTCTTCCCCGTCCAGGGCCAGCGCTCCCCCCGGCCAGTCCGGATCTGAGGGGCTGCCCAGCACGCTGCCGCGGGAGGATTCGAAAACGGCGTTTCCGTTGATCCGGTAGCAGAACCCGTCCCTTCCGGGGTGCTGTCCCAGGGTATGCACGTCTTCTCCCACCAGCATAAAGCCCTGCAGATGCTCTTCTCCGGGGAAACGGAACCGCTCCTCCCCGTCGCAGCAGATAATCGTCTCGTGTCCGTCTGTGCTGTCAGACCAGAGATGTCCTCCCCAAATGCGGTGTCTTTCCGGGTCCGGCGGGGTTTTCTCCGGCCGTTGCAGAAGAAGCTCCCCGTCCTTGAAAAAGAGAAGCTCGGCCAGAGAGTCTCTGAAATGCAGGACCGTGGCATAAATGGAGGGAATGTACTCCGGCTCGGGCTCTTCCGGTTCTACCGGCTCCTGTGGATCCAGCGTATCGGCCGGGCTTTGGCCCTCCCGGGCGGCTCGGGAAAAGCGGTCCTGCTCCCGCATATAACGGGGAAGGGATTCCAGAAGGGGTTCCTGGCAGGCGGTGAGGCCCAGAAGAAGGAAAAATCCAAATAACTTGCGCATAGCTCAACGGTTTTAGTGGCCGGCAAGGTGGAGAAAGCCCGGGACAAATCCAAGGATCGTAAAAAAAATAGTGTTGTTTCACCTTCTTTTTGTGTGTTTTCACTGATTTTTGATTAAGTTTGTGACTATGATTCTGTATCCCAACGTCAAAATCAATCTGGGTTTGAAGGTCCTTCGCAAGCGCCAGGACGGCTACCACGACCTCGAAACCCTCTTTGTCCCTTACCCTGGAATTGCCGATACTCTGGAGATAATAACCGGAGAAGATTACAGCCGCACCCTCGCCGGCCTGAAGGAGCGTTACAACACCCTCACGCAGGCCATTTCCGAAGACGGGAAGCTGATGATCACCCTGGCCCGCCAGGAGGGAATAGACTGGGACCCCCTGAAAGACCTCACCGCCAAGGCTTATTTTCTGCTCTCGGAGGATTACAGTCTGCCCCCGATGAAGATCTATCTGGAGAAACGCTCCCCGGTGGGTGCGGGCCTTGGAGGAGGCTCCTCCGACGCCGCTTTTGCCCTCAGGATGATGGCAACCCTTGCCGGACTGGAACTGTCGGATGAGACATTGGCCGCCTATGCCGCCCGCCTGGGCAGCGACTGCGCCTTCTTCATCTACAATACCCCCATGTTCGGAACCGGCCGGGGAGAAATCCTGGAGCCCTTTCCCCTGAACCTCAAAGGCTACCGCATAGAAGTGGTGATACCGCAGGGGATAGCCGTCTCTACGGCCGATGCGTACCGGGGAATTGTGCCCGAGGAACCCCAGGTTCCCCTTTCCCGCATCCTGCACCAGCCGGTAAGTACCTGGAAGGACTGCCTGGAGAATGATTTTGAGAAAACGGTGTTTGCCAAGTACCCTGCCCTGGCGGAAGTGAAGGCAAGCCTATACGAAAAAGGCGCCGTCTACGCTGCGATGTCTGGCAGTGGAAGCGCCTGTTTCGGGATATTTCCGGAATAAATTATTTGCCGATATTGAATCTTAAGCCGGCCTCTACGTCAAACCGCAGGGGCTGGATGGTGCGCAGGGACCTGGGCTGCCGCTCCGTTGCGAAGAAGTAACGGAAACTGGGGTCTATGTAGATTCCCAGGAAGGGGGTAATCTTGAATTCTACACCCAGACCAACTCCGGCGGACCACTGCGGACTTGAGCCCCTGAGGTGGTAGTGGATGTCGCTGGGGCTGTTGTGGATGAGGAAATCGTTGTCCAGGAGCCATTCGGCCGCACCGCCTGCGAAGACGTGCACATTCCAGCGATGGGTGTTGACAAAACTGTAATATACGTTGACCGGAACGCCCAGCCAGTGCTGGTGGTTGTCAATGTCTGTCTGGGGAAGGTAAAAACCTTCTCCCTTGTAGTCTCCCATAAAGGTGCGCTGCAGGCTGGTGTAGCGGATGCCGGTGCCCACGGCCCATCGCGGAGTGATATTGAACTGCAAACCCAGGCCTACGGAGAAGGGGAGGGCGAAGCTCACTTCCGGGCTTTCGTTATAGATGCCCACTTCTGCATCCCGGGACGGGGCGCCGTAGCGGCGGTACTGGCTGTGAATGCCGCTGCGCTGGCTGGTTTGCAGGTTGCCGAAGGCCGACAGGGACACGGCCTGAGGGGCCTTGGCGGCAGTTTTCTCTTCAAAGGCCAGCTGGTTCAGAAGGGCGTTGTCGTCTTTCCGGGTTTCCGGGACGGCTTCGGGAACAACTTCGGGAACGGTTTCCCGAGGGGTTTCCCGAATCTCTTCGGGAGTGGATTCCTGAGCGGGCTCCTGAGCAGGCTCCTCTACTGCCAGGAGCTCCTTGGACGCCTGCGCCAGCAAATGAGGATTCCTCCGGGGAGAGGGTGCTACGGGAGTTTCTTCCATGGGAAGAACTTCTTCCACTTCGGGCACCGTTTCCCCGGATGCCTCAGACATAAATATTGAAGGGTTAGAATGTTCGGGTTCTACTACGGGAGCGGCGGGCTTCAGAAGCACCACCAGAGCAACGGCTGCGGCGGCAGCCAGGGCCGAGGCATATCCCCAGAAACGCACAGGAACGATGCGGCGCCGCTTATCCAGCCCCGCTGTCACGCCTTCCCATACCTTGGGGGAGACGGGCTCTTCCGCGCTTTGTAAGAGATTCCTTACCTGTATGTCAAATTCCTTTTCGTTCATTTTTCTATCATTTCCTGCAGGCGAAGCCGGGCCCTTTGCAATTTGGAGCGCGAGGTGGCTTCCGTACATCCCAGCTCCTTGGCTATTTCCTTGTGTGAATAGCCTTCCACCACATACATGTTGAAGACCGTTCGGGCGTCTGGCGGAAGGGCCTCGATAAGCTTCATCAGCTCTTTGTACCCCATTTTCTGCAGGGGGGTGGCTTCTTCCGTGAACAGGCTGCGGGCTTCGCTGATATCATCGCTCAGCCCCAGGGCGTCCGTCTTTCTGAGATGCATCAGAGCAGTATTGACAAAGATCCTTCTGGCCCAGCCTTCGAAGGAACCGGCTCCCTCGTAGCTGTCTATCTTGGTGAACAAGGTGATGAATCCTTCCTGCAGGACGTCCTGTGCGTCTTCCCGGTTTCCCATATAACGCAGGCACAGCGCCATCATTTTGGGAGAAAGAGCATCGAACAGGGCCTTCTGGGCGCGGCGGTCTTCCTGCTTGCAGGCGGCGGCCAAGCGCTCCAGAGACGACGACACTCCAGGAGACTCGTCATCCCTTGTCCACAGTATAAGATGCATTTTGGGCCAAAAACGTTTCAATGGGTCCGGAATTTGTTTAGTGCAAACACAAATTTATGCGCAAAACGAGAGAAAACAAAATAAAACACGTACTTTTGTAAGTTATGAGAAAAATCGCCGTCATCCTCCTCTTTCTGTGTGCCAGCCTAGTGCCCGTTCCTGCCCAGGAAACGGACGCCAACCTGGTGGATGCGGTCACCCTGTATACGAACGGGCAAAACAAAAAAGCCCGCCAGCTACTTAACACCCTTTCCATCGCCCAGCCCTCCAACGATGCCGTCTGGTACTACCTTTCCCTGTCGGCCCTGAAAGACCGGGATGTAGAGGCCGCTACGGAGGCCTGTGGCAAGGCCGTGGCGCTGGACAGCAGCAATTACTGGTACCGTTATATGGAGGCCCGCCTGTCCCTTCTTCAGAATATGCCGGAAGAGGCCATCGCCCGCTACGAAAGCCTGGTGAAATCCTTCCCGGACCAGAACACCACCTGGTACGAGCTGCTGGATCTGTACCTGAAAGAGCAGAAATACGAAAAGGCCCTGGGGGCCCTGGATGAGATAGAAAAGCTCCGCGGCCTCTCGGAAGAGGTGGTCCGCACCCGTTACGATGTCTATACCGCCATGGGCAAGCAGGACGAGGGCGCCCGGCTGCTGGAGCAGTTCAACGAGCAGTACGCCTTCCCTTCCGTCCTCTCGATGCTGGGAGATTATTACCTGGCCGATTTCAAGGACTCCCTGGCCCTGACGCGCTACGAGGAGGCGCTTTCGCTGGACAGCGCATACCTTCCCGCCGTGCTGGGCAAGTCCGAGGTCTATCGGCACATGCGCCGCTATCCGGACTATTTCAAAACCCTGAATCCCTTCTTCTCTTCCCAGGATGTCCAGGCCTCTACCAAGAGCATGTATATCGGCAACCTCACCCGCTCCCTGGACCCCCGCATCCTGGAAATCCACCGGGCAGGGTTTGATTCGCTGGCCCTCAAAGCCGCCGCCGCCCATCCTTCGGACAGCACGATGCTCTCCACCGTCGGCACCTATTTTTATGCAACCGGCCGGGAGAAAGAGGCGGGCGAGTGGTTCCGCAAATCGGCAGACCTTTTCCCTGACAGCTTTATGCAGGCGGCTACATACATCCAGTATCTGCAGCTGCAGAGCCGATGGGAAGAACTGCGGCAAAGGGCCGATGATGGCTATCGCCGCTTTGGTCAGCTGGCCTTCCTGGACTATGCGAACCTGGCCAGTTACAACCTGGAAGACTGGGACAGCATCATTGGCACCAGCCAGATGCTCCTGAAGGCCTTCCCTAAAGACAAGGACATCTGCCTCAATGCCTGGACGCAGCTGGGAGATGCCTATCACTCCAAAGGAGACAGCAAAAGTTCTTTCAAGGCCTATGAGAAGGCCTTGAAAATCAATCCCAACTACGCCCCGGTGCTCAATAACTACGCTTATTATTTAAGTGTGGAAGGAAAGCAGCTGAAAAAGGCGTACAATATGTCCAAGAAAACCGTAGAGCAGGAGCCGGACAACGCCACCTACCTGGACACGTTCGCCTGGATTCTGCATCTGATGGGTAAAGACTTGGAAGCCAAGCCTTTCTTCAAGCACGCTATGCTGTATGGCGGCAAGGAAAGCGCCGTCATCCTAAGGCACTACGCCACGGTGCTGGAAGCCCTGGGAGAGGCCGATACGGCCAAGATTTACCGCAACCAGGCCAAGCGTCTGGATGATGCCGGAAAGCAATGAAAAAGATTCTGGTCATAGTCTGTCTGGCCCTTGCTGCGGCCTGGAATGCCGGAGCGCAGAACGCTTCGGTCAAGCGCCTGGAAAACCAGCGCGCTCAGCTGGAGAAGGACATCGCCCTTCTGAACCGCAAGCTGAACCAGAACACGATGAAAAGCTCGGAGATCCTGAGCAGCCTCACCCTGGTGCGGCGCAAGATATCGGCCCGGGAGCAGATCATCGCCAGCTATGACCAGACCCTCCGGATTCTGAACGATTCCCTGCGGGTGTGCCAGCGGGAACTGGACCGCCTGCAGGCGCGTCACGATACCCTGCAGCACTATTATTCGCGTCTGGTTAGAGGTGCTTACAAGAACCGGGATACCCGGCTCTGGTATATGTACATCCTTTCCAGCGGCTCTGTGAACCAGGCCTTCAACCGGATGGGCTATTTCCGCAACCTCTCCTCGCAGATGAGCGAGCAGGCCGTGAAAGTGAAGGAGGCCGCCGCGGCGCTGGAAGCGCAGAAGACGCGGCTCAATAAGCTGAAGGCCGAAACCAACCAGCTGAAAAAGAAAGTGGTGGACGAGCGCACGCAGCTTAGGGCCGAGGAGGGAGACGCCTCCAAAATGGCGGACAAGCTCAAGAAAGACCGCCGGACTTACGAGAAGCAGCTGAAGGAAAAGAACCGCCAGAAAGAAGAACTCAACCGGAAGATAGCAGACCTTATCCGCCAGCAAACCAAAAAGCAGGGCGGAAGCACTGCCGGCAAGAAGGGAAACAGCGGAAAAACCACTTCCACCCAGGTGGACACCAAGTTGTCCAACGAGTTTGCCTCCAATAAGGGCCGTCTGCCCTGGCCGGTGGAAGGAACGGTGGTAGAGCGCTTCGGCCGGCATTATCATCCGGTCTACAAGAATGTCCAGCTGCCCCAGAACAACGGGGTCACGCTGGTGGTGCAGCGGGGTGCCCAGGTGAAGGCCGTCTTCAACGGCACGGTGTCCCAGGTGGTGGTATTGCCCGGATACAACCAGTGTGTTCTGGTCAATCACGGAGAGTACTTCACCCTGTATAGCAAGCTCAAGAGCGTCACGGTCAAGGCCGGACAAAAAATAACCACCGGCCAGGTTGTGGGCACGGTGGATACCATTGGCGGGGAAGACCTGTTCCACTTTGAGCTGTGGAAGGGCTCAGACCCGCAGAATCCCGAAAACTGGTTAAGGAACTAACGCAAAGGCTCCAGGGCAACCGTCCCGGGGATGTCGTCCTTGGGAGGATCCCCGTGAAGATAGATGATCCTCTGGTTGGGGCTTCCCCGGAACAGGAGGTCTGTGTCCCGCTGCTCCAGGATAAATGGACCGTCCACCAGTACGTCCAGATAAGGAAGAAGCTGAGAAAGCTGGGCCGATGCCTGGATCTCCTCCAGGGTGAAGCCCGTCCAGCACCAGATGGTCTTGTTGGTCTCTTCCTTGATGCGGCGGGCCAGCTCCGTAAAGCCTTCCACCTGGTAGAAGGGATCTCCTCCGGAAAAGCTCACGTCCGAGAGGTCATCGGCCTTGATAATCTGCAACAGTTCTTCTACTTCCATCCATTTGCCGGCATTGAAATCCCAGCTCTGGGGGTTGTGGCAGCCCTTGCAGGCGTGCTTGCAGCCGGCACAGTAAATGGCCGTACGGAAACCGGGTCCGTCGGCCATTGTCTGATGCAGTATGTCTAATACGCGGATGCGCATTATTTGTGGATGACTCTATCGTGAAGTTCGGCCAGTTTACCGGAGTTCCAGCGGTCTGTGGTGCCCACCAGGTAACCGGTGATGCGCTGCAGGGTGTCGATGTGATGACCGTGGCAGTGCGGGCATTCCTTCAGGTCTTTCTCGGCATTCTCATAACCGCAGTCCATGCAGCGGTTGCGGTTGTGGTTCACGGAGCCGTAACCGATGTCGTACTTGTCCATCAGGTCCACGATGCGCATGATGGCCTCGGGGTTGTGGGTGGCGTCTCCGTCCAGCTCTACATAGAAGATGTGGCCGGCGTTTTCGTACTTGTTGTACGGGCCCTCGATCTTGGCCTTGTGCTCCGGAGTGCAGTGATAGTACACCGGAACGTGGCTGGAATTGGTGTAGTAGTCCTTGTCCGTGATGCCGGGCAGTACGCCGAAAGTCTTCTTGTCCCTCTTGGTGAATTTGCCGGAGAGGCCTTCTGCCGGGGTGGCCAGGAAGGTGAAGTTGTGCTGGTAGGTCTCGGCAAAGCCGTTGATCTTTTCGGCCATATGGGAGATGATGCGAAGACCCAGCTCCTGGGCTTCCTCGCTTTCTCCGTGGTGCTTGCCGATAAGGGCAATCAGGCATTCTGCCAGGCCGATGAAGCCGATGGACAGGGTGCCCTGGTTGATGACGGACTCGATGGAATCGTTGTCATTGAGCTTTTCGCTGCCCAGCCACAGGCCGGCCATCAGCAGCGGGAACTGCTTCTTGAGGGCGGTCTTCTGGAACTCGAAACGCTCGTTCAGCTGACGGGCGGCAATGTCCAGGGCCCAGTCCAGCTTCTTGAAGAACTTCTGGATGCGGAGGTTCTTGTCGGATTCCTCGTTCATCGCCTCGATGCCCAGCTTCACGATGTTGATGGTGGTGAAGCTCAGGTTGCCACGGCCGATGGACGTCTTGGGGCCGAACTTGTTACCGTATACGCGGGTGCGGCAGCCCATCGTGGCCACCTCGTGCTCGTAGCGCTTGGGGTCTTTCGGGTCCCAGGCCTCGTCCTGGTTGTAGGTGGCATCCAGGTTGAGGAAGTTGGGGAAGAAACGGCGGGCGCATACCTTGCAGGCGAATTTATAGAGGTCGAAGTTCGGGTCTTCCGGGAGGTAGGACACACCCTTCTTCTTCTTCCAGATCTGGATGGGGAAGATGGCGGTGGAACCGTTGCCGACACCCTCGTAAGTGGTGTTGAGGATTTCACGGATGACGCAGCGGCCTTCGGCGGAAGTGTCTGTTCCGTAGTTGATGGAGGAGAACACGACCTGGTTGCCACCACGGCTGTGGATGGTGTTCATATTGTGAACAAAGGCCTCCATAGCCTGGTGAACACGGTTCACCGTCTGGTTGATGGCGTGCTGCTGGGCGCGTTCCTTGCCCTGCAGGCCGATCAGGTCTCTCTTGATATAATCGTCAATCTTGGCATCCTTGAGTTCGGAAAGGTCTGTGTTGAACAGATCGGCGGCCTTGTCCACCTCTTCCTCATACGTCTTGCGAACGTAGGGGGCCAGATAGAAGTCGAAGGCGGGGATGGCCTGGCCTCCGTGCATCTCGTTCTGCACCGTCTCCATGGAGATGCAGGCCAGTACGCTGGCGGTCTCAATTCTCTTGGCGGGACGGGACTCTCCGTGACCGGCCTTCAGACCGTGCTCCAGGATCAGGTCCAGGGGGTGCTGGATGCAGGTGAGGGACTTGGTGGGATAGTAGTCCTTGTCGTGGATGTGGATATAGTTATTGGCCACGGCCTCGCGGACAGGGTCGCTCAACAGGCACTCATCCACGTAACTCTTGGTGGCCTCGGAGGCGAATTTCATCATCATGCCCGCGGGCGTGTCCGCATTCATATTGGCGTTCTCACGCGTGATGTCGTTGGACTGGGCCTGGATGATGGTTTCGAAAATCTCGTTGCTCTTGGCCTTACGGGCAATATTGCGCTTGTTGCGATAACGGATATACTCTTTGGCAACCTCCTGGCGGGGGCTGTTCATCAGGTGATTCTCTACAACCTCCTGAATCTCTTCCACTGTCATAACTTCCTTGTCCAGCTCCGAAATGGCCTGGGCAATCTGGGCAGCGAGCACGATGTCTTCGCCGGCCTCGGTCACATCCATCGCCTTCAAAATGGCGGCAACAATCTTCTGGTTGTTGAAATCTACGCGGCGACCGTCACGTTTTAATACACTCTTAACCATGGGTCTAGTTCTAGTTGGTAAATAGGGGGGCAAATAACCTCGGGAACAAAGATAATTGTTACCATCCAACTTTCCCACTGTTTTTTCGGAAAAAGTTATCAACAATGCGCAAAAAAAGCTGTTAATTCGCTATGAATCAACAGCTTGCAAAAATATTTTATTTAGAAAACTTCTAAAATATAACCTCTTTGTTTCTTTCGGAAGAGATTTTTTCAACAAGGAGCCGAAAAGGCCTTTCTAGTCCCCCACGACCCACACCAGGACGTGGCGGTCGAAGGTCATATACTTCAGGTCGAATTCCTGCTCGTCTTCGTTCTTGTCGATGAAGGTGGCCTCCAGCTCTCCTTCCCCGCGGGGACGGAAGCGCTCCACCTCGATCTGCTCGGCGAAGTCTACATTGTATCGGCTCAGGAGTTTGAAGATGGCTTCCTTGGCGCACCAGTAGATGGCCAGCTGCTCGTTCCTCTTCTCGTCCTCCAGATCCTCTATCTCGTCTTCGCTGAGGGCTTTCTTCTCTACGGCCGAGAAGTCCCGGTCCAGGGATTCGATATCTATGCCGCAGTCTTCTTCTTCGTGCAGGATGACGGCAACGTACTTTTCCGTATGGGTGATGGAGATGTTGGTAGGGTTGTTCTCCAGATACGGTTTCCCGTTGTCGTGGTGGCTCAGGTAAATCTTCTCCTCGAACAGGGTGTTCAGAAGGGCGCGCACGGCCAGGCGCTGTTTGCGAAGGGATTCGCTCTTGATGAACGAGATTTCTTCCATCTCGTCCGTAGGGGTGGCGCTCAGGGCTCTGAGCTCTTCCTCCGTTTCTGTGATCTGCCACACGCCGATGGTGGCTTCATTCTCCAGTTTCTTCTTTAAATACAGTCCCATTAATGGTTGGATTCGAACGACAATACAGTGCCGCCCGAGTGCCGGGAGGGCATCGGGTTTTTATCTTTCAGTGTTGGTGTACAATCGCGACAGAGGGTCGTCTGAACCGACGCCCGCTAACTGGTTGGACTTAACCTGACTGGGAGGCTCCATACTAATCGTTACAATTAAGCACCGCAAAGATAATTCATTTTTGGTAATTCCAACGAATCTTTCCTCAGAAATTCGTATCTTTGTGGACTCAAACACGCAAGCAACTTTAAAAAATAACAGAATCATGAAATTTCTTACTGATGAAAAGCTCCTGATCGTGGGTGCAGCCGGTATGATCGGTTCCAACATGGTCCAGACCGCCGCCATGCTCGGCCTTACTCCCAACATTTGCCTGTACGATATCTTTGAGCCCGGCCTCAAGGGTGTTCTGGCAGAGATGGACCACTGCGCCTTCCCTGGCATCAACCTTACCGCTACCGTCAACCCCGCCGAAGCTTTCAAGGATGCGAAGTACATCATCTCTTCCGGTGGTGCACCCCGTAAGGAAGGCATGACCCGTGAAGATCTCCTGAAGGGCAACTGCCAGATTGCCGCCGAATTTGGTGACAACATCAAGAAGTACTGCCCGGACGCCAAGTTTGTGGTGGTTATCTTCAACCCGGCCGATGTGACGGCTCTCACCGCCCTCATCCACTCCGGTCTGAAGCCCAGCCAGCTCACCTCCCTGGCCGCTCTGGACAGCACCCGTCTGCAGGAAGCCCTGGCCCAGGAGTTCAATGTTCCCCAGTACAAGGTTACCGGAGCCCGCACCTATGGCGGTCACGGTGAGGCTATGGCCGTGTTCGCTTCCCACGTGAAGGTGGACGGCAAGCCCCTGGCCGAGATGGGGCTGAGCGCCGAGCGTTTCGAAGAAATCAAGCACAACACCATCCAGGGTGGTTCCAACATCATCAAGCTCCGTGGCCGCAGCTCCTTCCAGAGCCCTGCCTACCAGGCCGTGAAGATGATCGAGGCCGCTATGGGCGGAGAAAAGTTCGAGTGGCCCGCCGGCACCTATGTGAACAACAGCCAGTACAAGAACGTAATGATGGCTATGCCCACCGTTATCGACGCCACCGGCTGCCACTTCACCAACCCCGAAGGCACCGCCGAGGAAATGGCCGCCCTCAACGCTTCCTATGAGCACCTGGTGAAGATGCGTGACGAGATTGTCACCCTGGGCATCGTCCCCGCCGTGGCAGACTGGAAGAAGGATAACGCCAACCTGTAAGCCTGTCCATTCAGCACAATCACAACCCCGGCGCCAGCAATGTCACCGGGGTTTTTTAAAAACCAATAGCCATGACCAACAAACCTAACAAGCCCGGCAAGACCTTCCTCATCATTGCCGCCACCATCCTGATCCTGCTCGTGTGCGGTGCCAGCTGCTGCAAGCTCATCGACAACTCCGAGGTGGGTATCAAGTTCAAGAAATTCTCCCTCACGGATCAGGGTAAACTCATTACCCAGCCCGTCAACGGTCTGGTGTTCATCAATCCCTTCACAACGGATATCTTCACCTATCCCGTATACGTGCAGCGCGTAGACTATCCCCCCTTTACGGTTACCACCAAGGATGCCGCCACCTTCAGCATGGACCCCACCCTGGCCTATATGTTGAACCGCGACAAGGCCACGGAAATCTTCACCAAGTACCGCAGGCCCCTGGCCGATATCGAGGCCGGTTATATGCGCACGTGTATCTACGACGCCTACCGCATCACCGCCAACAACTACACTTCCGACGAGCTGATGGCCAGCCGCGCCAAGTTTGAGGCCGAGGTTCGCGCCATGCTGGACACGTCGCTGGGAGAAGAAGGCTTTGTGGTGCAGGAATTCACCTCCCAGATCACGCCTCCCGAGAGCCTCCGTCAGATGATTGACGCCAAGAATGCCGCCATCCAGAGCGCCCTCCGCGCCGAGAACCAGGTAAAAGAGGCCGAGGCCAACGCCAAGATCGAGATTGCCAAGGCCGAAGGTGAGGCCCAGGCCCTCAAGATCAAGGCCGACGGCGAAGCCTACTACAACCGCACGGTGGCCGCGTCCTTGAATGCCCTTCTGGTGCAGCAGGACGCCATCCAGAAATGGGACGGCAAGCTCCCCGAATACAATGGCGGCGGCGCCCTTCCGTTTATTAATTTAAAGTAGGGTTACAGCGGCCAGATCAGAAGCCCCAGGCGGTAGGCTGCAAAGGCACAGACCCAAGCCACCAGGATTGTGTACGCACACAGGAGAATGGCCCAGCGCCATTTTCCTGTTTCGTTTTTGATGGCTACGAAAGTGGCGATGCAGGGGAAGTACAGCAGTACGAAGACCATAAAGGCCAGGGCTACGGCGGTGGGGATGGAGGCCGTGAGCGCGCGCTGCAAGGCGGTTTCTTCAGAATCTTCTTCGGTTGTCAGCTCCTCCTCTCCCTCCTGCGCATAGGTTACGCCCAGAGAGCTGATGACCAGTTCCTTTGCGCCCACGCCGGCCAGCAGGCCCACGTCCATCTTCCAGTTAAAGCCCATAGGCGCCATAGCCGGCTCGATGGCTTTTCCAATGGAACCCACGTACGAATGCTCCAGCTGATAGGCATCGGAAGCGCCTTCATGGCGGGGGAAGTAGCTCAGCGCCCAGAGAGCCACGGAAAAAACAAGGATGGTGGTAGCCATTTTCTCCAGATACTGCCGGCCTTTCTCCCAGGTATGCCGGCCGATGGCTTTGGCCGTGGGAATGCGGTACGGCGGCAGTTCCATCACGAAGGGGAGGTCGTCATCCTTTACAAATTTGCCAATCAGAAGGGCTGAGAGGATGGCCATCACAATGCCCAGCAGGTAAATACCCAGCAACGCCGTGGCGGGCTGGTGCGGGAAGAAGGCGCCTGCAAAGAGCACGAAGATGGGCAGGCGTCCCGCGCAGGACATAAAGGGAATCACGGCAATGGTGACCAGGCGGCTCTTGCGGCTTTCGATGCTGCGGGTGGCCATAATAGCGGGCACGTTGCAGCCAAAGCCCATCACCATAGGAATGAAACTCTTGCCGTGCAGGCCAATCTTGTGCATCAGCTTGTCTGTAATGAAGGCTGCTCGCGACATATATCCGCTATCTTCCAAAAGGGAGATGAAGAAATACAGAATCAAGATGTTGGGCAGGAACACAAGTACACTGCCTACACCGGCAATGACTCCATCAACCAACAGATCCCTGAACCAGCCGTCGTGGAGGAGCGTCCCCACTTTTTCACCCAGCCAGGCCACCCCCGCATCAATCCAGTCCATGGGATACTGGCCCAGGGTGAAGGTGGCCCAGAAGATGAACCACAACAATAAAACGAATATGGGGAACGCCGTCCACTGGTTGGTGACGATGGCGTCTATCTTGTCTGTGAGGGTGCGCCGGGGCCTGTCGGCCTGGTATCTTTCGTACGTTTCGGCCAGGGCGCCCTGGATAAAGGCGTACTTGGCATCCACGATGGCGCTTTCCAGTGAGCACCCCATCATCTCCCAGATGTTCACCGCACCGTCGGCCCGTGCAAAAGCAATGTCCAGGCTGTTGGGCATGGAAGCGAGCATTTCCTCCACCTCCTTGTCCCCTTCCAGGTATTTAATGGTGAGGTAACGGGTAGAGTAACGGGCCTTGAGCTCCTCGTTCTGGGCAATGAGCGGCTGCACGCTTCGGATGGTGCGTTCCAGCTCTTTCCCGTGATTGATGTGGATGTGACGCGCCAGTTTGGGGTCGGCCTGCTCATAAATGGCGATGACGGTGTCGAGAAGCTCGGAGATTCCTTCTCCGCTGCGGCTCACCGTAGGACAGATGGGAATACCCAGAAGGACTCCCAGCTGCTCTTTGTCCAGCTTGTCCCCCTTGTTTTGCAGTTCGTCGTACATGTTCAGGGCCATCACCAGCCGGAGGTTCATATCGATGAGTTGCGAGGTAAGGTAGAGGTTTCGCTCGATGTTGGAGGCGTCCACTACGTTGATGACGACGTCGGGCATGCTCTCCAGCAAATGCTTGCGTACGTACAATTCTTCAGGGGAGTAGGCCGACAGGGAATATGTGCCCGGCAAGTCTACCAGGGTAATATCGTAGTCCTTGTAATGGAGGTGCCCCTCCTTGGCGTCTACGGTTACTCCGGAGTAATTGCCCACGTGCTCGTGGGCGCCGGAAGCCACATTGAAAAGGGAGGTTTTTCCGCAGTTGGGATTGCCCACCAGGGCCACACGGATGTGGTGGTGGCTCTCCTCGGCCACGTGGACCAGGGCGCGGTCCAGTCTTTCCTTTTCTTCCAGATCTCCGGGAAGAGCCTGCAGGTGCTCGTCAGATCTCAGGGCCTCGCGGGCCTCCTGCTCCGTCACCACCTCTATCTTTCGGGCTTCTTCCCTTCTGAGGGAAATCTTGTATCCCAGGATTTCATACTCAATGGGATCCTTGAGTGGAGCGTTCAGCACCACCCGTACTTCTTTCCCATTGATAAAGCCCATCTCGATGAGTCTTTTACGGAAACCGCCGTGGCCGTTCACACGGACAATTACGGCTTTTTCCCCGGTTTTCAGATCTGAAAGTATCATTGTTTCTGTTTTGCGCGATTGCGCAAAGTTACGCCGGATTCTTCGCCCCGTCAATCCCCATTTGTGGGGATAGGACAAAAAAGCCGCCACCCTCTGGGGGCGGCGGAACCTTGAAAGAGTCTTTTTTCAAAGATTAGATGCTGGCTTTGCGATACTCCTTACCAATCTTTTCGAGGGCGAGGGTAG
Organism: uncultured Bacteroidales bacterium; assembly: GCA_900321655.1. Lineage (GTDB taxonomy): Bacteria > Bacteroidota > Bacteroidia > Bacteroidales > UBA932 > Cryptobacteroides. Next base: position 68,166 of record ONWU01000010.1, read on the forward strand.
CTTTGCGGACGCGAGCCTTGGCGGCCTTGTTGTCGATCTTGTCGATGTCCTTCTCGATAGCAGCAATCTGCTCTTTGATCTTGGCGATAATAGCTTCCATGTTGTGTAAGTGATTAAAAGTTGTTGTTAAGTGTTTTGGTTTTCTAACGCAAATATACACAAACCTTGCATTATTCCAAGCTATTCGGGTGCAGATAGTTGAAAAAAATGTAACTTTGAGGTATGAAACGTGTTCAAGCCATCGATATTTTGCGCGGAATGACGCTCGCCTTCATGGTGCTGGTGAACCTTCCCGGGTCCTGGGGAGCCGTCTTTCCCATCCTCCGTCACGCTTCCTGGAACGGAATGACGCCCACGGATTTTATTTTCCCCAACTTTCTGTTTGTAATGGGCGTTTCCATGTTCTTTTCCCTTCGTAAACAGAACTTTAGCCTGAGCTGGAAAATGCTGAAGCGCTTTTTGCTGCTGCTGGGCATCGGACTTCTTATCAATTATATCAGTCACCTGGTATATGGGTCCGAGACGGTGCGCTTTAGCGGGGTTCTGCCGCGGTTCGCCCTATGCTTCGGAGCATCGGCCCTTATCATATGTAAGGTGAGCCAGAAGCACCTTCCCTGGGTGGCGGCGGGCCTTCTGGTGGCGTATTCGGCCCTGCTGCTTCTGGGAAACGGTTATGAGTACGGGCCGGACAACATCCTCTCCCGGGTAGACCGGGCGGTGCTGGGCTCTCATATGTACAGTGACAAGGGAATAGATCCCGAGGGAATTTTGTCCACCCTGCCGGCCATTGCGCACACCCTCATCGGTTTCCTGGTGGGAAAGATTCTTTTCAGCGGGGATTTCCGCAAGCTGGATTCCCTGGGAACGGCCCTTCTGGTGGCGGGGTTGCTGCTGCAGTACCTTCTGCCTCTCAATAAAAAGGTGTGGTCTCCTTCCTTCGTGCTGGTGGCGTGCGGCATCGGCACGCTCCTTCTGAGCCTTCTTCACTATATTGTCGACGAGCGGGGCTGGTGGAAACATACGGGCTTTTTCAAGGTTTTCGGCACCAATGCCATATACTGCTATCTGATGAGCGATGTCCTCACCTGGGCATATCATCTGACCGGCTTCCAGCGCTGGGCAATGGGCCTTATGGGAGTGAACCCGTGGACATCCCTGGCCTTTGCCGTGTTCTCCGTGGGAATGGTTTATCTGACGGCTCTGCCCCTGTATCGGAAGGGGATTTTCCTCAAATTGTAAAAAAAGTGTAACTTTGCACTCCAATAAGGTATCGAATCTTAATATTTATGTATATGAAAAAGATGATGGTTCTTGCCGCCGCCCTTCTTCTGGGCTGGCAGGCTAACGCTCAGATTATTGCCAATGTGGGATACGCCCACGGTTTTGAAAATGTGAAGGTTGACGTCTCTTCGAACCTGTCCAACAAGCATTTGGCTCACATGGATGGCTTGTATGCCGGCGCCAACTATTATTATAGTCTGGATAATGTGCTGGACGGTTTTGCCGTGCTTCCCGGTGCCAACTTCTCTTTCCTTCTCAGCCGTACGGTGCGCGAAGACAGGATTCGTGAAGTGGCCCTGAACATCCCCGTGCAAGCCAGCTACACCCACGAAATCAACGATGTTGTCAAGATATTCGGTCAAACCGGCCCTACTTTCCAGGTGGGTCTTATCCATAAGGCCAAGATAACGGAGACCGGAACGTCCTTCTCCCTGTACAACAGCAACAACCAGTACGGTTATGTCCGTAACCGCTTCAACATTTACTGGGGCTTCGCCGGTGGCGTGGAAGTGAGTGATACTTTCCGCGTGGAGGTGGGCTTCGATCTGGGCTTCCTGGATCTGGGCAGAGGCAAAGAGCTCCACATCGGCCGTAACTTCCTGCACTTCGGTCTCGGCTATCTGTTTTAATGGATAAATCAAATTCAACCATATTATTACTATGAAAAAGATTGTAGCAAGCATTTTCGCAGCTTCCCTGCTGCTCCTTGGCACTCAGGCTTTTGCCCAGGTTATTCCCGGTGCCGGTTATCTTCACGTGATTGAGCACTCTACGGGTAAGGACGGCAAGGCCGTGGATCCTTCCCATATGAACGGTTTCTATCTGGGCGCCAGCTATAACTTCCGCCTGGGAGATTACTTCGGCGTGGCTCCCGGTTTCTATGTGGACGTCCTTCTTCAGGGCCGCAACACTGCCAACGGTGTTATCATCGGCGGTGTGCCCCTGAATGTGTCTTCCGCTTACCACTACACGGAGGTGGACCTCAACATCCCGGTGAATTTCTCCTTCAAGTATGACTTCAGCGAAAACGGAGCCTTCTTCGTGTACGCCGGCCCCACCTTCCAGTATGGTGTGATGGCCCGCTCCACCTTCAGCTCCAACGTGTCCATCCCTTACATCCACGTCAATGACAAGGGTTCTTACAATCACTATGACAAGGACAACGGTGATACCAAGCCCTTCAACATCTTGCTGGGCGGCGGTGTAGGCGTGCAGGTGGGAGACATCCAGTTCCTGGTAGGTTACGACCACACCCTGCTGAATGTGGACAGAGTAGAGGGATTCAATACCGGCCGTCACCAGATCAAGGCGGGTATCAACTTCGAGTTCTAGACTTATCCTATAGAAAAATGGGCCCGGGCGTTATTGTCCGGGCTTTTTTTGTGAATACTCGCAGCCGCAGTACAACTGGTTGTAAAAGTTTTCTTCTTTGATAATCTGGTTTCTCCGCTCCTGCAGGCCGCCCTTTCTCCAGTTCTGGTCCCACCAGGTGACGCCTTGAACCTGGCTGCAGGCCCATCGGCCGGCTTCGTTCACCTGGTCCAGGTTTTTCCAGCGGGAAGAGGCCAGCGTGGTGGTGAGTACCTCAAAGCCGTGGGCCGATGCGTACTCCGCCGCGCGCAGAAGCCGGAATTTGAAGCACTGCAGGCATCGGCCGCCCCGTTCGGGTTCGTTTTCCAGGCCTGCCGCGCAGCCTTCCCAGGCGTTGTGGTCGTATTCATCGTCTACAATCTCCAGGCCCCATTTCTCCGCATACCGAAGACACTCGTTGAGGCGGTGCTCGTACTCCTGAAGCGGGAAGATGTTGGAGTTGGAGTAGAAGATGACGGGCCGGATGCCATTATTCATCAGGCACTCCACGATGGCGCTGGAACAGGGTGCACAGCACGCGTGCAGCAGCACCCGCGTGGCGCCGCCCGGTACGTCGATATGAAGGCCGGGGATCACGAATACTTGCGCGGGAAGCGGAGCAGGATGGACAGCAGGGCCACGATGCCCAGGACAAAGGGATAGTACAGATTGGCGATGATGGCCAGACCCGACACTCCGGCCAGGCCGCTGGCCATCAGCATCTGGGCGCCATAGGGGATGATGCCCTGCACCAGGCAGGAGAAGGTGTCCAGGATGGAGGCCGTCTTGCGGGGATCCAGGCCGAAGCGGGAAGTGATATCCTTCGCCAGGGGGCCTACGGTAATGATGGCGATGGTATTGTTGGCCGTGCAAAAGTTCACCAGTGAAACCAGGGCGGCGATGGAGAAACCGGCAGCCCTCCGGCCCGCAATGCGGCGGGTGAGCCCATCGATGATAAACTGCAGGCCGCCGTTGTAGCGGATGACCTCCAGCATGCCTCCGGCCAGCAAGGATACGATGATGAGCTCTCCCATTCCGCTGATGCCGCTGCCGATGGAAGCCATCCATCCCACGAATCCGTAGGCGCCGGTGCACCAGCCGATGATGCCGTTCACCACAATCCCGATGGTAAGAACCGTGATGACGTTCACCCCGGCCAGGGCCATGCCGATGACCAGAAGATAGGGGATGAGTCCCACCCACTGCACGGGCGCAGCTGCGGGAGCCGCTTCCACAGACAGCCCGAGGAACACATAAAGAAGGGCTACCAGAAGGGCCGCGGGGGCTGCAATCCAGATATTGACTTTGAATTTATCCTGCATAGAACACCCCTGGCTGCTGGTGGCGGCCACAGTGGTGTCCGAAATGAAAGACAGGTTGTCTCCGAAGAAGGCGCCGCCCACGATGATGCCCGTTACGAAGGGAATGGCCATCCCCGTTTCGGCCGCAATGCCCGTTGCAATGGGAACCAGCGCCACAATGGTGCCCACGGAGGTACCGATGGCCATCGACACGAAGCAGGCGGAGAGGAACAGGCCGGCATAGATGAGCTTCCCGGGGAGGATGTGCAGGGTGGCGTTCACCGTGGCGTCGATGGCGCCGATGTCCTTGGCCGTGGAGGCGAAAGCCCCTGCCAGCACAAAGATCCAAATCATCATCAGCACGTTCTTGTTGCCGGCCCCTTCGGAGAAGATGGAAATTTTCTCGTCCGTGGTTTTGACGCCCCGGGTTATGAGCAGGGAATAGGCCGATGCTACAATGAAGGCGGCGGCTACCGGCACTTTGTAAAAATCGTGCGCGACCAGGGAGCCGGCCAGATACACGGCCAGGAAGACGAATAGCGGGCTCAGTGCCAGCCAGCCGTTCATTTTGCGGGAACTGGACCTCCCGGGTTCTGTCTTTTCTGTGTGAATGGCCATTAATAAAGTTCGTTAGACAGATACAAAGATACGCTTTTTTTTAGTACCTTTGCAAGATATGAAAAGTGTACACGAGCGCAACGGGATGAGCCCTGCCATGAGAATGGCGGACCTGTTGGACACGGACTTCTCGTTGCTGGGCGTTGTGAGCCGGATGGGGCTTTCGCTGGGCTTCGGGGAGGAAAGCGTGGAGCAAGTGTGCGAAAAGGCGGGAATAGACGCCGAAACCTTCCTCCTGATCTGCCGGGTCAATTCCATCGAGGGATATCGGCCCACCCGCGAAGCCCTTCAAAATGCCAATCTCCACGACATTCTGGGCTATCTGCGCAAATCCCACAGCTATTATACGCAGGTCATGCTTCCCCTGGTGGAAGATTCCCTGGAAAAGATGGTGGTCCCGTGTGAGGACAAGCAGAAGCGCGTAATCCGGCGCTTCTTTTTGGATTATAGGGAAGAGCTTCTGGCCCATTTCGCCTACGAGGAAGGGACCGTTTTCCCCTATGTGGAGGAAATGCTTTCCTGCCGGGACAATTCCCAGTTCACCATCGGCGAATATGAGCAGAACCATACCAACATAGAGGAAAAGCTGACAGACCTGAAGAATCTGGTGATGATGTATCTTCCCCCAAAAAGCGATCCTCAGGCCGCACAGCTGGCTCTTTTCTATCTCTATAGCCTGGGAGAAGACCTGGCCAAGCATACTATGATAGAGGATGATATCCTGGTCCCGATGGTGGTGAGGATGGAAGAGGTGGTGGCCGCCGCCCGTCCGGAAGGAGAGGAACTGAGCGTCCGGGAAAAGGAAATCCTGGTAAGCGTTGCCAAGGGAAAACTGAACAAGGAGATTGCCGATGAGTACAATATCTCCATCTACACGGTTATCTCCCATCGCAAGAACATTACCCGCAAGACGGGCATCAAAACCGTATCCGGCCTCACCGTCTACGCCCTTTTGAACAACCTGATAGATTTGAATACCGTAGAATAAGCGTTTCCATATGATAGACTACAAATCTTTTGTCAAGTATTATCCGGATTTTCCCATCAAGGGGGTCAACTTTGTGGATATCATCCCCTTCCTGCAGGATAAGAAATTGTTCCAAAACCTCTGTGAGGATCTTGCCGCCATGTGCGAAGCCCCCAATGTGGCGGCTCCTGAAGCCCGTGGTTTCCTCTTTGGAGCCGGTATGCTCTATGCGAACAACCCCATCCAGAATCTCATTCCCCTGAGAAAGAAGGGAAAGCTGCCCTTCACCGAGGGAGACCTGGTGCAGGTGGAAATCATGAAAGAGTACGGCCCGGATCACGTGTATTTCCGCCGCTCGGACCTTGCCGCTTCCGTTCCCACCGGAGACACCATCGAGATTTCCTTTTTTGACGATATCCTGGCCACCGGCGGCACCTCCAAGGGCCTGGCCGAAGGCCTGAACGCCCAGAGAATCACCCTTGACGGCAAAGAATATAAGGTTAAGGTAAAGGATTTCATTTTCCTGGTGGAGATTGACGACCTTCCCGGCCGTTCCCGCCTGGAGAACATCGCCCCCGTGAAATCCGTTATCCACGTAACGGAAGGTTAATCGATAATCTATTAAAACACTCAGATATGTCCTTTGTAGATGACAGAATTGCGATGGAAGGCCTCACTTTCGACGATGTCCTTCTCATCCCGGCGTATTCCGAGGTGCTGCCCCGCACAGTAGACCTCCACACCCGTTTCTCCCGAAACATTTCCCTGAACATTCCCATTGTATCGGCCGCTATGGATACCGTGACGGAGGCCCCGATGGCCATCGCCCTGGCCCGTGAAGGCGGAATCGGCGTCATTCACAAGAACATGAGCATCGCCGCCCAGGCTGCCGAGGTGCGCAAGGTGAAGCGTTCCGAGAACGGAATGATCCTGGATCCGGTGACCATCAGCCAGGACCAGACGGTAGAAGACGCCCTGCGCCTGATGAAGGAGAACCACATCGGCGGTATCCCCGTCACGGACGGAACCCGCCGCCTGGTGGGAATAGTGACCAACCGGGATGTCCGCTTCCAGCAGGATCTGTCCGTTTCGGTGAAGGATGTGATGACCTCCGAAGGCCTGGTAACCATTCCGGCCTCCCGTACGGACCGGGACTATGTAAGGAATGTCCTGCAGGAACACAAGGTGGAAAAACTGCCTGTCGTGGATGGTCAAGGTAATATTGTAGGCCTTATCACCTATAAGGATATTATGCAGGAGCGCCGCTATCCGGCCGCCTGTAAGGACGCCCAGGGCCGCCTTCGCGTGGCTGCGGGTATCGGCATCACCCCGGATGCCCTGGACCGCATCGCCGCCCTCAAGGCCGAAGGCGTGGATGCCGTGGTGCTGGATTCCGCCCACGGTCACAGCAAGGGCGTGATGGACCTGCTGAAGAAAGTGAAAGCCGCCTATCCGGAGCTGGATGTGGTGGTGGGCAACGTGGCCACCGAGGAAGGCGCCCGGGATCTGGCGAAAGCCGGGGCCGACGGCGTGAAGGTGGGTATCGGCCCGGGTTCCATCTGCACCACCCGCATCGTGGCCGGTGTCGGTGTTCCCCAGCTCAGTGCCATCTATAATGCTTCCCAGGCCTTGAAAGGCACGGGCGTAACCCTTATAGCCGATGGCGGACTGCGCTATTCCGGAGATGTGGTGAAGGCCCTGGCCGCCGGTGGAGACTGCGTGATGTGCGGCTCTATGTTCGCCGGCACCGAGGAGTCTCCGGGAGAGGCCATCATCTACAACGGCCGAAAATTCAAGGCCTACCGCGGAATGGGCTCCATAGACGCCATGGCCGCCGGTTCCAAGGACCGCTACTTCCAGGACGACAAGGTGGAACTGAACAAGCTGGTTCCGGAAGGAATCGTGGGCCGCGTTCCTTACAAGGGAACCCTGGCAGAAACCGTGTATCAGCTGCTGGGCGGTCTGCGTTCCGGTATGGGTTACTGCGGCGCCGCCAACCTGGAGGCCCTGAAGAAAGCCAAATTTACGCGTGTCACGGCCAGCGGCATGACGGAAAGCCACCCGCACGACATCACCATCACCAAAGAAACGCCCAACTACTCCCGCAACGACTAGAAGGCGTAGATGATGATGTAAAACAGCATCACCGCGGAGCAGATCAGTTTGAGCCCTGTTCCGAAAAGAAAGCCCAGAAAGGCCCCCAGGGCCGATTTAAGAGAGGAATAGGTGTCTTTGCCTGCGAACAGGAGTTCTGCGGCAAAGGCACCTAAAAGCGACCCCACGATCATACCGACCGGGGGATAGATGAGGCCGATGAAGAGGCCCGCAATGGCGCCCCAGCCTCCGTATTTGCTGCCGCCGGTGAGTTTGGTGAAATATGCCGGAACAATGTAATCCAGCAGGCTTACTACTGCTACGATGGCCAGCCAAATCAGGAGAAACTGAGTGGACATAGGGTCTCCGGAGCCGTTGGTTCCGCTCCCCCAGATGTATAGGATGAGCATTCCCAGCCAGCTGAGAGGAGGGCCGGGAAGGGCGGGAGCCACGCTTCCGATGATGCCCACGATGCCCAGAACAAGGGCGATTATCGCAATCAGGGTTTCCATTCCACAAAAATATTCATTATCTTTGACGAATCAAAACGAACAATACTATGTTTGGAAGAGAAGTTTATGAACGTCGCAGAAAGACGCTCTTGGTTAGAATGCGCGAAGCCGGACAATCCGGCCTGATCCTGTTCATCGGAAACGCAGAAGCCCCCGCCCAGTACAAAGACAATTGCTACAAATGGCGCCAGGACAGTTCCTGGCTCTATTACTGGGGTCTGGATGAACCTCTGATGGCCGCGGTCCTCAGCATAGATTCCGGAGAAGAAATCCTCTTTGCCGATGATGTGGATATGGATGACATCATCTGGATGGGCCCTCAACCCAGCGTAGAGTCCAAGGCCGCGCTGGTGGGAGTCTCCCGCCATCGGCCCTATTCGGAACTCCCCGGCTGGCTTCAGGAGCGCACGAAAGGCCGTCCTGTGCATTTTCTGCCCCCATCCCGTTATTACAATACCCTGATGCTGGAGAAACTCCTTCCCGGAGCCGCCCCTTCCGAGGCCCTCATCAAGGCGGTCATCTCTATGCGTCTTATCAAGGAGGATATTGAGATTGAGGCTATTGACTACGCTTGTGATCTGGGATACCAGATGCATTCCGTAGCCCGGGATGCTATTGAAGTCGGCCTGGTGGAGCAGGAAATAGTTGGCAGGATGGAGGCCGTCGCCCTCTCCAAGGGCTGGGGCGTATCTTTCCCCACCATTCTCACCCTGCACGGAGAGACCCTGCATAATCACGGTCACGCCGCCGTCATTGAGCCCGGCAAGCTGATGGTGATAGACGCCGGTGTGGAGAGTAACGAACATTATGCCTCGGATTTCACGCGCACGTACCCCACTTCCGGCAAGTTCACGCAGAAACAGAAAGAGGTATATCAGATTGTCTACGATTGCAACCAGCTGGCCTTTTCCCTGGCCAAACCCGGCATCACCTACCGGGATGTTCACCTGGCCACGGCCCGCAAGATGCTGGAGGGCCTCAGCGCCCTGGGTCTTGTGAAAGGAGATCTGGACGAAATGGTGGCGGCAGGCATAGCCGGTCTGTTCCAGCCGCACGGCCTGGGCCACAATATGGGTCTGGACGTACACGATATGGAAGACCTGGGAGAAAACCTGGTGGGCTACGACCCGGACCAGACCCGTGCCAAACAGCTGGGTCTGGGCTCTCTCCGGATGGCCCGTCGTCTGGTACCCGGTCACGTCATAACGGACGAACCCGGCATCTACTTCATCCCCGCTCTCATCGAGAAATTCAAGAAAGAGGGCTTGGGACAGGACTTTGTCAATTACGCCAAGCTGGAAAGCTATTACGACTTTGGCGGTATCCGTATAGAGGACGATGTTCTCATCACCGCGGAAGGCGCCCGCCGTCTGGGCCAGAAACGTCTCCCTGCCAGTGTGGAGGAGGTAGAAGCTGCGATGCAATGAGATATATCATTCATTACAGGGCGGAAATCCGCTTTGCCCTTGTTCTAGCCTTTCTGGTGGCAATAAGCATCTGGGCTTCGGAATACATCCCCGGAGAGTATTTTGACGGGGTGATTACTCCGGTCTTGATGACCGCGGCCACGGCCGTCTCCCTCACTTTCGCCTGGGCCATTTCCCGCCATACGGACGGGTACCGCCTGCGCAGGGTCTGGGCATGGACGCTGCTTCTGTGGGGCCTTGCCGATGGGACGTATATTTTCTTCTGGTTCATTGTGGGCAAGCCTGTCATGAATATGGGAGCCTATCAGCTTAACATTGTGGATCTTATGCTGGGCAACCTGCTGGCCTGGTCGCTGCTGCTCTATCCCACGGAGGCGCTTCGCCCCGGCTGGATGAATACCAAGCGGGCGCTGGCCCAGATTCTTCCGATGTACGCGCTGGGCGCGCTGGATTATTTCCTTCCGGTGAACCTGCAGCCCATTGTGGCTTTGTATCCGGTGGCCCTGGTGGCTCTTCTGTTCTCTCACGTGAGAAAGTACCGGCTCTGGTGTGAGGAGAACTTCTCTTCCTTGGAAGACATAGATGAGAAGTGGATTGTGCGCTATATGGCCATTATGTTTATGGTAGGCGTGGTATATATGTATATGTGCCTGACCCACGGTCCGACGCGTGGGTTCACGCAGCAGTGGCTGGTTCTGTTTATGTTCATCTACGGATCGGAGCAGGTTCTCTTCCGCAGGGATCCCTGGGAGGTAGTAAGACTTTCGGAGAACAAGCGGAAGCCCGAAGAGCCGGAGGAGGAGCCGACACCCAACGAGGCCTACCGCAAGGCCCTGGAAGAGTGGATGGAAAAGGAAAAACCTTACTTGAATACGGATTTCAAACTGCTGGATCTGCAGACGGTTCTGCCCATGAACAGAACCTACCTGTCCCAGTTTATCCATTCGGAGTACGATTGCAGTTTTTATTTCTTTGTGAACAGCTACCGGATAGAAGAAGCCAAGCGTCTGATGAAAGAGAACCCCGCAATGAAAATGGCCGATGTGTCGACTCGTTGCGGCTTCTCCTCGCCTTCCGTCTTCAGCCGGACGTTCACGGCCATCGAAGGGAAATCCCCGCACGATTGGGGGAAGCAAAATTGATTCTCCGTTAATAATTTATCTTCCCTTTGACGCTGCGTTAAAACTTAGCCCCGGCTTCTTGCCGGGGGTTTATTTTTGTAGTACATTGCGATGAAAAAATTTGAAGGACTTAAAAAGACAGCCCAACCCCTGCTTGTTTTGACTATGCGCAAAACCCTTGTCATCCTCTTCTGCCTTGTTGCATTTTCCGTTTTGGGACATGCACAGCAGCAGTCTGCTTTCCAGCCCGAGTGGAGCGTGGAGGGCCAGGCGGGTGGTTCTTATTCTCTGGGAGAGGGCTCCTTCGGAAGAATGCTGTCTCCGGCATTTTCCGTCAATGTCGGCTATCGTTTCTCTGAACCCGTGGGGATTCGTCTCGGAATAGGAGGGTTTAGCGGAAAAGGCTATGTGGCCGAACAGGCCGCGTACCATAACTATAATTATATCCGCACCCAGGCCGATGTTATCATCCACTCGTTCGGGACCGTGAAGAATTTATACACCCTGGCGGGTATCGGCCTCCTGGTGGGGACATCCAACGGGGCCGTTGTTTCCCAGCGTTCGTGGAAAGCGCCCCAAGCCTTTGCGGCAGGCCGCTTCGGCGTGGGGTACCGTTTCCCCGTGGGGCACAATATGGCCGTCACGGCAGAAGCGGTCTATCACCTGCTGCCGGATGCGCTCAATTCCGTGCACAACGGCACTCCTGGCGGAGATGTCCAGGCCCTGGTGGGTTTCCACTATACCTTCGGCCGCAAAAAGGCCGCCGCTCCCCGGGAGGTGGCACCTGCACCGGCTCCTGCCGCTCCGAAGCGTGATTACGCCGCCGAAGCCCGCGCCGCCATAGAGGCCCGCGCTGCTGCCCGGCAGGAGGATCCTGTTGAAGAGCCCGTCGAGGAGTCGGCAGAAAAACCCGTAGAAAAGCCGGTTGTGGTTCCCGTTGAAGTTCCTGTAGAAGCCCCTGTAGAGGTTTCCGCTCCTGTTACGGATGAAGCTACCGCCATTGCCATTGCCAAGGCGGTGGCCGAGGCTGCCGGTATTTCGGACGTGAGGGTCTATTTTGACAGCAATTCCTGGACGGTCAAGTCCCAGTATGAACCGATACTGATGAAGGTGGCCGATTTCCTGAATGAGAACCCGGGATATCTGGTTAAGCTTACCGCGTATTGTGACAAACGTTACGGCACGCCGGAATATAACCAGGAGGTGAGTGAGCGCCGTGCGAATGCCGTGGCCCGGTTCCTCAAGCGAAACGGAGTCCCGGACTCCCGGATTCTGACCAGCCCTTCAGGCGGAACGGATACCTTCGGTTCCAATAGTGTAAAGCAAAATCGTTTTGTTGTTTGTGAGATTGTGAAAGAGCTCTAGTTGGTTAATGTATAGTAATCCCTCTCGGGCCGGGGATAGTTTCTCTTCCACACCCATACGACTGGCCCGTTAGCAGCACCTGCGCCGTGTGGCGCGGGTGCTTTGTTTTAGGAAATGCCGTAGGTATTTGCTATCTTTGTAGTCTTATATCAAAGCGATTATGGCCAGTCATATCAAAGATATCAACTTATGGGAAAGCGGAGAGCTCAAACTGAGCTGGGTGCGTTCCC
>ONWU01000001.1 GCA_900321655.1 uncultured Bacteroidales bacterium
ACGGTGCCCAGGAATCCGATCATCGGGGCGCCGCCGGCGATGGAGGCCAGCAGGGGAAGACCCTTCTCCAGGCGGGCCACTTCCACGTTGCCGCAGTTCTCAATGGCGTTCTGGATGTCCGACATCGGGCGTCCCATCCGGTGGATACCGGTCTCTACCATTCTAGCCACAGGGTTGTCGTACTTGCCGCAGAGGGTGATGGCGCTCTTGGTCTTTCCCTCGTTCATGTAGTCACGGATGTCCTGCATGAAGTGGGGGTCAATCTTGGAAGCGTTGCGAATCATCCACCATTTGCGGCCGATCAGGTAGATGGCCAGGATGGAAAGGGCCAGCAGCACCCACATCAGGGGACCGCCCATATTGAACATAGACCACAGGCTGGTGCTCATCTGAGTGGGCTGGGCCACCATTTCTGCCTCCTGGTTGATCTGTTCCGCGAGAGCGCCCAGGGTGTCTGCTTGAAGAAGATGGAATAACATATATGCGTGTTTTTTACAAATTTCTAACTAACTGGCAAAGATACAAAAAATTCCGCTATTTTTGTGTAAAACAACCGTGCGTATGAAAAAGTGTTTCCGGAGCCTGGCGGCTCTGCTTCTGACGGTCACCTGGCCCGCCTGGGGCCAGACCCCTTCCGGCTATGTGGATCCTTTTATCGGAACGTCCGGTATGGGACACTGCTTTCCCGGTGCCTGCGTGCCCTTCGGGGGCGTCCAGGTGAGCCCGGATACAGATACCATCCCGCATAATGTCGGAGGAAAATATGTGCCGGAAGTGTATACCCTCTGCGCCGGTTATCGCTATAATGATCCCACCATCGTGGGCTTCTCACATACGCATCTCAGCGGAACGGGCCATTCGGATCTGGGCGACATCCTGCTGATGCCCACCATCGGCCCGCTGCAGCTGAATCCCGGTACGGCCGATGTCCCCGAAAAGGGTTACCGCAGCCGGTTTTCGCACCAGAGGGAAACCGCCGTTCCCGGCTACTATGCCGTCACGCTGGAAGACTATGGCATACAGGCCGAAGTATCGGCCACTACCCGTACGGCCGTCCATCACTACAGCTACCCGGAAGAAGGGGAGCGCCACCTGATCCTGGATCTGTCGCACGGTATCTACAACTACGAGGGAAAGACTCTCTGGGCCAGCGTGAGAATGGTGGGGGACAGCCTGCTTACCGGCTACCGCATCACCCAGGGCTGGGCCCGCGAACACTACACCTATTTTGCCATCCGCTTTTCCCGTCCGGTGAGCAGTTTTGGTGGCAAAGAGACGGTGAAATCCCCTTATCAGGGCTTCTGGCGCAAGTTTGCCAAGGTTTCCAATTTCCCGGAACTGGCGGGCAGGGGTCTTGTCTGTTGGCTGGATTTTGACTGGGAAGGGGCTTCCGACCTCACGGTGAACGTGGCCCTGAGCGCCACCTCCGTAGAGGGCGCATTGGCTAATTTGCGGGCCGAAGGGAAGCCGTTTGAGGCGGTGCGGGCGCAGGCTGCATCGGCCTGGGATCGCGAACTGGGAAAGATAAAGGCCCAGGGAACGCCGGATCAGCTGAAGATGTTGTATACGTCCCTCTATCACACGATGATAAACCCTTCCGTCTACAACGACGTGGACGGCAGTTACCGCGGCCTGGATGGAGCCATCCATAAGGCCGAAGGATGGGACAATTATACCGTTTTCTCCCTTTGGGACACCTACAGGGCGGAGCATCCGCTACTTCTTCTGATGCATCCCCAGCGGGCTCGCGACATGGCCCTCTCTATGCTGGAGCACCAGGCTCAGAGTGCCCATGGGCTCTTACCCATCTGGTCCCTGATGGCCAACGAGGGCTGGTGCATGAGCGGTTACCACGCTGTTTCCGTGCTTTCGGATGCGCTGCAGGCCGGGCTGGACCTGGATGGAGACCGGGTGCTGGAAGCCATGGTCTCCACCTCCAACGTCCCTTATCTGGAGGGCCTGGGTTCCTATAAGAAACTGGGTTATGTGCCGCTGGAAGACTCCTCCACCGGTGCTTCCACCACCCTGGAATATGCCTATGATGACTGGACCATCTACAGGGCGGCCATGGCCCTGGGGCGGGATACGCTGGCCCGGGAGTATAAGAAAAGGGCCTTCAACTACCACTCTCTCTTCCCCTTGGGAGAACCCTTTGCCCGGGCGCGTTACGCCGATGGTCGATGGAAGAATCCCACCGATCCCCGCCAGACTTATGGGGAAGGTTTTATCGAAGGCAATTCCTACAACTTTTCCTTCCACGTGCCTCAGGATGTGGAGGGACTTATCGGCCTGATGGGAGGTGAAAAGCGCTTCTTGAGTATCCTGGACACCCTTTTCTCCCAGCCTCTGGATCCCAGGTATTACGAGGACAACGAAGACATCGAGGCCTCCTGCCTCATTGGCGGGTATGTCCACGGCAACGAGCCCTCGCACCACATCCCCTACCTGTTCCAATGGACTTCCGAGCCCTGGAGAGGGGAGTACTGGCTCCGCGAAATCATGGAGCGGATGTACAAACCGGAACGCGAAGGCCTGGGCGGCAATGACGACTGCGGCCAAATGAGCGCCTGGTATGTTTTTTCGGCCCTGGGCTTCTATCCCGTGTGCCCGGGTTCCGGTGAGTTTGTCCTGGGGGCGCCTTTCCTTCCTTCTATGACCCTCACCCTGGAGGGCGGCAAAACCTTTACGGTGCTGGCCCCGAATGTCAGTTCCCGCAGCCGCTACGTCCGTTCTGTCAAACTCAACGGTCGCCGCCTCACCCGCCGCTACCTCACCCGTGAGGACATCGTGAGCGGCGGCACCCTGGAGTTCGAAATGTCCTCCAGGCCCCGCAGGAAGTCTATCCCTTCCCCGGCCGATTTACCTTATTCCCTGTCTAAGGATTTCTAGATGACCTCAATATCGGCGCTGGGAATCCAGCCCTGGCGGCCGTCTCCCAGCTCGATGTTGCTGTAGGAGCCCACGTTGTCCAGGATCTTGACGCGGGTGCCTTCGTGCAGGATGAAGAGGTCCTTGGCGCTTTCGGCCGAAGGAGAGCTCTTCACGGAGGAGACGGGCCGCATCACGATGGCGCGGTCCTGAGCCAGGGCCTCTTGGCGCTGCCACTGGGCGAAATCCCAGCCCAGGAAGGCAAACAGCAGGCAGGCGATGCCCACGAAAAAGCCCACGCGGCGCCGCCCGGCAGTGCTGCCCAGCAGGAACAGCAGCGCCATCGCAACGGCGGCCGCCAGGAACACCAGGCACAGCACGGCCCAGGTATTGGACGGCAGCAGGTAGCACATCGCGTGCCCCCACTGCTCGAAGAAAATCTCCGGCACCTCCTCAATGCGGTCCTGCGTAAGGCTTCTGGCATATTCCAGATTGTGGCGGATATCGGCATCGGAAGGGTCCAGTTTAAGGGCGCGTTCGTACCAAAGGATGGACTGGGCCATTTCTCCGGTCTTGAAATAGGCATTGCCCAGGTTGTAGTACAGTTCCTTGGACATAAGGCCGGTGGCCCTCACATCTTCCCAATCCTGCAGGGCCGATGCAAAAACACCTTCCGTATAGGCCGCCACGCCTGCATTCCACAGAGAATCAGGGTAGGACTCGGCTGCCCGGGCCTGGCTGAGCGGCAGGGCTAAAAGCAGCAGGATGGCCAGCACAGGGGCCTTGGAAGAGGGCTTTTTCATAGAAGAATCGATGGCAGTAATGGTGGAAACGGCTTTCTCGTAGTGGGCGTTCATGGCCTCGTGGCCGCTGTCGGGGGAGTAGCGGGCATACTCACAGGCATCCAGGAGCTCTGTAAAGTCCTTGGCTGTGGCTTCCGGTACGCCGCCGGCGATGAGCGAGGCCTCTATGTTCTCCTTGTTCTGGTCGGCCATATCCATGGCCAGTTTGTCTCCTACAAAGCCAATCAAAGAGCGGTGCAGCTCTTCGTAGAAGGCCGTGTATAGGTTCTTGTCCAGGAAGTCCTTGGCCTGGGCCAGCCGCTTGAGCGCCTGGCGGGTGGCCCGGCGGTTGCGGTTGCCGGTAACATCGGCCCTTCTGGCGGCCATCTTGCGGAAGCCCAGCCAGATACCTGCGCCGATGGCGAGCAGGGCGAGGATGGCGCCCCACCACAACGGAGAGTACACGAAGAAGCCCTTGTCCGTTCCCAGGGAAGTCTTGGTGCGGATGAAGCGGATGTCTTCTCCGAGGTTCTTCACGCCCTTGCGGTCCACCACCAGGGTATTACCCTGCTGGGGAGCACCGGATGCGGAAGAGGCCGAGCGGGCTACGGCCAGCGGCAGGACCGCCGTGGAAGCCGTGTGATATTTGCGCTGCTTCACATCGTAGTAGCTGTACTGCACCGGGCCGATTTCAAAGTTTCCGGGACTTCTGGGTATGAAGGGGAATTCGAAGGTCTTGGAGCCGGAAGTGCCGCTCTTGTCTGTGTTCACATTGGTTTTGACGTCATAGACCTCGAAGTCCGGCGGGAAGCTGAGCTTGGGGGCTTCCAGCAGGGCCACGTTGCCCTTTCCGGACACGGTGACAATCAGTGAAGCGGCATCGTGCGTCTTGAGGGAATCCTTGCTCAGGCGTGCCTGCACCTGGAATTCTCCCACGCCTCCGCCGAAGGAAGCGGGGGCGCCGCCGGGCAGGGCCGATACGTGGACGGTAGCAGGCTTGGTGGACACCCTCTGGCGGGTGGTGACGAAGTCGCTGTTGAAGAAATCGTCGAAGATGGAGCCGGTAGAACGGCGCTGCTGCACGTTCACCAGGCACACGATTTCGGCCGGGTCTATGGTCTGGTCTCCGGCCTTCTGGGGGATGATTACCCAGCGGCGCAGGATGGCGCTGTTATACATAGTTCCGTCCACCTGTTCCCGCTTGAATTCGATATTGGTGGGAGAATCCACTTCCTGGCTCCAGAAGCCGTTGAAAGTGGGGAAGCGGGCGTTCTCGAAATCTACCAGATTGGTTCTGTTGTATATCTTGAGGGTGGCGGTGATGGGCTCTCCCACCACCACGGAAGTACGGCTGAGGGACAGCCGCAGGAAAATATCTCCCTGATTGGACGTGGCCTGTCGGGCCTGCTGCTGACCGCCCGCCTGGGACGGTTCCTGGGAGGCGGTGCTGCCGGCGGCGGAGGATCCGCCGTCATCCACCACCTGGATGGTGACGGGCTTGGAGCGTAACTCTTCCCCTTTCACCTTGGCCACGGCGGAAGGAATGGTGAGGGTGCCGGTCTTCCGGGCCTGCAGGATGTAGGTGTAGAAGGTCTGGGAGGAACGGGTGGTTTTCCCGTTCACTATCTGAACGTTGCGGGAAGATCCTTTCTGAGGGCCCCATACTACGGTTACATCCTCTCCGGCGGTCCACTGGAAGTCTGAAGGAGCTTGTTCTCCTTCCACTACGAACACCAGATTGAATCTCTCCGACAGTTCTACTATATTGTGTACTTCTACGCGGATGCTGGTCTGGGCCCACGCGGCAAGAGTGCCCATGAGGCCGATGAGTATGGCAAACAGTTTTTTCATACGCTACCAATTCTTTTCCTTCTGGCGGGATTTGAGGGCCTCGGCCTTCTTCTCGTCCACCTTTTCCTGGGTTTGCTTTTCCTTTTCCTGGATGGCCTGCAGCATCTGCTGGGCCTGCTGGGGACTTATCTGCGGCTGCTGTCCCTGCGGCTGTTGCTGCTGGTCTTTCTGGTTATCCTGGTTCTGGTTTTGATTCTGGTTTTGCTGATCCTGATCCTTGTTCTGGTCCTGATTTTGGTCCTGATTTTGGTCCTGGTCCTGGTTCTGGTTCTGGTTCTGATCCTGATTCTGGTCCTGGTTTTGATCCTGGTTTTGCTGTTGCTGCTGCTCCTGCAGTTTGTTGCGGGCATACAGGTAGTTTTCCTTGGCATCCAGGTCTTCGGGGGACCGGCGCAGGGCTTCCTTGAACATATTCACGGCCGTTTGCCAGTCTTCCTTGGCCACGGCCACGTCTCCGCGGTTGAAATAGTAATCGGAGGCAAACGTTTCCTCGGAGGCCGTGAGCTGGACGGCGTCCAGCTGTTTGGCGGCTTCGTCGAAGTTCTCCTGCCGGTACAGGTTGTTGGCCAGGTTGTAGTGGGCGGCCACGGACGCGGTGTCCTGCATCAGCGCCTTGCGGTAGCTGATATCGGCCTTGGCATATTCCTTTTTCTTGAATTCCCGGTTACCGCGCCTGAGGTCCGCCTTCTGTCCGAAGGCGCTTAAGGCGCTGAGAATCAGGATTATGATGCAGACTAACTTTCTCATACTTCAAACAGTTTGCGGCGGGGTTTGCGTTCTCCGATGAGCATCTCTATCACCAGGAGCAGCAGGGCTATGCCGAAAAAGTACATATACTGCTCGTCGTATTCTTCGAAAACGATGCTTCCGAACTCCTCGTCTTCCATCTTGCGGATATCGTTGATGATGGGATTCAGGCCGAATTCTTCACTGCCGGCGTGGATATACGCACCGCCACCGGCCTTGGCCACGGCCCGCAGGGTTTCTTCGTCCAGGCGGGTGACCACGATTTCTCCGTCCTTATCCCGCATCAGGCCGCCGTCCACGGGGATGGGCTGTCCTTCGGCCGATCCCACACCGATGGTATAGACCTTGATTCCCAGCTCGGCCGCCTGCTTGGCCGCCGCGACAGGGTCGTCTTCATGGTTTTCACCGTCAGAGATGACCACAATCACCCGGCTCTTCTCGCTTTGGGCGCTGAAGCTCTTGATGCTCAGATTGATGGCGTCTCCTATGGCAGTTCCCTGCACGGGGATGGAGTGGGTGTCTATGCTGGAAAGGAACATCTTGGCGCTCACGTAGTCGGTTGTCACCGGCAGCTGCACGAAGGAAGTTCCGGCAAAGATGACCAGGCCGATGCGGTCATCCTGCAATTTGTCCGTCAGGCGGGAGATGGCCAGTTTGGCGCGCTCCAGGCGGTTGGGGGAATAATCCTGCGCCAGCATGGAGTTGGAAACGTCCAGGGCTACGATGATTTCTGCCCCGCGGGTGGTTCTTTCCGCCAGCTTGGCGCCGGAACGCGGCCGGGCCAGGCCGATGACAAAAAACGCAAAGGCAAGGCACCAGAAGGCAATCCTTACCCATCCCTTGGAACGGGAACGGGAGGGCATCAGGGCTTCCGTGAGGGCCGGGTCTCCGAAGGCTTTCACCCGGCGGCTGCGAAAATACCGCAACACGCCGTATCCCACCAGCACCACGGGGATCAGAAGAAGCAGGTACAGATACTTGTAATCGGCAAACATCAACATCACGGCAACCTCCTCAAAAAGGCGCTGAGCAGCAGTTCCAACAGCAGGCAGGCCAGGGCCGCCAGCGCATAATTCTTAAACAGATCCTTGTATACCGGGAAAGAGTCCACGCTGGTACGGGTCTTTTCCATCTGGCCAATCTCTGCGTAAATTTCGCTGAGCTTGGTGTTGTCCGTGGCGCGGAAGTAGCGGCCTCCCGTGCCGTCGGCAATGCTTTTCAGCAGGGGCTCATCAATCTCCACGGGCATCTTGCGCATTTCGATGCCCCAGGGCGTCTGCACCGGATAGGGGGCTGTTCCATTGGCTCCGACGCCTATGGTGTACACGCGGATGCCGTAGGTTTTGGCAATCTCCGTGGCCATGCCGGGGTCTATCTCTCCCATATTGTTTACACCGTCCGTCAGGAGGATGACCACGCGGCTCTTGGCATCGGAATCCTTCATGCGGGCCACGGCGGTGGCCAGGCCGTTGCCGATGGCCGTACCATCCTCAATGAGGTCTGTCTGGACGTCCTTCATCAGGTTGATGAGGGTGGCGCGGTCTGTGGTGAGGGGGCACTGGGTGTAGCTCTCTCCGGCAAAGACCACGATGCCCATGCGGTCGGAGGGACGCTGGGCTATGAATTCGATGGCAATGTCCTTGGCGGCGCTCAGGCGGTCCGGTTCAAAGTCCCGGGCCAGCATGGAGGTACTCACGTCCATCGCAAAGACGATGTCGATGCCCTCGGTGTCCACTTTTTCCACCTGGGTGGAGGAGCGGGGCCGTGCAATGGCTACGATGAGAAGGCAGAGGGCGGCGATGCGAAGCACAAAGGGGATGTGCCGCACAATCTCCATTACGGACCGTCCTCCGGCCGTCCAGGCATCCAGCTTGGAGACTCTCAGATGGGGCCGACGGTCCTTCAGTTCGATATACAGATACCGTCCCACCAGCAGGAGTGGGATAATGAGCAGGAAAAGAAGTTGGGGATATTCAAAGAACATGGCTTACTCCTCCTTCTTTTCGCTGTTTTCCTCTTCCAGCTGCGCCTGGTAGGTGGCGGTAACAAAGTGCACGGCCTGGGGCAGGACCTGGGCGTTCTCCTCGTCCGAGGCGGTGAACTTGGCGAATTTCACGAAATCGGCCCTTTCGAAGAGGGCTTTCATTTCTGCATACAGCTCTTCCGGGACGTCGCTTCCCTTCAGGTCTTCAAAAATTTCCGCCGTCGTCATTTCCATGGCACCCACGCCGTAGCGGGAGGCGATGTATTCCCGCAGGGCATCCGTGACGCCGGAATAGAAGGTTTTCTGGTTTTCCGGCTTCCAGAACTTGTCTGAGCGAAATTTGTCCAGCTTGCGGAGGGCGCGGATGTGGGCCGGCTCGGCCTTTTCCTCTTCCTGGCGGGCTTTCCGGTGATGGCGGATCCAGTAAACCAGCAGGACAACCAGGCCGATGATGGCCAATGCTCCCGCCACCCAGGGGAAAATTTCCCGGAAGGTGTAAGGGAATTTCACCTGCGGCTTGATGTCGTGGGCCTGGAAGGTTTCCATGTCTATGGGAAGTTCCTTCACGTCCAGCGGCTCTTCGGGGGCGTGAAACACCAGGGTGTCCCCGTTCACCAGGACGGGAATGTCCGGCAGCTGATAGATGCCGCCGTCAAAGGCCGTCAGGAGAAGGGATGCCCGGATATTGTACCGGGCCGGAACTTCTTTTTTCTTGCTGATGCGCGTAGAATCCAGCTGCCACTCTCCCAGGATTTCCAGGGGACTTTCTTTCTCCGGTTTCATTTCCGGAAGGGCCAGCGGAGTGCCCTCGCTTATGTTTTCCAGGACAACCCCGTAGCGGAACTGGTCTGCTATGAGCACCGAATCCCGCTTCTGGAGGGGCTCCAGGAAAGTATTTCCGGCGTCTTTACGCTGGCCCTGGGCACCCAGGGGGAGTGCCGCTGCCAGAAGAACCGGTATGATCAGTCTTAACTTCATCTTCTGTGGAATAAGGATAGCAGACCGCGTACATAATCCTCGTCGGTGGAGATGTCCACGTGGTCCACCTGGTAACGGAGCATGAGGCGGTCGGCGGCCTGGGTGCTGGTTCGGAACCACTGCCCGTAGGCGTTCCGCACGGAGGCCGATGCGGTATTGATCCAGCGGGAGGCTCCGCTTTCAGCGTCCTTGGCGTTCACCAGGCCCACGTTGGGAAGGCTCTTCTCGCGGGGGTCACTGATGCGGATGACGGATACGTCGTGCCGGTTCACGGCCACCTTGAGGGCATCCTCGTAACGCGGGGTACCATCGGAGAGGACATCCAGCATGTCGCTGAGGACGAAGGCCGTGCATTTTTTCTTGATGGCATTGGTGAGGTAGCGCAGGGCTTCCCCTATGTCCGTTCCGTCCGCGGTGGGTTCATACTCCAGGATTTCCCGCACAATGTGCAGGAAATGCGTGCGACCCTTTGCCGGCGGGATGAACTTCTCTACGTGGTCACTGAACAGGATGCAGCCCACCTTGTCGTTGTTGAGGATGGCGCTGAATGCGAGGGTGGCGGCAATTTCCGCAATCTGTTCCCGCTTGGTCTTGACGGCCGTTCCGAACAGGCCGGAGCGGGAGATGTCTACCAGAAGGACCACCGTGAGCTCACGCTCTTCCTCAAACACTTTCACATACGGGGCGCTCATACGGGCCGTTACATTCCAGTCCATATTGCGCACGTCGTCTCCCCACTGGTACTCCCGCACCTCGCTGAAGGCCATACCCCGGCCCTTGAATGCGGAGTGGTATTCTCCGGCAAAGACCTGGTGGCTCAGCGCCTTGGTGCGGATCTCAATTTTCCGTACCTTCTTTATGAGTTCTTCCGGGGTCATTAAGGAACAATTACCGCGTTGATAATCTTTTCAATAATCTGTTCGGGGGTGATGTTTTCGGCCTCTGCCTCATAGGTTAGGCCGATACGGTGGCGCAGCACCTCGTTGCACACGGCGCGCACATCCTCGGGGATGACGTAGCCGCGGCGTTTGATGAAGGCATAGGCCTTGGCGGCCATGGACAGGGAGATGCTGGCACGGGGGGAGGCTCCGTAGGAAATGAAGTTCTCCAGCTCCTTGAGGCCGTATTCGGCAGGGGTGCGGGTGGCGTACACGATGTCCACTATGTAGCGCTCAATCTTTTCGTCCATATACACGTCCCTTACCACCTCGCGGGCCCGCACGATGTCTTCGGGCTTGATGACGGCGCTGGCCTTGGGGAACTCACCGGTGTTGTTCATCCGGATAATCTGGCGCTCCTCTTCCTTCTTGGGGTAGGAGACCACCACCTTCAGCATAAAACGGTCTACCTGGGCCTCCGGCAGGGGATAGGTTCCTTCCTGCTCGATGGGGTTCTGCGTGGCCATCACCAGGAACGGCTCCGGCAGTTTGTAGGTGTTGTCGCCGATGGTGACCTGGTGCTCCTGCATGGCTTCCAGAAGGGCGCTCTGGACCTTGGCCGGGGAACGGTTGATTTCATCGGCCAGCACGAAGTTGGCGAAGATGGGGCCCTTGTGCACCTCGAAACTTTCTTTCTTCTGGGAATACACCAGGGTGCCCACTACGTCTGCAGGCAGGAGGTCCGGAGTGAACTGAATACGGCTGAATTTGGCATCCACGGCCTGGGACAAGGTGTTGATGGCCAGGGTTTTGGCCAGGCCGGGGACACCTTCCAGCAGGATGTGGCCGCCGCTCAGAAGGCCAATCAGGAGGTTGTCCACCAGGTGTTTCTGTCCCACAATCACTTTCCCCATTTCCAGGGTGAGGAGGTCTACGAACGAGCTCTCTTTCTGGATTCTCTCGTTTAATTCACGGATGTTTACGGATTCCATATATTTTACTACTTTTGCATATGCGTTATTTCCTCTGCCTCTCTTACGACGGTTCGGCGTTTTGCGGCTGGCAAATCCAGCCTTCCGCTCCTTCCGTCCAGCAGTGTCTGGAAAGTACCCTTTCCCGCCTGCTGGGCCGCCCTGTTGCCGTTACGGGAGCCGGCCGCACGGACACTGCCGTGAATGCTTCCGGCTACATCGCTCACTTTGACTGGGACGGAATCCTGCCCTTCGAGGCATCCGACTTTACCTACAAATTAAATGCCATGTTGCCCCGTGAAGTGGTGGTTCATTCGGTGTCCGGGGTGGCCGAAGATCTTCATGCCCGTTTCAGCGCCCGTCGCAGGGAATATACGTACTTCATCCATCGGCAGAAAGACCCTTTCCTGCGTGCTTATTCCTGGCAGTGCGGGTATCCTCAACTGGATTTTGAAGCCATGAACCAGGCCTGTCAGTTCCTGCTGGGAACCCACGACTTCTCCTGCTTCGAAAAAACCGGAACAGACAACAAAACCTCCGTCTGCACCGTTTACGAAGCGTACTGGAAGCCCTATGTCCCGTCCCACATCCAGGTGATGGAAGGGCCCTCGGGCGATTACTGGTATTTCCGTATTGCGGCAGACCGTTTCCTCCGGAATATGGTGCGCGCAACGGTGGGCACCCTTATCGAGGTAGGTCGCGGCAAACATCGGCCTGAATGGGTGGCGCAGCTTATCGAGAGCGGCACCCGCGGCGACGCCGGCGAGTCCGTTCCCGGCCACGCCCTTTTCCTGAATAAAGTAGGATATTAACGAATACCCCAGAGGATGACTCCTACGGAGACGGAGACGTTGAGGGAGTGCTTGGTGCCGTGCTGGGGGATTTCCAGGGCAAAGTCACAGGCGTCCACCACGGCCTGCTGCACGCCTTCCACTTCATTTCCGAAGACCAGGGCATAGCGGGTCGACGGATCCCGGCGGAAGGCGTCCAGTTTTACGGAGTTCACCGTCTGCTCCACCGCCACTACCGTATAGCCATCGGCCTTCAAGCGTTCCACCAGGGCCACCACGTCCGTGACGTGCTCGAAGGGCACCACCTCTTCGGCCCCCAGGGCTACCTTGCGAAGCTCCGGAGACGGCGGCAACGGACAGATGCCCCCCAGGTAGACTTTGTCTACGCCGAAGGCGTCGGCCGTGCGGAAGGCGCTGCCCACGTTGTGGGCGCTGCGGATGTTGTCCAGCACCAGCACTACGCCACTTTCGGGGCGGCTGTGGACGTATTCATCGGCCGACAGGCGGCCCAGTTCTATGTTCAGGAGCTTACGGTCTTTCATTCTTATTTCAGCGTGGCGGCCAGGGCGTCGCGGAAGGCTATGGCCGACTTTTCAATGTCGTACTGCTCCATAGACTTGGCGTGACGGAGGCCCATCTCCCAGCGCTCCTGGGGATGATCCAGCCAGTAATCTATCCTCTGGGCCAGGGCTTCGGGGTTCTGGGCGGGGAACTTGCAGCGGCGGTCCAGGGCAAACTGGGAAGTTCCGCTGTACGGGCTGACAGCGATAATGGGACACGCACCCTGCTGCATAGCTTCCATAATGGAAAGGCCTTCCACCTCGATGGGGGCGCAGTGGGGGCACAGATCGGCCTTGGCGGCCAGCTGACGGAGTTCGTCGCGGGTATTGAAGCTGAAAATGGGCTCGTAGCCAAACACCCCTTCCTGGAACATTTTCCTGGCCTTTTTCTTGTATCGCTTGGATTGGGGACCATTGCCGGCAAAGTGAAGGCGGATGCGCTTGGCGTATTTGCTGTAACGCATCGCATCCATCAGCGTGGGCTGGTCTTTCTCGTGGGACAGGCGGCCGATGTACAGGATGTCAAAAACACGGTCCGGGTCCAGATAATCCTGTGGAGGCGTCTGGGGCCGGCGGCACTCGTCCGGGATAATGCCGTTGGAGATGACTCCCAGCTTGGCTTTGAAGTGATAGCGGCGCAGGCGGTCCAGCACCGTTTCGGTAGGGCACTGCACAAAGGCGCACTCGTTATAGATGTGCTTTCTCCAGGCTTTGAGGAGCGTACGGTTGATCCACTTCCAATGGCGGAGCGGGCCGATTCCCAGGGAGTAAATGAGGTTTTCCGGGAACATATGGAAAGTGGCCGTGAGGGGTTTCCCCAGTTCTTTGGCCACCTTGATGGCTTTCCACTGCAGCACGAAGGTTTCTTCCAGATGCACGACATCCGCCCAGCGGACGGCCTGCTCAATTACCTTCATGTCTCCGTCGGCATAGGAGAAGCCGCTGGATTCGATGATGGGCTGGAAAATGGGAAACCTGAATTCCTTCAGGGGGAAATCCGGCTGGGGACCATTCGGGTCCGGGTTGGGGCCTGCCAGGATGCGAACGTCTTCCCCGATGGCTTTCAGGGCGGCTACCGTGCGGCGGGCCGATGCCGATATTCCGTTTCCGGGGATATAGAAATTGTTGATGACAAAGAGTATTTTCATAGTCGATCGGGCTATTATTTTCCCTGCAAAGGTAAGGCTTTTCCGGCAAAATACAGTATCTTTGTAGACTTGAATTTCGATAATTTAATTATATGAAGCAGGACCTACAAATCTTTGACCTTATTAAGAAGGAACAGGAGCGCCAGTCTTCCGGTCTGGAACTGATCGCTTCTGAAAACTATGTGTCGGACCAGGTTCTTACCGCTATGGGTTCCGTCTGCACCAACAAGTACGCGGAAGGCTACCCCGGCAAGCGTTACTACGGAGGCTGCGAGGTGGTGGACCAGATTGAGCAGCTGGCCATAGACCGTCTCTGCGCCCTTTTCGATGCAGAGTATGCCAATGTGCAGCCGCACTCCGGCGCCCAGGCCAATATGGCCGTTACTATGGCCGTTCTTCGGCCCGGAGACACCTTTATGGGTCTGGATCTGTCCATGGGCGGTCACCTCACCCACGGCTCTCCCGTCAATGCTTCCGGTATCCTCTATCATCCTGTAGCCTATGGCCTCAATCCCGAAACCGGCCGGGTAGACTACGACGAGATGGAAAGAAAGGCCCTTGAGTGCAAGCCCAGGCTCATCATAGGCGGAGCATCGGCGTATTCCCGTGAATGGGATTACGAGCGTATGCGCGCCATCGCAGACAAAGTAGGCGCCATCCTCTGGATCGATATGGCCCACACCGCCGGCCTCATCGCCGCCGGTCTTCTGAAGAACCCTGTCAAATATGCGCACATCGTCACTTCCACCACCCACAAAACTCTCCGTGGTCCCCGTGGCGGTATCATCCTGATGGGCAAGGACTTCCCCAACCCTTGGGGACTCACCACGCCCAAGGGAGAGGTGAAGATGATGAGCGCCCTCCTCAATTCCAGCGTGTTCCCCGGCGTTCAGGGAGGTCCGCTGGAGCACGTGATCGCTGCCAAGGCCGTGGCTTTCTTCGAGGCCTCCCAGCCGGAGTACGTCCAGTACCAGAAGCAGGTGGTGGCCAACGCCGCCGCCATGTGCCAGGCCTTTATCGACAAGGATTACAAGATCATCTCCGGAGGTACGGACAACCACCTGATGCTCATAGATCTTCGCACCAAGTTCCCCGCCCTTACGGGCCGTGTGGCCGAAAAGGAACTGGTGCAGGCGGATATCACCGTGAACAAGAATATGGTTCCCTTCGACAGCCGCAGCCCGTTTGCCACCAGCGGTCTCCGCATCGGCACCCCTGCCATTACTTCCCGTGGCTTCGAGGAGAAAGATATGGTGGCCATTGTGGAGCTGATAGACGCCGTGCTGGCATCGGCCAACGAGCACTTTGATGCCCTCACCGCCAAGGAACCCACCGAAGCCCAGACAGCCGAACTGGTTGCCCATAAGCTGGTGCTGGAAGAGGTGAAGAGAAAGGTTCACATGATGACATCCGGCCGTCCGCTGAACCGGTATTAATCAAGAAAGCCTCCCAGACGGGAGGCTTTCCTTTTTAATCCAGACTGTGAATGGCCAGACCGGACCTTAGCTTGGGTTCAAACCAGGTGGTCTTGGGCGGCATAATATTGCCGGTATCGGCGATATTGATGAGCTGCTGCATAGAGACGGGGTAAAGCGCGAAGGCTACCTTCATCTCTCCGGAATCCACCCGGCGGGAGAGCTCTCCGAGGCCGCGGATGCCGCCTACGAAATCTATTCGCTTGTCTGTGCGGAGGTCCTTGATGCCCAGGATCTTATCCAGTACAAGGTTGCTCAGGATGGTTACATCCAGCACGCCGATAGGGTCTTCGTCATTGTATCGGCCCGGTTTGGCGGTAAGGCTGTACCACGCTCCTTCCAGATACATGGAGAAGTTGTGGAGGCCGCAGGGATGGTAAATCTCCTTTCCCTTCTCCTGAATCTCAAAGTCTTTTTCCAGGGCCTGGAAGAAAGCTTCTTTGGACAGGCCGTTGAGGTCTTTCACCACGCGGTTGTAGTCTATGATGGCCAGGTGGCTCTGCGGGAAGCAGACGGCCATGAAGAAGTTGTATTCCTCGTTGCCGGTGTGGTGGGGATTTTGGACCTTCTTTTCCGCGCCCACGCGGGCAGCGGCGGCGGTGCGGTGGTGTCCGTCGGCCACATAGAAGGCGTCTATGTCCTTGGTGAAGATTTCCGTGATGCGGCGGATGACGGCATCGTCTTCGATAACCCAGAAGGTGTGGGTGAAGTGGTTTTCGTCCACGAACTTGTATTCGGGCTCTTGGGCGGCAGCCTTGGCTACGATGGCGTTCAGTTCCTCATTGTCCTTGTAGGCAAAGAAGACGGGCTCGATGTTGGCATTCTGGATGCGGACGTGCACCATGCGGTCGTCTTCCTTGTCCTTGCGGGTGAGCTCGTGCTTTTTGATGATGCCGTTGGCGTAGTCGTCCGTATGGGCGCAGAGCACCAGGCCGTACTGCGTGCGGTCTCCCATCGTCTGGGCATACACGTAATACTTTTCCTTGCTGTCCTGCACCAGCCATCCCTTGGCTTTCCAGGCCTTGAAGTTTTCCACGGCCTTGTCGTAGGTGCGCTGCTCGTGCTCACCGGCAATGGGCTGGAAGTCTATCTCCGGCTTGGTAATGTGCAGAAGGGACTTTTCTCCGGCCATGGCCAGGGCCTCCTGGGAATTGAGAACATCATACGGCGGAGCGGCCACTTCGGTGACCAGGTTCTTGGGCGGCCGGATAGCCGCGAAGGGTTTTACGCGTACCATATTACTTGTTTACTTGGAACTTGGTATTGCCGGTGGCGAAGAAGTCTGCTATCTGGCGGGCGGCGGCCAGGCCGGCGTTTACATTGGCCTCGGCCGTCTGGGCGCCCATCTTCTTGGGCGTTGCGAAGACGCGGGGGCCGAAGGCTTCCTGCAGGGCGGCGTAGTTGTCCGGCATCACGTCGGCCACATACTTAAGATCCGGGCGGTCCTGGAGGGCCTTGAACAGGCCTTCCTCGTCAATCACCTCCTTGCGGGCGGTGTTCACCAGCGTGGCGCCCTTGGGCATCCGGGTAATCAAATCATAGCCGATGCTCTTAATGGTGGCGGGAAGGGCCGGGATGTGGATGGAAAGGTAATCGGCCGATGCGTAGAGCTCTTCCACGGAGTGGACGGGCTGGGCGCCGCCGGCGATGATCTGCTCATCCGTGAGGAAGGGATCCAGGGCGTGGATGGTCATCCCCAGGGCTTTGGCCTTCTGGCCCACCAGACGGCCCACATTGCCGTAGGCCTGTACGCCCAGGCGCTTTCCCTGGAGTTCCGAACCGGTGGCGGGGGTGAACTGGGTGCGGGCCATATAGATCATCAGACCCAGGGCCAGTTCTGCCACAGCGTTGGAATTCTGACCGGGGGTGTTCATGACCACTATGCCGCGGGCCGTGGCGGCGGCGAGGTCTACATTGTCATAACCGGCGCCGGCTCGGACTACAATCTTGAGCTTCGGGGCGGCGGCCATCACCTCTTCCGTCACTTTGTCCGAGCGGATGATGAGGGCTTCCACATCGGCGACAGCCTTTACGAAGTCTTCCTGGGCCTCGTATTTTTCCAGTTTGGCTACCTGGTGGCCGGCAGCTTCCAGGATATCGGTGATTCCTTTCACCGCGGCGGCGGCGAAGGGCTTCTGGGTGGCGAGTAAAACCTTCATTATTTCTTCAGTTTTTCAAATTCTTGCATGCAGTCTACCAGGGCCTGGACATCCTCTACGGTGCAGGCGTTGTACAGCGAGGCGCGGAAACCGCCCACGGAGCGGTGGCCCTTGATACCCACCATACCGCGTTCCTTGGCAAAGGCGAGGAACTCGTCCTGAAGGGCCTCAAAGCCGGGTGCCATCACGAAGCAGACGTTCATCAGGGAACGGTCTTCCTTGGCGGCGGTTCCTACGAACAGCGGGTTGCGGTCGATTTCCCCGTAAAGGAGTTCGGCCTTCTTCTGGTTGATCTTCTGGATGGCCTCTACGCCTCCCATACTCTTGATCCACTTGAGGGTTTCGTTCATCACGAAGATGTTGAACACAGGGGGCGTGTTGAACATAGAGAGCTTGTCTATGTGGGTGCGGTAGTCCAGCATCGTGGGGATGTGGCGGGAGACCTTTCCCAGGGCGTCTTTCTTGATGATGGCGAAGATGACGCCGGCAGGGCCCACATTCTTCTGGGCGCCGCCGTAGATGAGGGTGTACTTGCTCACATCCACGGGACGGGACATGATGTCCGAAGACATATCGGCGATGAGGGGGCAGGGGCAGTCCATATCCTCCTTGATCTCCGTGCCGTAGATGGTGTTGTTGGTGGTGATGTGGAGGTAGTCCAGATCTGCGGGAATCTCAAATCCCTTGGGAATATAGCTGTAGTTCTTGTCCTTGGAGCAGGCGATGGCATAGGCCTCTCCGATGCCCTGGGCCTCTACGAGGGCCTTGTGAGCCCATACACCGGTGTCCAGATAAGCGGCCTTCTTCTCCAGATAATTCATGGCCACATAGAGGAACTGCAGGGAAGCACCGCCTCCCAGGAACACGACCTCGTGGGTTTCCGGGATGTTCAGGAGTTCCTTCCACAGGGCGCGGCATTCATCCATAACGGCGTCCCACTCCTTGGTGCGGTGGGAAATGGAGAGGACGGAAATACCGGTGCCGCTGAAATCCTTCAGGGCGGCGATGGCGTTGTCAATGGCTACCTGCGGCAGAAGGCAGGGGCCGGCGTTAAAGACGTGAACTTTTTTAGACATGGTTTATAATATTGATAAATTATTACTCTTTTGTTTTCGAAAGTTAAGAATTTTTATTCTAAAAACCTATATTTCTTCCAATTTTGCAATACTGTCCATCTTTTGCATAAAATCTTCCACGGCAGCCAGCCTTACGCTGGTTTCCAGGGAACAGCT
This sequence comes from uncultured Bacteroidales bacterium, assembly GCA_900321655.1. GTDB lineage: Bacteria > Bacteroidota > Bacteroidia > Bacteroidales > UBA932 > Cryptobacteroides. The sequence goes on from ONWU01000001.1 coordinate 18,425, forward strand.
TTCTCCAAAGTCCTGGCTCTTTTGCGGGAGGTCCATCTCCTTGAGCACCTTCATCACGGCATTCATAGAAAGGTACTCAAACTGCACCCGGAAGTGCCGGGAGGCAATTTTGTCCACCACCCGGGCCGATGAAAGGGCGTCGGCCGTGGAGGTCTTGTATGCCCGGATGAGGCCGGGGATGCCCAGTTTGATGCCGCCGAAGTAGCGGACCACCACCACCAGGATATCGCTCAGGCCCAGGGAGTCTATCTGTCCCAGGATGGGCCGGCCGGCACTGCCGGAGGGTTCCCCGTCGTCGGAAGCGCGCCAAAGGTCTCCTTTGTAGCCCAGCCGATAGGCGTAGCAGTGGTGCCGGGCATCGTGGTATTCCTTCCTCAGGCCTGCCACGATGGTCTTCACTTCCTCCTCAGTTTCCACGGGATATGCCAGGGCGATGAACCGCGATCCGTTGTCCTTGAAGAGACCCTCGGAAGGGGCTGCGATGCTCCGGTATTGGTCCTGAATTTCCATCTCCACGAAAGTAGTGTTTTTTACGATATTTTGCAACGGAACCGGAAAAAAGCAGTATCTTTGAATTCATAAGGTTTAGTTATGGTATTCAAGTTAAGAGTTACCCTCAGCGGTATCAAAGGTTTTTTCAGAGTCTATCACGTGAACGGCGCCACCACGCTGTACACCCTTCATAAGCAACTCAGGGCAGATCTGGAGTTCCCTCAGGATCAGCTCATTATGTTCAAGGGCCTGGATATCGAAGGCGCTGTCGTGGGCCGATGGGGCCTGTTCGACCTGGGAAGCGGCACCGTGGACCAGGTTTCCCTGGAGAAAGTGATCAAGGCCGGAACGGACAGTTTCGTCTACTTCTACGATGTCACCAACAAAAAGAGCGTGAACATCCAGGTGGAAGGAGAGGCCGAAGGCGTAAAAGTGCTACCGGATTTCCCCGTCCTGGCAGAATCCAAAGGCCCCAATCCCATTGAGTTCGAGAACGGATACGTGGCTTTTGAGGATCTTCCGGACACGCAGCGCCATCTTCCCGGAGAAGAAGACGACGAGGATTTCGATGACGAAGACCTTTCGGAGGAGGAGGAAGAGGATCAGGACGAGGACGGAAAGGAAATTTACGACGAGGACGAGCAGTAGTCCATGCCCCGGCGCCTTGAGATCATACTGGGTCCCACCGCTGTCGGAAAAACCGGCTATGCCATCCGGCGTGCCCTGGAGGTAGGATCTCCTGTCATCTCCTGCGATTCCCGCCAGATTTACAAAGAATTAAGAATAGGAACGGCCGTCCCTTCCAGAAGGGAGTTGTCGGCCGTCAAGCATTATTTCATCCGCTCGGTTCCCGTTACCCGCAATTATACGGCCGGCATCTACGAGGCCGAAGCCCTCAATCTGGTGAACCAGCTTTTTGCCCAGGGACACGAGACCCTGGTGATGTGCGGGGGCTCCATGCTGTACATAGATGCTTTCTGCTATGGCCTGGACGATTTCCCGGAAGTGCCTCTCCAACTCAGGGAGCACCTGATGGAGTGCCTCAGGGACGAAGGCGTGGAATCCCTGGCCGGCCAGCTGAAAGAGCTGGATCCCGTGAGCTACGAAGAGCTGGACCTCTCCAACGGCCAGCGGGTCATCCGGGCCCTGGAGGTGAGCATGTACACCGGTAAGCCCTTCTCCTCTTTCAAAACCCGCCGTTTCAAGGAAAGGGACTTTGAGATTGTCAAAATCGGCCTGGAGCGTCCCCGGGAAGAGCTTTACGAGCGCATCAACGCCCGGGTTCTCAAAATGATCCATCACGGTCTGGAGGAAGAAGCCCGCAGGATGCTCCCGTTCCGGGACCTGCCGGCCCTGCAGACAGTGGGTTACAAGGAAATGTTCGAATACTTCGACGGCAAGTACGATATGGAAAAGACCATCGCCCATATCCAGGCCAACACCCGCCACTACGCCAAGCGCCAGCTCACCTGGTGGAGAAGGGATAAAGAAATCCGCTGGCTTTCACCAGCGGACTTCCAGTAATTCCATAGAAAGATCAACCGATCTGCGCCCCGTTGGTCACAACCTCCTGGGGCGTGATGAAGCGCATCTTGCCGTCACCCTGTTTGGCCATCAGGATCATGCCCTTGGACTCGATGCCGCGGATGGTGCGGGGAGCCAGGTTAGCGAGGATGCAGATCTGTTTGCCCAGCATGTCTTCCGGGCTGTAGTATTCGGCGATGCCGGAAACGATGGTGCGCTGGTCTATGCCCGTGTCGATGGTGAGCTTCAGGAGCTTGTCCGTCTTGGGAACCCGTTCGGCGGCCAGTACGGTGGCCGTGCGGATATCCATGGCGCCAAACTGGTCGAAGGTGACTTCGGCCTTCTGGGGCTCCACCTTCTTGGCGGCCTCTGCGGCATTCCGGGCGGCTTCTTCGGCTTCGTGCTGGGCCTTGATAGCCTGCAGGCGGGCAATCTGGACCTCTATCTCTTCATCCTCAATCTTCCTGAACAGCAGCACGGCCTCTCCCAGCTGGTGACCGGCGGGAAGAAGTTCGGCCTGGCCCAGCATATCCCAGCCAAGCACGATGTCCTCCTGAGGCGCGCTTGCGCCGAGGGCTCTGGTATGCACGGCCTTGCCTTCATTCTCCTTGTAGAAGTTCACGGTAGGGGTTCCCTCACCGGCGCGGTAGTCGTGACCGGCGTTCACGCTCACCTTCAGGATGTCGCGGAGTTTCTGGGCGCTGAAAGGAGTGAAGGGCTCGAAGGCGATGGCCAGGTCTGCGCAAATCTGCAGGCAGGTGTACAGGATGCTGGCGCAGCGGTCCATATCTTCCTTGGCCACCTTCCAGGGCTCCATGTCGGAGATGTATTTGTTGCCGATACGGGCCATGTTCATGGCTTCCTTGAGGGCCTCGCGGAAGTGGAAGGTCTCGATGTATTTTTCCAGGGCTTCCCGGCAGGGCTTCAGGGCCTCCAGGGTTTCCTTGTCAATGGCCTCGGGCTTTTTGTTTTCCGGTACGGCCCCGCCGAAATACTTGTGCGTGAGCACCACGGCGCGGTTCACGAAGTTGCCGAAAACAGCCAGGAGCTCCGAGTTGTTGCGGCTCTGGAAGTCCTTCCAGGTGAAGTCGTTGTCCTTGGTTTCGGGGGCGTTGGCCGTGAGCACATAGCGCATCACGTCCTCGCAGCCGGGGAACTGCTCCTCATATTCGTGCACCCACACGGCCCAGTTGCGGGAAGTGGAAATCTTGTCCCCTTCCAGGTTGAGGAACTCGTTGGAGGGCACATTGTCCGGCAGCACATAGTCTCCGTAGGCCTTGAGCATGGACGGAAACACGATGCAGTGGAACACGATATTGTCCTTGCCGATGAAGTGCACCAGCCGGGTCTCCGGGTCTTTCCACCACTTCTCCCAGCTCTGGGGCAGCAGCTCCTGGGTGTTGGAGATGTAGCCGATGGGAGCGTCAAACCACACGTAGAGCACCTTGCCTTCGGCCCCTTCTACCGGAACGGGAACACCCCAGTCCAGGTCACGGGTGACGGCGCGGGGCTGCAGGCCGCTGTCCAGCCAGCTCTTGCACTGGCCGTACACATTGGTCTTCCACTCCTTGTGCTGCTCCAGGATCCAGTCTCTCAGCCAGGGCTCGTACTGGTTCAGCGGCAGGTACCAGTGCTTGGTCTTTTTCTTCACGGGGGTGCTGCCGGAAAGCTTGGACTTCGGGTCTATGAGCTCTTCGGGGCTCAGGGTGCTGCCGCACTTTTCGCACTGGTCCCCATAGGCATGGGGATTGCCGCACTTGGGGCAGGTGCCCTCGATGAGGCGGTCTGTCAGGAACATCCTGGCCTCCTCGTCGTAGAGCTGCTCGCTCTCCTGGGTGATGAAATTGTCCTGGTCGTAGAGCTTGCGGAAGAACTCGGAAGCATTCTTCTCATGCACGGCCGAAGAGGTGCGGGAGTAAATGTCAAAGTTGATGCCCAGTCCGGTAAAGGCGTCTTTCATCACCTTGTGGTAGCGGTCTACGACATCCTGAGGGGTAACGCCCTCCTTGCGGGCCTTGATGGTGATGGGAACGCCGTGTTCGTCGGATCCGCACACGAACACCACGTCCTCCCCGCGCATACGCAGGTAGCGGACGTAGATGTCTCCGGGAATGTAGGCGCCGGCCAGATGGCCGATATGGACGGGACCGTTGGCGTAAGGAAGCGCGCAGGTCACGAGGGTTCTCTTGTAGCTCATTTTTTCAATCTTCCAAGTTTGATATTGATGGTCTTCTTGATATCGTTGAGGCGGGACAGGCGGCCCATCAGCTCCAGCACCTGCTGGGGGGAGGCGTCTGTCATCTGGCGCTTCAAATCGGCCTGTTGGGCCGATATGCGCTTGTCGTGATACACCAGGATGGCACGGGGTACATAGGTGACCAGCCAGGAATCCGTGGTGGTGAGGGCATCGGAGAAGTTGTGGACGGTGAGTTCATACTTCTCCGAACTGAGGTCTGCCGCGACGGCCGCCACTGAACGGTCTTCTCCGTTGAGGAGATTCAGGACGATGGCGTCCTGGTCCAGTCCCTGGTCGTAGAGGGCAAAGTATGCGTTATAGGTGGCCTCGTAGGCCTTGTTGCTAAACTTGATGTCGTCTCCCGAGAGGGCGGCGTCTATGAAATCCGCCACGGTCTGGGACCCTTCCGGGTCGTAGAATTCGGAGTCTGTCTCAAACTGCAGGGGAGTGCGGCCGTAGCGGAGGATAAAGCCCAGCAGCTCCTGCTCGGAAGGCTTCAGGATGCCTTCTTCCGTTTGGACGGCGCGGGGGACAGGCTCCGGTTCCCGGGGGGCGGCGGCCACAGGGGCTTCTTCCCTCCTTTCCGGATCCCTTCGGCCCCGGGACTCTTCCTGGCGCATTTTCTCCCGGGTCTTTCGGACGCGTTCCTGGATGATGTCACTCTCTATCTCGAAGCGGCGGGCTACGGTGTCCACATACACCTGGCGCTTGATGGCGTCCGGGATATCGGCCACGGTGTCCGCTATCTCGTTGATCATATTGGCCTTCTTGAGGGGATCCTCCCCGGCCTCCTCAAGCATCAGGTCTGTCTTGAAGGCAATGCCGTCCTGCTCGTGGTCCCGGATATAGTCCTGGATTTCCTCCAGGGTGTGCTTCCGGGAGAAGGAATCGGGGTCGTCTCCGTCGGGCAGGAACACCACGCGAGGGTTCATCCCTTCCTTCAGGATAAGGCTGATGGCGCGGATGGCGGCGTGAAGGCCGGCCTTGTCCCCGTCATACATGATGGTGACGTTCTCCGTGAATTTCTTGATCAGGCGCACCTGCTCCTGGGTGAGGGAGGTGCCACAGGAGGCAACCACGTTGGTGATGCCCATCTGGTGCATCATCACCACGTCCACGTTGCCTTCCACCAGGATGCAGCGGTCCTGCCGGGCCATTTCGGCCTTGGCGAAGTAGATGCCCAGCAGATTCCGGCTCTTGATGTAAATCTCCGTTTCCGGGGAGTTTACGTACTTGGCCGGGTTGTCGGCCTTGAGGGTGCGGCCGCTGAAAGCGATGACGCGTCCGCTCACGGAGTGGATGGGAAACATCACCCTTTCGCGGAACTTGTCTATGAGGGTTCCGTCTTCCTGCTGGATGGCCAGGCCGGCCGCCACCAGGTATTCGTCCTTGTAGCCGGCGGCGCGGGCAGCGTCTACCAGGGCGGTTTTTCCGGAAGGGGCCCAGCCCAGGCTCCACTGCTCCAGGGTGGCGTCTTCGATGTGGCGGGAGCGATAGTACTGATAGCCCACGGCGCGGCCTTCTCCCTGTTTGAGCTGGTCACAGAAGTACTGCCGGGCAAATTCGCTCACGGCCATCAGGCTTTCGCTACGCTGGCGGGCGGCTATCTGTTCGGCCGTCTCTTCCTCTTCCTTTATCTCGATGTTGTATTTGCGGGCCAGGTACCGGAGGGCTTCCGGGTACGTCATATGCTCGTACTCCATCACGAAGCCTACGGCACTGCCTGCCTTTCCGCAGCCGAAGCATTTGTAGATGCCTTTGGAGGGGGTTACGTGGAAAGACGGGGTTTTCTCGTTGTGGAAGGGGCAGCAGGCCACATAGCTGGAGCCGCGGCGCTTCAGCGTCACGAAATCTCCCACCACCTCTTCGATGCGGGCGGTGTCCAGGATTTGGTCTACTGTCTCTTTAGGTATCAAGGCCTTTTATTCCTTTTCGTAATCTACCTCTTTGGCGTCTGTGGAAACACGGATCTTACCGTTGTCGGACGGGGCCTTCGGAGAGGAATTGGTTTCCCCTCCGGGCACAAAGTGTTTCTCCTGCCAGAGGACCTTGGCCTGGTTGTATGCGTCGTAGCCATACCATACCAGGGCAAAGCCGCCTACCAGGGACATCAGGAAGCCTCCTTTCCAAAGGAAAAAGAAGCCGATAGCTGCAAATATCAGGTCCTTGGCCAGGCGGACCCACCGGTTGTTGTATCCAAAAGATGCCATGTCTGTCATTTTGTCAGAAAATTTACAAATATACAAAGAAATCTCCGGAAAACCGCTGTCGGTTTCCCGGAGACTCCTATAGGTCAAATATCGTACTAGAACGGGAGGTCGTCCTGGGCATCTTCTCCCGGCATGTCATCCAGCGTAGGGGCCGGCGCCACGGGGGCGGGAGCCGCAGGGGTGGGTGCAGGAGCGGCCGGCTGGGCTGCCCCGGCGGGGGAGATGCGCCAGATCTGGAGGTCGTTGTACCAGCGGCCGTTGAATTCCCGGCTCTTGAGATTGAAGGAAACCTTCACGCGGTCTCCCACCTGGTACTTGTCCAGTTCCTGTACTTTGTCCTGGCCCCAGGCGGTGAAGCAGGCCTGCGAGGTATAGTTCCCGTCCGGGAAATCTACCACAAATTCCTGCTTGGCCCAGGCGCCCCGGGCCGAGGTCCCGGACTGTACGCCCATTTTCTGGCGGATGGTGCCTTCCAGTTCCAGTGCCATACTTACTTTCTCTTGGCAGGTTTGGCAGGCTCTTCCACAACCTTCTCCACGTAGGGATGAACCTCCAGGAGGTCTACGTCGAAGATGAGGGTGGAGTTGGCACCGATCTCACGGGGTCCGCGCTCGCCGTAAGCGAGGTTGGCCGGAATCACGAGGGTGATCTTGCCACCTTCGCCGATGAGCTTCATACCCTCGGTCCATCCGCGGATCACGCGGTTGAGGGGGAACTCGATGCCTTCGTTCTTGTCAAACTCCTTGCCGTCGATGGTGGTACCGCGGTAGTTCACCTTCACGGTGTCGCGGTCGTCGGTGGCGCGCACGTCGCTGCCGGAATCCTGGATCAGGTAAACGATACCGGAAGCGGTGGAGTCGGCGCTGTTCTTGACGGCGAACTCGTGACGGAACTTGTCACCTTTCTCCTTGTTCAGAGCGCCTTCGTAAGCGGTGCGCTTCTGCAGGAAGCTGTTGATGATGGAGTTCATATCGGAGGGGTCAATCTTGAACTGCTTAACGTAAGCGGAGTCCATCGGCTGGCCTTCCTTGGCGTTGAGGGCGTCTTTCATACCCTTCTCTACCTGGGCCATATTGAGCTCTCCGAAGTTGTTCTGGCTCATAACCAGACCAAAGTTAACACCAAGAAGATAGGAAGTGGTGTCCACTTCACCCTTGGTAGGGAGCAGGGAACGCACAGCCTGGGAGCCTTCCACCTGGGAAGAACCGCAAGCGGCCACTACGGCAGCGGCGGAAGCGATGAGGAAAAGTTTTGTGAGTTTCATTTTTGTATGAGTGTTTAATTATTAAAATCTTTTAAGAGTGCGCTCGGGCGCTCAATCCGCAAATTTACTACTTTTTTTTGAATTAACATAAGTTATGCCGATGGAGGGGGGATTTATCGGCCCGAAGGTCAATTATATTTGCAAAATTCATCTTGAATTGTTATATTTACCTCTGCATGCGAGAGTTATTGACGCTATGACGGCCCATTCGGACATATTGCACGAGAAACTAAAGACCTTTTTTGGTTACGATGCATTCAAGGGAGATCAGGAAAAAATCATCTCTCACCTTATTGAGGGCCATAACGCGTTCGTTCTAATGCCCACCGGAGGCGGCAAGTCTCTTTGCTATCAGCTGCCCGCCCTCATCATGGAAGGGACGGCCATCGTGATTTCTCCGCTCATCGCCCTGATGAAAAACCAGGTGGATGCCATCCGCGGCTTCGAAGCCGGAGACAGCGGCATCGCGCATTTCCTCAATTCTTCTCTCAGCCGCATCCAGCTGGCCGAAGTCCAGGAAGACCTCCGCCGCGGCGTTACCAAGCTTCTGTACGTGGCTCCGGAATCCCTCACCAAGGAAGAGAACATCGCCCTCCTGCGGGAAGTGAAAATTTCCTTCTACGCCGTGGACGAGGCCCATTGTATTTCCGAATGGGGCCACGACTTCCGCCCGGAATACCGGAAAATCCGCTCCATTGTGGACGAGATTCAGCCCGCGCCCATCATCGCCCTCACGGCCACCGCCACTCCCAAGGTCCAGAGCGATATTCTCAAGAACCTCCGCATCCAGGATGCCACGGTGTTCAAATCCTCCTTCAATCGGCCCAACCTCTATTATGAAGTAAGGGATAAGGTGGAGCCGGAGAAAGATATCATCCGCTTCATCCGGCAGAACCCCGGCAAGTCCGGCATCATCTACTGCCTCAGCCGCAAAAAAGTGGAAGAGATGGCCCAGATGCTCTCCATCAACGGCATCAAGGCGCTGCCTTACCACGCCGGTCTGGACGCCAAAACCCGGGCAGAAAATCAGGACAAGTTCCTGATGGAGGAAATTGACGTCATCGTGGCCACCATCGCCTTCGGGATGGGCATCGACAAACCGGATGTCCGTTTCGTCATCCATTACGACATCCCCAAGAGCATAGAAGGCTATTACCAGGAAACCGGACGCGCCGGGCGCGACGGCCAGGAAGGCCGATGCATCACGTATTATAGTTACAAGGATATCCAGAAGCTGGAGAAGTTTATGCAGGGGAAACCCATCGCAGAGCAGGAGATAGGAAAACAGCTTCTCAACGAGACGGTGGCCTATGCCGAATCCAGCCAGTGCCGCCGGCGTCTTCTTCTGAACTACTTCGGAGAAGACTATCTCCAGGATAACTGCGGCGCCTGCGACAACTGCCTCCATCCCAAGAAGCGCTTTGACGGCAAGGAGGAGCTGTGCCTGGTGATAGAACTCATCCAGTCCCTTCCTGAGCATTTCAAACTGGAGCACCTGGCCTCTATCCTGGCCGGAGTAACTACCGCCATGATCAAGTCTTACCGACACGACGAACTGCCTCTGTTCGGCGCCGGAAAAGACCACGACATCCGTTTCTGGGCTGCGGTAATCCACCAGGGTCTTATCTTCCATTACCTGGACAAGAACATTGAAAATTACGGACTTATCTTCGCGACGGAAGCCGGAGAAGAGTTCCTTCGCAACCCGCACGAGGTGCTGATGGTAGAAGACCGCACCTTCTCCGAAGGAGAGGATGATGAAGAGGATGACGGTGCCGCCGTCCGGGGAGGAGGAGGGGGAGACCCTGTCCTTCTTGCGATGCTCAAGGATCTGAGAAAGGACGTGTCCAGAAAACTGCATCTCCAGCCCTGGGTGGTCTTCTCAGACCCTGCCCTGGAGGATATGACCATTATGTACCCGCTCACCCTGAAGGAGCTTTCGGAAAAGTGCCAGGGAGTGGGAGAAGGCAAGGCGCACAAGTTTGGCAAACCCTTCGTGGATCTGATTGCCAAGTATGTGGAAGAGAATGAGATAGAGCGTCCGGAGGATTTTGTAGTCAAGTCCGTAGGTCCCAAATCCGGTAACAAGGTATACATCATCCAGTCCATAGACCGCAAACTGGATCTTCAGGACATTGCCGCCACCCGGGGGATGGATCTCAGTGAACTTCTCACAGAGATCGAGGCCATTGTCTCTTCCGGTACGCGCGTCAACATCAATTATTATATAGAGGAAGAGCTGGATCCGGACGTGGTGGACGAACTCTTCACCTGGTTTAAGGAAAAAGCTGCGTCCGATTCCCTCCAGGAGGCCATTGCTGCCCTGGAAGACGAGTACGAGGAACTGGAGATCCGCCTGGTTCGTATAAAGTTCCTCTGCGAGGTGGCGAACTAAAGATAAATCAAGGAAGACAGGTGGTCGGGGGCGAAGAGCCTTTCGGCCATTTTTTGTAAATCTTCTGGGCCGATGGCTTCTATCTTTTCGCGCGTCTGCTCCGGAGAGAGGATTTCTCCCCAGGAGAGCATGCTCTTGCCCATGGACAGGCACTGGGCTTCTCCGGCCTCGGAACTGATGGCCAGCTGCCCCAGCAGCTGCTTGCGGAAGGCCTTCACCTGGCGTTCCGTGAAGGGAACCTCGCGTAGGCGCTTCAACACCTTCTCAATGGCCTGCAGGCAGGCATCCAGGTTGGGCTTGTCGCAGCCGAAGGTAATGGCCAGAATGCCTGTATCGGCATACTGGGTGTAAGAACATTCTATCCCGTATACCCAGCCGCGCTTTTCCCTCAGTTCGGCGTTCAGCAGAGAGTTACTGGCCGGTCCTCCCAGGATATTGGCCAGCATGGCGCAAACCAGCCGGTCCGGCGTCTGGTACAGGGAAGGCGCCTTGCAGCCGATAACGGCATTCACCTCGTGGTGACGCTTGTCAATGACCTTGTGGAAAGACATTCTCTAACAGTTTTAATACCCTCTTTTCCAGCAGTTTCTCATCGATATCGGCCACCACCGTGAAGACCATCTTCTGCGGAACGAACTTTTCGGCCACGAAGCTTCGGAGCATATCGGCCGATATCTTTTTCACTGACGCCTGGGTGCCCAGGATGGGACGCTCCAGCGGGCTGCCTTCGAAAAGGAGCGTTTCAAAGCGGTCGTAGACGTCTTCGGCCGGGTTGTCCTTGTAGGAGATGATTTCGTCCAGCACCACGCCCCTTTCGGTTTCGATTTCCTTCTCCGGGAAGGTGGATTCGGTGGCCAGTTCAAACAGGAGAGCGGCGGCCTTGGGAAGGTCTTCCTTCAGAACGGTGGCGTGCAGTACAATCTCTTCTTTGGTAGTGTAGGCGTTCAGTTCTCCTCCCAGGCGGTCCAGGTAGCTGGAGATGACGGAGGCACTTTTGCGGCGGGTTCCGCGGAACAGGTTGTGCTCCACAAAATGGGCAATGCCGGCGGGGTAGGGGGCTTCGTCCCGGGTGCCGGCCCCCACGGTGAGGGCACAGTAGGCCACGGCGCGTCCGCTCCGGCGCACGGCGTATCTGAGTCCTTGGGGGGAAGTGCCGGTAATCATATTATTTACCCAGCGGTTTTAGCTCGGAAGGGAGAAAACCGGCGCCTTTTTTATCGGAAATCTTGTGACGTTCCAGGTAGCAGAGGCGGTGTGTATCGGCCTCAAACAGAAGTTTATAGCAATAGGAGGACGGACCGGGAAGAAAAGGCGCAATCACATAGCCCACTACGGTTTCCGGGCTCATCTGCCGGTACTGGCGGTCCACCTCCGGGGAGGGCACCAGGTGCAGGGAGAGGTTGCTTTCCAGGCGGTTCAGATCCTTTTCCGTTACCGCTGTGGAGAGATCTTCTTCGGCAATGTAGACAGCTTTTCCGTTCACGGATTTTCTGAATCGGCCTCCAAACCATTCAGACATCTTGTAGGCCGTGCTTTCAGATTCCATCGCCGCCAGGGTAAAGTCCTGAATGGCCTGGACGATGCCGCCCAGGTATATCAGATCCCTTTCGCCGGTTCCCATCGCTGCGGCAACAGGAAGGCTGATCACTTCAAACATCGCTTTGATCCCCTGCCGGGCTTCTTCCCCTCCCTTTACCAGGGTGAGGAAGCGGATACCGGGCTCTTCCTCTCCCTTGAACTGGCTTTCCACGGGGATGAGGAAGTAGTATTTGTCCTGGGTTTTTACTTTCTCGAACTTCTCCAGCGTGCAGAATTCAAAGGTGGAGGAGGTCCAGATATAGGGGACTTCCTGGCGGAGGGCGGCGTTCAGAACTTCGTCTCCGGTGAGGACCACCAGGGTCATCTTGTCTGTGAAATCGGCCAGGCGGTGTTTGCGCGTGCTCACCTGTCCCTGGGCAAAGAGGGGCAGGCCGATAGACAGGGCAAGGAGTAGGGTTATTATCTTTCTCATTGGGCAATGAATGCGTAAGTAATGGTTCCCATCTGCCGGGTCGGGGCCGTGGCAGAGGAATTGAACTTGGACAGGCGGGCGGCCCGGATGGCAAAGTTGCGCAGGCAGCCATCGGGGCTGGAAACGTCGTCGTCCACTTTGGCGTTGACCACGTCTCCGCGGTTGTTGACGGCAATGATCACCACCACTTCTCCGGCTCCGTAGCAGCGGTATGCCGGAATGGGAAGGTGGGTGGCCTTGCGGCCGTCCAGGCTCCAGGAAAGAACGGAAGGACCGCTGTAGGGTTTGTCCTTTATCTTTTCGGGCTGGGGTTTGGGAGGTTCGTTGGCCGATACAAAGCTTTCCGGGTCTTCCTCTTGCCGGTTCTGTCCCTCCTTCAACTCCTGTGCCAGGCGCTCTGCTTCTTTGTAGAGCTCTTCGGCATTGGTTCCGCGGTCGTCCTTGAGGGAACTGCGGTCTACGGTAACATTGCGGACGGGAACGGACTGTGCCGCGGCGATGAGCTCTTCCAGCTGTGCAGCCGTCATTTCATGCAACCGGGCTTCCTCCTGCTTGCGCTCCATTTCCTCTTGCTGGGTGAAGTCCAGCACAAAGCTGTTTTCCCGTTGGATTTCCTGACCGATCCTAATAAGCAGCAATACGATAATCACCGCGAGATGAACGCTCACGGTGATGTAAATGCCTGCCTTCTGATCCGGAGTCAGTCTTTTCATTTCCTGCGTTTGTTTTTCTTCTGGCTCAGGGCTTTTTCTACCGTATTGGTGATGATGTCAATGGCAACTTTGTTGTGGCCACCCTGGGGAACGATGACATCTGCATAGCGCTTGGACGGCTCAATGAACTGCAGGTGCATCGGCTTTACTGTGTCGCAATAGTGCTCTATGGCCGTTTCAATGGTTCGGCCACGCTCTGCCATATCCCGGACGATGATGCGCATCAGGCGGTCGTCGTCATCGGCATCCACGAAGATCTTGATGTTCATCTGGTCCCTCAGCTCCTTGCAGGTGAAGATGAGGATGCCTTCCACGATGATGACATCGGCCGGCTCCACCGTAATGGTTTCCGTGGTGGAACGGGAGCAGGTGATGTAGGAATAGACCGGCTGCTCTATGGTTTTTCCGCTCTTGAGTTCCCTTACCTGCTGGCACATCAGCTTCCAGTCAATGGCATCCGGGTGGTCGAAGTTGATGTTTTTTCTCTCTTCCACCGGAACGTGGCTGGAGTCCTTGTAGTAGGAATCCTGGGGGATAACTACTACACGTCCCTGAAGTTGGTTCACAATGGCCTTGACCACTGTGGTCTTTCCTGAACCGGACCCGCCGGCAATACCGATGACTAACATAAAATGGATTGTCTAAAACTCTGCGTTCTTGGGGGTTCTGGGGAAGGGGATGACATCCCGGATGTTGGACATGCCGGTGACGAACAGGAGCAGACGCTCGAAGCCCAGGCCGAAGCCGCTGTGCGGCACGCTTCCGTAGCGACGGGTGTCTATGTACCACTCCAGGTTTTTGCGGGACATGCCCAGCTCCTCGATGCGGGTTTCCAGTTTCTCCAGCGAAGCTTCACGCTCCGAACCACCAATGATTTCTCCAATCTTGGGGAAGAGGACGTCCATTCCGCGGACGGTGCGGCCGTCTTCGTTCTGCTTCATGTAGAAGGCCTTGATATCTTTGGGGAAATCTATCAGGATGACGGGCTTGCCGAAGTGCTTCTCTACCAGGTAACGTTCGTGCTCGCTCTGGAAGTCTGTTCCCCAGTGCACCGGGTACTCGAACTTGACGCCGTCGGCAATGGCTTTTTCCAGGATTTCCACGGCTTCCGTGTAGGTAACCTTCTGGAAGGCGATGCCCAGCACGCTCTTCATCCTTTCGATGAGGCCGTCGTCGTATTTGTCATTGAGGAACTTCAGGTCGTCCATGCAGTGATCCAGGGCCCACTGAACAAGGAACTTTACGAATTCTTCGGCCAGTTCCATGTTGTCGTTGATATCGTAGAAGGCCATTTCCGGCTCAATCATCCAGAACTCTGCCAGGTGGCGGGGAGTGTTGGAGTTTTCTGCACGGAAGGTGGGGCCGAAGGTGTAGATTTCTCCCACGGCGGTGGCGCCCAGTTCTCCTTCCAGCTGACCGGAAACGGTGAGGGAGGTCTTCTTGCCGAAGAAATCCTTGGAGAAGTCTACGTTACCCTTCTTGTCCAGCGGGATGTTCTTGAGGTCCATGGTGGTTACCTGGAACATGTCTCCGGCGCCCTCGGCATCACTTTCGGTGATAAGCGGGGTGTGGAGATACACGAAGCCCTTCTGGTTGAAGAAGGTGTGGATGGCAAAGGCCATCTGGTTGCGGATACGAAGGACGGCACCGAAGGTGTTGGTCCTGAGACGCATATGGGCTACGCTGCGAAGATACTCCAGGGTGGTGTCCTTTTTCTGGAGCGGGAAACGCATAGGGTCGCATTCTCCCAGCACCTGGATATCCGTGGCCTGGATTTCCACAGCCTGTCCGCTGCCTACGGATTCCACCAGCTTCCCCCTCACAGAGAGGGAAGCACCGGTGGTTATCTTTTTGAAGAGCTCTTCGTCGAAGAGTTCTGCGTTGGCTACAATCTGAATATTGTTAATGGTAGAACCGTCGTTGAGGGCGATGAACTTTACCTGTTTGTTGCCTCGTTTGGTGCGTACCCATCCTTTGGCGAGCACCTCAATACCTGGCTTGGTTGCCAGGAGATCTTTAATTTTGGTTCTTTTAAGAGTTTCCATAGAATGCTTTGCTACAATCATGCAAATATAGCATTTCTTTGCCAATTCGGCAACTGCTGCAAGGGTAGCAGCTCCAGATATTCAAATTTGTATTCCGATTGCAGGAGCAGAAATTCAGCTTTGATGTGGGACCGGAGGGTGGATGCTATTTTAGAGGATTTCAGTTTTAGCAGGTGCGCCACCATCAGGTTATCAAAGCCGGCCGCAAAGTAAGAGAAAGCGAAGTATTCTGTCTCTTTCAGATGAGGTAGATCTGCCTTTAAGCGTTTCAGCACGTTGTCCATCTTTTCGTTCAGCCGTTCCTGTAGCATTCCGTCTCCGTATCCCGGTCCCCCCAGAATGCCGTTCCTGATTTTCTTCCAACGAGCCATGAGGTACTCCGGGTCCTTGTATTGAGCGGCGTTTTTCATTTCGACGGATTGCCAATACCACTCTTCCATGAAGTAGATGAGCCAGGTCAGTTCTTTCAGCATAGAGTCTCTCTGGCGGTTGCGGAGTTTCAGGAGGGCGGCGTTTCCACGCTGGCCTTTTGCTTTAGTTTTTTTCATAATCTACTATTTTTAAAGTTTTTAAAAAGTTGATAAAAATACTTCGCAGACAATAGATTATGAAATTTTTATGCATAAAATTATCCTGTGCTTAATCGGTTGATATGCAGCACTTTACGGGATTGTCATGCTTCATGTTTGTTCGGGAAATGATTGAAAATCACCTCCTTGGAGCCCGAGGAATTATTTAGCACAAAAAAAAGCAGTTTCTCGTAGGAAACTGCTTTTTTTACTGATTAAGCGATGCTCTGGATTAGTCCTTCTGCGGTTTTCTGGCAGCGTACATAATCTTGAGGGCGGAGCAGCGACGCAGCTCCTGCTTTACATCGGAAACAATACCCATGCGGACGTCCTGGTCTACGCGCAGATTAACGGTCATAAGGGAACGTTCTGCTTCAGACATGGCGTCACGCTCGGCGGCGATGAAGTCACGGATGTCATTGACGCTCTTGAAAGAGTCATTCAGCTGAATGCGGGCATCGGTACCGTATTTAGCCTGGTACTGGAGAGTAGGGCTACCGATATTGATGTTGGCACTCAGGTCCTTGCGCTCCAGCTTGGCAACCTCGGATGCAACCGGCATGGTGACTTTCACCTTCTGCTCGGTTTCACGCATCTGGGTGGTTACCATGAAGAAGAACAGGAGCATGAACACGATATCGGACAGGGAGTTGGATGATGCCTGCGGGACTTCCTTCTTATTGGTGGAATTTCCAAATTTTGACATAATTCTTACCTCCTATTATTTTTTACCGGTATCCTTAGGCTCGGCCTCGGAAATGTTCTGAGGCACGACGTCCTTTACGATAGCCTGTTCTTCCTCCGTGAGGCGGGAGAATTTCTTGCCGAAGTTGGCTCTGGAGAAATCGTCTCGGAGTTCGTTCACGGCCTTCACCAGCTCGTTCTGCACTGCAATGTATGCCTGGTAGGATGTACCACGGTCGTTTTGCAGGGAGATAACGCCCTTGGACTTCATGTAAGTCTTTCCGTTCTTTTCGACGGGTTCCTTCTCGGGAAGGTTAGGGTCGTTGGTGGGGTTGGTGAGGAACTCTTTGATTTTGTCTTTCAAGATGGAGATGTCCATGGCTTCGCTACCGGCAAACAGCTTATCGGCAGAGTTGATTCTGACGATGATGATGTTACGGCGGTTAACCTTCTGGTCCTGGACTTGTTCGCTGTCCGGGATGGGGGGAAGGCGGCGCTGCAGACCCGACTGATCACCCATGGTTGTAGTCATGAGGAAGTAGCACAGGAGCAGGAACGCGATATCTGCCGTGGAACCGATTGCTTCAAATTTTCTTCTTGCCATGGTTACCTTTACTTTTTATTGCGGATGGTCATCAGGACTTCGCCACAGATGATGGACAGGATAGCTGCCGCACCAACGAGGTAGGCGAGGTTGAGGATGGTGTCAGTCATCTTAAGCTCGGTGGCAGTGGGCGGAGTGGCACCGGAATAACCGATGGCAGGAGCGCCGGAAGCCAGCAGGTAGCAGATACCGAACAGAACGGCGGCTGCAACGACTGCGATACCGATTTTAACAAGACCCTTGGGATTGGTTTTGGCCGTGACGTACAGGCCCAGACCAACCACTGCCAAGACAGCGATACCCAGCACGATGTATGCCCAGTACAGCAGAGGATCTACGGTACCGTTATCTGCGGCTACGTTGTCCGGATATCCCTTAATCATACCCCAGACCAGCACGCAGATACTCAGGCCCATGAGGACCCAGAGGATTATCTTGGTGATTTTAGCGTATTTCTGGTTTTCCATTTTAATCTGGAATTAAAGGGGTTTATTATTTCTTGTTGAATTTAACCATGGTGTCCACGAAGCGGATGGAAGAGTCTTCCATATCGATGGACAGGGAGTCGATCTTAGCGATGATGTAGTTGTAGAAGATCTGGAGGATCATAGCCACGATCAGACCACCCACGGTGGTGATGAGGGCCACCTTCATACCGCCAGCCACAACGTTCGGGGAGATGTCACCAGCAGCCTGGATAGCATCGAAGGCCTGGATCATACCGATAACGGTACCGAGGAATCCGAGGGACGGGGCGATGGAAATGAACAGACCAATCCAGCTGAGGCCGTTCTCCATGAGGCTCATCTGAACGCCGCCATAGGAAACGATGGTCTTTTCAACGACATCGATGCCCTGATCGGCACGGAGGAGACCCTGGTAGAAGATGGAGGCCACAGGACCACGGGTTTCGCGGCAAACCTTCTTGGCTTCTTCAATGCCACCCTTGGCAAGGGCTGCCTCTACGTCTTCGAGGAGCTTGGTGGTGTTGGTCTTGGAGAAGGCCAGATAAAGGATACGCTCGATAGCGAGAGCCATACCGATGATCAAGCAGATGATGATCAGGGACATGAAGCCGGCGCCACCTTCGATGAACTTGGTCTTCAGGGCCTGGTGGAGGGGAACTTCCTCACCGGAACCGGCGAACAGGTCCACAACTTCTTCAGCCTCTTCGGCAGCGGGAGCAGCCTGATCCTGGGCGGAAGCGATGGCAGCAGAGAAGGTCATCAGACCGGCGACTGCCAAAAACATGAAAAACTTTTTCATAATCGTTTTTGTGTTGTTAGTTATAAATTGAATTAGTTAGAAAAATTATCTTCTACTTTTGGTCGTGCAATTTAGGAAGAAAAATCGGGTTTTCCAAAGATTATTTGCTTATTTCGCCGCAGAGGTCCTTTTCCAGAAGGGTTTTCACGCGGGCGTTGTCCTGGGTCCTTCCCATCAGGCAGAACAGTTTTCCCAGGGCGGCTTCGGTGGTAATGTCCTCTCCAGAAAGCACTCCAGCATGTTTGAGGCGGGCGCCGGTGGCATACAGGTCCATATTCACCGTGCCGGATTTGCACTGGGTTACGTTCAAAATGACCTTCCCGCTTTCACAGGCTTCTTTTAAAATTGTTATAAACCAGTCCTTGGAAGGAGCATTTCCGCTGCCGTAGGTTTCCAGGATTACCGCCCGGGTGTGAGGGTCACTCACCACCGAGCGCATCACCTGCGGAGTAATGCCGGGATGCACTTTCAAAATGGCTACGCTGGTGTCCAGCTGGGTTTGAACCCGCAGCTGGGCATCCCAGTACACCGGTTTCCGGATCAGGTCTGTGTTGTAGCGGATGTTGATGCCGGCCTCGGCCAGGGGCGGGCAGTTGGGGGAAGCAAAGGCGTTGAAGGCCTCGGCGCTGTATTTGGTGGAGCGGTTGCCCCTGAGCAGCCTGGAGTCGAAGAAGATGGAGACTTCCGGCACCCGGGCGTGGCCTTTTTCGTCTTTTGCGGCGGCAATTTCCACGGCCCCGATCAAGTTTTCCTTGCCGTCGGTGCGCGGTACACCGATGGGCAGCTGGCTTCCGGTAAAGACCACCGGTTTGGTGAGTCCTTCCAGCATGAAACTGAGGGTGGAGGCACTGTAGGCCATCGTGTCTGTTCCGTGGAGGATTACAAAACCGTCATAATCCTCATAGCGGTCCAGGATGAGCTGGGCCAGGGAAACCCACAGGGAAGGTTCCACATCGGAGGAATCGATGAGAGGGTCGAAGGTGTAGGAGTCCAGTTTGACGGCGAACTTGTTCAGCTCGGGGACTTCTTCCTTGATCTGGCTGAAGTCGAAGGGCTTGAGGGTTCCGTCGGCCGGGTCTTCCCGCATGCCGATGGTTCCGCCGGTGTAGATAATCAGAATAGAGGAGCTCATTTTATGAACCATTAAATGTTAACGTTACCCCCTCCCGAAACCCCTCCCCTCGGGGGAGGGACTTAAGTTAAAGAGTGTTAGGGCGTTATCTGTCGTTATGCTTTCTATTTCCTGTAGGCTTTTCCCTTTGATTTCGGCCACTTTGGCGGCTATGCAGGGGAGGTAGGAGCTTTCGTTGCGCTTTCCCCGGAAAGGAACGGGAGCGAGGTAAGGGGCGTCGGTCTCCAGCAGGATCTTCTCCATCGGGATGCGCTCCAGGGTTTTGGCGATGGAGGCGTTCTTGAAGGTGACCACCCCGCCGATGCCCACGGAGAAATCCCCGTATTTGTTGGCCCTTTCGTAAATCTCGTAGCTGGAGGTGAAGCAGTGGAGGTTTCCCCTCAGGTTCAGGTGTTTGCAATCGGCCAGAATGGCCAAGAAGTCTTCCCAGGCGTCCCTCAGGTGGATGTTGACCGGAAGGTCCAGGGACGCGGCCAGCTCCAGCTGCTGCCTCAGCACTTCCTTCTGCTGCTGAACAAATTCCAGCCCTTCGTGATAGTCTAAACCTATTTCGCCGATGGCAACGCAGTCCCGCTCCCCGGACAGGGAGAAAACCTGGTCCAGTTCTTCACGCCAGTCGGCCGCTACGGAACCGGGGTACAGTCCCAGCATCTGGAACAGCACTCCGGGGTGGCGCCGGCCTACTTCCCACATCGCCGGCCGTTCGTGGCTGTCCACATCGGCCTGGATCATCTTCCCCACGCCGGCATCCAGAGCACGCTGAATGGCCGCTTCCGCATCCGGCAGCAGCCACTCATCGTAAAAGTGCGTATGGGTATCCACGAACATATCCACAAAGATACGCAAAAATCCCACATCTTGGGCCTGGGAGACACTCATTTTCCCCGGGCTCATTTCCTTTTGGGCCAGGTGGGCGCCCTTTTTGGGCGAGGTGGGATTTTGTGTGTACCACCTAGCCCACCCAATCGGCCTCTTAGCGCGTGTAAGGCGGAAATGACGGGCGCGGTGGGCGGCGCAAAATCCCACCTGGCCCAAAACTACTTTTTGGGAGAGTTGACGGACCTGTCCATTAGCTGAAAGATGACCGGGAAGGTATACATAGCCTTGACCGGCTTTCCGTTGGCCCATCCCGGTTGCCATTGGGGAGAGGAAGAGACTACTCTGTAGGCCTCTGCGTTCAGGGCCGGGTCTCCTGAGCTTTCCACCATCTCCAGATTGGTAAGGTTTCCGTGCTGGTCTATGATAAAACGGAGCTTTACCGTTCCTTCGTGGCCGGCTCTCTTGGAACTTTCCGGATAAACCAGTTTAGAATTGACCCATTCCGAGAAAGCATTGGTCCCCTGGCCTTGGAAAGTGGGCTTTTGTTCCATGGAAAAAAAACTGCATATCTGGTCATCGTGATCGTAGGCATAGTCCACGGAAAGGATTCTGGCCGATAACATATGCGGGTCCTTCTTCCTGATTTTCTTTCTGGAATTCCTTTCCCCGCAAACGGTAAGGGTGTCTCCCCGGCGAAGGTCCAGGGCCCCTATCACCGGAATCATTTCATCCGGATTTCCTTCCAGCTTTACTTTAAAGATGGTACTGTCCTGCTGCAAAGTTATCAGCAGCCGGTCTATGTCGTACACGTACGCCAGCGGTGCCCGCACGGTATCTATCACGGGTGTCTTCTGGGCCAGGGCCATCAGGCCCGTCCCGATGCAGAAAAAGAGGAAGAGGATAGTTCGTTTCATTGTTTGAAAGAGGTTGTTTCCGTACAAAAGTAAAACTATTTTACTTGAATCCCAAGAGCTTCGCTTATTTCCTCCCGGGACATACCCATAACCCTTGCCAGCTGGTTAACGGTGGTCTTCCGGGTGCGCCAGAGGTAGGGGATAATTCTCACTTTCTTTTCCTTGGGAAGCGAGGACAGTTCCTGGGAGAACCAGCGCCGGACGGTATCGGTCACAACCTTGTGGAACTCGGAATCAGGCAGCATCCGGCGGGGGCCGTCAACCAGCTTCTCTTCCATTTCGGCCGGGTTCACGGTGCCGATAGTCTTGAGCCAGAAGGCGGGGTCGTCGTTAAAGGCCTGTTCCAGGTATGCCGTATCACAGAAGCTGTCCGGGAGGAGCCTGTCCTTTTCATCCAGCAGCCAGGGTACATCTTTCAGACAATCCCGGGTATGCATAATGCTTCCGGCCTCCCTTTTGGTAAGGGACGCAACCCTTCTTCCTTCCGGTTTGGCACCACCCCTGAACATGGCCTGGAAACCACTCCAGGGATAGTCCTGGACGGGGCACTGGTTGTCCAGGGCATTGCGTGGGATATAGGCCAGTGCATTTCTGACATACCAGTCATTATCCAACAGAATGGCCTGGGCATCTGCCCGATGTAAGATTTTGGATTCGTGGTACTTGGCCCGGAACCACTGGGAGTACATTTTCTTCAGCTCCTGGGCAAAGGCATCCGCGTCGCCTTGCCTGGCAGCCAGGACTGCTATGTGGCTGTGATTGGAAACTACACCGTAGATAATCACAATCACGTTCTTTCTTCGGGCGCAGAGGGCAATGTACTTCACATAGACATCGTAGTCTTCATCATCACGGCAATGAACGGCTGTTTCCGCCCCCTTGATGCAGACGTGGAAGGGGAAAACGGTTCTGGTCTCTCCGGAAGGGAGTGCTCTGGTAACAAATCTTTTCATGCGGTTCGCTTTTTGGGCCAGGTGGGATTTGGTGAGGCCCACCACGCCCGTCATTTCTACTATTGGGGCTATTGAAAGGCCGATTGAGTGGGCTAGGTGATGCACGTAAAATCCCACCTGGCCCAAAAGTGCTACCCACCTGGCCCACGGGAAGTCACAATGCCTCCCCTGGCCCAAAAGGGTTCAGGAAAACTGCGGGGAGAGGGAGCAGCGGCGGAGGAGGTCGGTGGTGAGGAAGCCGTCGGCCTCCAGGGTGCTGACGGCCGAAAGGATCTCTCCGTAGGGCCGATGCAGGGTGGCCATCAACTCCTCCGGCGAGATGCCGCGCTGGGCCTGGACCGCCAGGGCCACGGGGATGTTGGCCGATCCGGCGCCGTACTTCCTGGTGAGAAGGGCCTGAAGGACCACCTCGGGCGGATCACCGGCCTGGGATGTGACCCAGGAACCGCCCGGGCTTCGGTGACGGACCGGCCCGCCCAGGCCCAGGTCGTCGGCCAGTTGTTCCGGGTCGGTGATAATCTGAGCCATCTGATTGTAGATAAGCGAGTTGCATCCGGCACTGCGGACATCGTCCAACCGGCCGGGCACGGTGAACACCTCCCGGTCGTAATTGACGGCGTATTTGGCCGTCATCAGGGAGCCTCCCTTGTTCTTGGACTCCACTACCACCACGGCCGAAGTCAGGCCGGCGATGATGCGGTTGCGTCGCACAAAGTTGAGCGCCACCGGGGAGGTGTCCAGGGGATAGTCTGTCAACAGGGCGCTTCCGGGACTGCGGACTATGTCCATGGCCAGCCGCTCGTGCTGGAAGGGATACACTTTGTCTATACCGGTGGCCATTACCCCTATGGTGGAAAGGCCGCACTCCAGCGCCGTCCTGTGCGCTACCCCGTCGGCCCCCAGCGCCAGTCCGCTCACAATGCAGGGCTGCACCCGTGCCTCAGAGAGGCTTTTAACCAGTTTCTCACACCAGGCCTTCCCGTAGGCACTCAGGTCCCGTGTGCCCACAAAGCCCACCATCGGCCGAAGCCCGAAGATTTCCGTAGGGGAGGAAGTCCCGTTCAGATACAGGCCGAGGGGCGGTTCCGGGCACTCGCGAAGCGGCTCCGGATAGTCCGGATCCAGCAGGGAGAGGAAGCGGAAGCCTCCGCTTTGGATCTTCTCCAGTTCCCGGGAAGCCCACTCCAGCTGGGCGGGTACCAGCTGGGAAAACAGCTCCGGATGCCGGGCCGATTCCGTGCGGGATCCGTCGAAAAGGGACAGGGGGTTGTCGGCCTCCTTCAGCAGCTCCAGCCCCAGGGTGGGGTGGTAGCCAAAAATTTTGTTCAGGGCACAAAGGGCCACAAGTTCGTCGTACGTTCTCATGGCCGAAAGATAGGGGCGGAAAAAGAAAAACAACACAATCGTAAAAAAAATTGTGTTGTTTTAGGGGGTATTTTGTGTGTTTCTTACGATTTTTACACAATTAAAAGGGCGTCTCCGTAAGGGCCGAAACGGTAGCCTTCCTTCAAGGCTTCCTCGTAGGCGGCCATCACTCCCTTGTATCCTCCGAAAGCGGCGACGCTCATCAGCATCGTGCTCTGGGGCAGGTGGAAGTTGGAAACGATGGCATCCGGGACGGAATAATCGTACGGAGGGAAGATGAACTTGTTGGTCCAGCCGTCAAAGGCGTTCACCTCGTGCGTGGTGGTCACATAGGTTTCCAGCCCGCGCATAACCGTGGCGCCCACGGCCACCACCTTCTTGCCGCTTCGCTTGGCTTTGTTGATGACGGCGGCGGCTTCCTCGGTGATGATCAGGCGCTCGGAATCCATCCGGTGCTTGGAGAGGTCTTCCACATCCACGGTGCGGAAGTGGCCGATACCCATATGCACGGTGATGAAGGTTTTCTCGATATCCTTGAGGATCATGCGGTTAAACAGCTCTCGGCTGAAGTGCAGGCCGGCGGCGGGGGCGCTGACGGCACCCTCGTGGGCGGCGAAGATGGTCTGGTAGTTCTCCACATCTTCCGGGGTGGTTTTCTCCTTCACCCATTCCGGTACGTAGGGCTCTCCCAGGCCGAAAAGGGTTTCCTTGAAATCCTCATACGGGCCGTCGAAGAGGAAACGCAGGGTGCGGCCGCGGGAAGTGGTATTGTCTATGACCTCGGCCACCAGGGATTCGTCTTCTCCGAAATAGAGCTTGTTGCCGATACGGATTTTACGGGCAGGATCCACAATTACGTCCCAGAGGCGCTGCTCCCGGTTGAGTTCCCTCAGCAGGAGGACCATGATATCGGCCCCGGTCTTTTCCTTTTTGCCATAGAGGCGGGCGGGGAAGACCTTGGTGTCGTTCAGGACAAAGGTATCTCCCTTGCCGAAGTAATCGATGATGTCCTTGAAGAGCCTGTGCTCAATTTCGCCGGTGTCTTTGTGAAGGACCATCAGACGGGCCTCGTCTCTCCAGCGGGTGGGTTCCTGCGCGATACGGTCTGCAGGAAGGTCAAAATTGAATTGGGATAGTTTCATTTCGCCGTAATTGTGATACTCTTAATATACGGGTGGTAAGGGAAAAAAGTTTCACTATTTTCTGGAGTATGCGTCCAGACGGGCCTGGGCACTGGCCCGGTCGGTTTCGGTGGCGCCGTTCAAAGCCATCATTTCCAGATACTTCTTCTCCAGTTTCACATCCTTTTTGGTGCGGGCCAGGAGGATGCCGTTTTTAAGGGCCGTCATATCCTTGGGATCTTTCTTGAGCACCTGGTCAAAGTACTTCTGGGCCTTTTTGTAATCCTTCTGGGTAAGGTAGTAACTGCCCAGGTTGTTCAGAAAGAGGGGCTCATCCTTGCAGTAGGTGAGAAGGTACTCGGAAAAAGTCTTGAAGGCTTGGGAGCCGCCGGGGGTGCCCAGCCGGAAAAGGGCCACGCAGTAATCCTGCATAAAGGCCTTGAACTGCTCTTCGTTCACTTCTCCGAGACCCTCGTACACCCAGGCGGGGTGCTGTTTGAAGTGGCGGTCTGCAAGGGCCTTGAGCTGCTGGAGGGTCATATCCGGGTTGCCCTGTTCGAAGGCCATCATGGCGTCCAGTTTTACCAGGCGGTAGTCCAGATGGTCCGGGGCGGCGGCAATGGCCTGGTCTATGGCCAGGTTGGCCTGGGCGTAGAGCTCTTCGTCAAAGTCCGTGACTTCGAAATAGTTGCACTTGTTGCCCAGGGAATCCGTCATGGGGAGGAGGGGCTCCCGGCCCAGGTAGCGGTCTACGGGCTTCTGCTCCAGCCGGGTGGTCTGGCAGCGGGCATAGCAGAAACTGAAGCGGGCCAGCATCTGCTGCACGTCCTCCGGATAGGCCTCCTGCCAGCGGTTCAGGAGAGTTTCCACCCCCACGCCGGCCGCACCCACGCGGCTGACGAGGTTGTTGTAGCGACGCAGGAACTCTTCCTGCGTGTAAGTTTCCTGGGCCGATACACTGAGGGCCGCCAGGGAAAGGAGTATGACAAGAATTCGTTTCATCGAATATCCATTTTGATTCTTTTGGCTTTGGGATAGAGGTTGTTGCAGCGTTTTCCGAGGTTCTTCCCCGGGCCCAGGGCCTGTCCCTGGAAGCCGATGGTGACGGGACCCAGCGGAGCGTCTTCCGGAAGCACGACGGCATCTCCGTGAAGGTACCTCAGCGCGGTCTCCCGGTCTACGTTCACCAGCGGCGCATCCGGTGTGCACCGGGACCCCGTGGTGCACACGGAGGCGGGTTTTGGAGCGGTCCGTGTGCGCTGGAAGGTTCCTGTGCACACGGAGCTGTCTCCCTGTTTGCGGAGCGCGGCCACGTACTGCCCTTCTCCCGGAACCAGGCCGGGAAGAAGCACCTGCCCCAGGCGGGTGGCCGTCACAGGCGGGAAATCCGGCAGCGGAAGCACATCGGCCCCCAACTCCCGGGCTATCCACTCCACAGTATCATCGTTCTCGAAGTGATTGAAGGTGCAGGTGGAGTACAGCAGGATGCCTCCGGGCCGGAGCGTGGGCCAGATGTCGCTGAGGATACGCCGGGAGCGCGCTGCGCAGAATTCCACCGTTTTCAGGGACCATTCGGCCACGGCCTGGGCATCCTTGCGGAACATCCCTTCTCCGGAGCAGGGGACATCGGCCAGGATGACATCGAAAAGCGGGGCGTCCCCAAAGGCCGACGGATCCCGCGAGACCGTGCTTACGCAGGGGTCTCCCCAGGTTTCCACGTTGCTGCAGAGAATGGAATAGCGGTTGCGCATAACTTCGTTGGCCACCAGGTGGAAAGCATCCCCGAAGCGTTCGCGCAGGGACGCGGCCAGGTCTGTGGTTTTGCCACCGGGTGCGGCGCAGAGGTCCAGGACCTGGCAGCCGGGCTGAAGGAAGTCTGTTACCTGCCGGAAAATATGGCCGACATACATGGCCGAAGTGTCCTGCACGTAGTAGCATCCGGCGTGGAAAAAAGGGTCCAGGGTGAAGACGGGGCGCTCTTTCAGAAGATAGCCGTAGGGACTCCAGGG
Source organism: uncultured Bacteroidales bacterium (assembly GCA_900321655.1). Classification (GTDB taxonomy): domain Bacteria; phylum Bacteroidota; class Bacteroidia; order Bacteroidales; family UBA932; genus Cryptobacteroides. The sequence goes on from ONWU01000001.1 coordinate 44,751, forward strand.
CACGGGGGTGGCGTCCGGGAAGGGACACTCCCTGAGCTTGGCGGGGTTCAGGCGGACAGATACGGAAGGGGGCGCTTCCAGCGCCTCCTGCACCGTCCGGGCCCTTTCCGGGCCGGCCGATTCTGTCAGCAGTGCCTTGAAATCTTCCGGGAGGGAGGTCATTTCATCCACTGCTGAGCGTCGAAACCTTCCGGCATCTTGCCGTTGGAAGCGTCTACCAGGCCGTCCACCACCTTGTCCAGGGCTTCCTGGATTTTGCCGGAGAGCATCATCTTCATCATCAGGTTAAGGTCTGCCTCCAGGGTTATCCAGAAGTCTGTGTGATAGGGGTTTTCCGCAGCGGGTTCGAAATGGACCACAATGTGGAAGGCGAAGGGCGCGCCGTAGTCTACCAGCTCTATGCGGGAGTAGGGAACCCTCTGGTGCACCTTGACACCAATGTTGAAGCCCTGCACCGTGGCGGTGAGGGTGTCCATGTCGGCCGTAATCATCTCCCTTTTGTCTTCCGGCAGCATCCTGGCGAAATTGCTCAGGTCCGTAAAAGACATATACAACTCGTAGGGCTGACGGGACACGATTCCGTGCTTGCTTTCTATATTGGTCATAATTTTCTATCTTTGTGCGTTGCAAAGTTAACAAAAATCATGCACAAAATTTACTTCGAGAAGCGTTGCATCATCATTTGTTCCCCCGAGGAGGAAGCCCTGGCAGACCCGAACTCCGTGGAGTTCCATATGGGAGACAAGGTAGACATCGGCGCCCTGGTGAGAATGTTCGAGGTGCAGGACACCCTTTCCCGCATCTACATCCCCTCTACGGACATAGAGCAAAGCTACCGGAGAATCTGTGCAGAGTTCAGGGAGGTGACGGCCGCGGGAGGGCTGGTTTCCAACCGCCGCGGAGACTACCTTCTCATTTCCCGAAACGGGCTGTGGGATCTTCCCAAGGGCCATCAGGAAGCCGGAGAAGACATAGAGGTATGTGCCGTGAGGGAAGTCCAGGAAGAAACCGGTGTGGACCAGCTGCAGCTGCGCCGGCTCATCTGCATCACGGACCACGTGTATTTCCGGAACAATCTGTGGCACCTCAAACACACCTGGTGGTACGATATGCTGTATACAGACCCCACCAACCTTACGCCCCAGCGGGAAGAAGACATTACCAAAGCGGCCTGGGTGGCCAAGAGCTCCCTGCCGCCTTTCCTCAAAAACACCTATCCTTCCATTCAGGAAGTCTTCCGGGAAGCAAGGATCTAGAGCTTCTCCTGCTCTTTCCGGTAAAGTTCCCAGGAATTGTAGAGATTCTGCCAGATGGCATACAGACCGCCGGCCACGGAGGTGACGGGTGTCATGTAATTGTACCCCAGCCAGATGAGGAAACCGGTGTTCTTCTGGCCCAGGGCCTGGCCGGCGGTGAGATTGTCCACCGCGTCCTTCTGCATGCGGTGTCCGGTAAAGAACTGGAGGGCGCAGGAGAGGACGGAAATCACCACGATGCCGCCGAAAGCCCAGGGGCCCAGGTGGCTCAGGAGCAGCGCCCGGGTAGAGAGCACCATGGCCAGGGTGAGCCCCACGCCCCAGATAAAGAAGGAGTTGGGGGCCCAGCGCATCAGGCGCCGCTGCAGCCGGGGGAGGGTGTAGCGGACCAGCCAGGCCAGCAGCCCGGGCAGGATGAGCACGGGGAAAACCTGGAGGGCAAGATGTCCCACATAGGCCCAGAAGCCCATTTGGGCCGACGGATTCACCAGGGGAATCACCAGCGGAATCAAGAAGGTTCCGGCCAGGTTGATAATCACCAAATAGGTGACGGTTCCCGCCAGGTGGCCGCCCAGCCGGTCTGTGATAACACCTGCGGCCGATGCGGTGGGGCAGATGAAACACAGCATGGCGCATTCCAGCAGCATGCAGAGGGTGCTGCCGGATTCCGTGAACAGGACGCCCAGGGCGAAAAGCAGGAACAGGCCCACCTGCAAGGCCAGGGCCTTCAGGTGCCAGGACTTGAACTGGAGGTCGTGCGGGGAAATCTTCACAAACTGGAAGAACAGAAGGGTGGCAATGACCAGCCGCTGCCCTTCCGAAGCCGCCAGGTGCAGCCATTTTCCGTACGGGTGCAGGGCCCCCGTGAAATGGTACATCAAATAGAGGCTGATGCCCAGCACGATGGCGGCGGGCAGCATCCACTCCCGTATGATCCTACCCCATTTACTCATGGGAGGAGACCATCGGCCCGAAAAGTTTTTCCACGAAGGGGTCTGTCAGGCGCATACAGATGCCCGTGAGAAGGGCCAGGATAAGGGTTCCCTCGCGGATAACCACGGTGGTGCCGTTGCCGGTAAGGAGGCCGAAGGCAAACCAGGAGAAGGCCACGGTGATGAGCACGAAAGCCACATCAAAAAGCACTTTCATAGTGCTGAAAGGCTTCTGGAGGGTGTCGGAGAGTACCACCACAGTCTGGTCTCCGGCCAGGATCCAGCCTTTTCCCACCACTTCCAGCTTGATGCCGATGGCGGTCAGGAGCACGCCCAGAAGGCAAAGCCCGATCTGGGCCGGATAGCTGGTGCAGGGAGTGAAGGCGTCGAACAGCCAGATGGCGGCGTCGCACATATAGCCGAAGACAAAGGCGGCGGGAATCTGCATCAGATACTCCAGCCTGAATTTCTTTCTGAGGATGGCCATCTGCAGCAGGATGAGCACCAGGTGCATCATCCAGGTGAAAGTGCCCACGCTGATGCCTTCCCACCGCAGGTTGAGGATGGTGGGTGGGCAGGAGGGAGGAGATATCCCCAGATTGGATTTGATGGAAATGCCCACGCCCAGGGCTACGATGACAAGGCCCAGGGTGGAGATTCCGTATCGGATGGCTATCTGTTTAGCGCGCATAAAAACTCGACATTGGGGGTGCAAATATCCGCATTATTGTGTAATTTTGCAAATTCGTGTTCTTACTATTATTTAATTGTTGTTCTATGAAAAAGTCATTGATCATCATGATGTCTCTCCTTTCCTTTGCGGCTTGCGGCCCCAAGACTGGAGCTCCTGCACTGGATCTCACAGACCTGGACACCACCGCCAGCCCCAAGACAGACTTCTACCAGTATGCCACCGGCGGCTGGCAGGTAAAGAATCCGCTTCGTCCGGAATTCTCCCGTTACGGCAGCTTCGACGCCATCCGTGAGCGCACCCAGGAAAACCTCAATGCCCTCTTTGAGAGTATGACCACCCTGGACGCCAAGCCCGGCACCGTAGACCAGAAAATCTCGGACCTTTACAAGATGGCCCTGGATTCCACCACCCGCAACAACCTGGGTGTCCAGCCCATCCTTCCCTATATCGCAGAAATCCAGGCGGTCCAGTCCAAGGATGAACTGGCCACCCTCCTGGGCAAGATGAATCTCTACGGAGAAGGCGGTTTCTTCGGAGCCGGCGTTGAGGCCGATCTGGCCAACAGCGAAGTACAGGTCCTGTATCTGGGCCAGGGCGGCCTGGGTATGGGAGACAGGGACTATTACCTGCTGGATACCAACAAGGAACTGAAAGAAGGTTACAAGGCTTTCCTGGTGAAGGTCCTGAACCTGGCCGGCATTGAGAATGCCCAGGATGTGATGGAGAAGGATATGGTAGTGGAAGATGCCATCGCCGCCTATTCCTGGACCCGTGAGAAGAACCGCGATATGCAGGCCATCTACAACCCTATGTCTACCGATGAGATTGTCAAGGCCTGGCCCGGCATCCGCTTCGGCCTGCTTTGCGAGGCAGCCGGCATTCCCGCCCAGGACAAGGTGATCGTGCAGCAGCCTTCCTACTTCCAGGAGATGTCCCAGTTCTTTGAAAAGACTCCTCTGGAAACCCTCAAGGCCTATCTGCTGTGCCAGTTTGTGAGCGGCCAGTGCAGCGCCCTCAGCGATGATTTCTACACCGCCAGCTGGGAGTTCTTCTCCCACCAGATGGCCGGTGCCCAGGAGCAGCAGCCCCGCTGGAAGCGTGCTATGAGCGTTCCCAACAGCCTGCTGGGAGAAGCCGTGGGTGAAATGTATGTGAGCCGTTACTTCCCGGAGAGCTCCAAGCAGAAGATGGTGGCCCTGGTGGAGAACCTGCGTACCGCCCTGGGAGAGCATATCGACGCTCTGGAGTGGATGGGTGACACCACCAAGGTGCGTGCCCGCGAGAAGCTGGCCGCCTTCACCGTAAAGATCGGCTATCCCGACAAGTGGAAAGACTACAGCACCCTGGAGATCAATCCCGAGAACTCCTATTACGAGAACCTCCGCAACGCCAGCGCCTGGTATGTGAAGGACAATCTTTCCAAGCTGGGCAAGCCCACGGACAAGACCGAATGGGGTATGACTCCCCAGACGGTGAATGCCTACTACAATCCCACCACCAATGAGATTTGCTTCCCGGCTGCCATCCTCCAGAAGCCCTTCTTCGATCCCGAGGCCGATGAGCCCGTGAACTACGGCGGCATCGGCGTGGTCATCGGCCACGAAATGTCCCACGGCTTCGACGACCAGGGCTCTATGTTCGACGCCCACGGCAATATGGTAAACTGGTGGACGGAGGCCGACAAGGCCAAGTTCGACGCCCTGGGCAACAAGCTGGTGGCCCAGTTTGACGAGGTGGAGATCCTGCCTGGCGTTCACGCCAACGGCCGGTACACCCTGGGTGAGAACATCGGAGACCACGGCGGCCTTTCCATCGCCTTCTCCGCTATGGAGAACGCCACGGCCGGCAAGAAAGACCCGATGATCGACGGCTTCACCCGTGCCCAGCGCTTCTACCTGAGCTATGGCGCCATCTGGGCCCAGAACATCACAGACCAGGAGAAGGCCCGTCTTACCAATATAGACCCGCACTCCCTGGCTAAAAACCGCGTGAATGTGTCCGTGAGGAACTTCCAGAGCTTCTTCGACGCCTGGGATATCCACGAGGGAGACGCTATGTTCCGTCCTGAGGAAGAGCGCGTTCACATTTGGTAGCGGAGCGCTTCATATCGCGTAAACTCAAATTTCAGGGAAACGTGGCGGCGATAGCTATCGCCGTCAGTTTCTTTGTCATCATCGTGGCTGTGGCCGTCAGCTCCGGATTCCGGAATGAAATCCGGGAGGGAGTGGCGGCCATGACCGGCGATGTCAGCATCAGCCCCTTCCCGTCCGGGGCCGATGAACCCGAATCCCTTCCGGTGCACCTGGAGGAAGAATCGGCCATCCTTTCCCTTCCCGGGGTAAAGGACATCACGCCTGTGGTGGTAAGGGCGGGTATCGTTAAAAACGGAGACACCGTCCACGGGGTTATGGTCAAGGGAGTCCCTTCCACGGGCCGGGAAAGCCTGGAAGTTTCCATTCCCCAGCGTCTGAGCGAGATCCTGGGCCTTCAGGAAGGGGACGATTTAACCACTTATTTTGTGGGAGAGAAGCTGCGCGTGAGGAAGTTCCATATAGCGGAAGTCCATCGGGACCTCGTCGAACTGGACGACAACCTGCTGGTGTATGCCAATCTGGAAGATATGCAGCGCCTGTGCGGCTGGGGGGAGGACAGGGCTTCTTCCCTGGAGATACGGCTCTCTGAAAGTGCAGACCAGGAGCTCCTGGCCCTGGAGATAGGAACCCTGGCCGAAGACTATTACGTAAGTTCTTCCCGGAGAACTTATCCGCAGGTTTTTGACTGGCTCCATCTGCTGGATTTCAATGTTCTCATTATCCTCATCCTGATGACGGTGGTGGCCGGTTTCAATATGGTGAGCGGCCTTCTGATCATGCTCCTGAGGAACATTTCCACTGTGGGCACCCTCAAAACCCTGGGGATGGACAACCGCTCCATCGGCCGCCTCTTTGTCCGCATCGGCGCCCGGGCCGTGTTAAAGGGAATGCTCATCGGCAATGCCGCCGCCCTCCTTTTCTGCCTTCTGCAGGGCACTACGCACCTCATTCCCCTGGACCCTGCCAATTACTTTGTGAGCTGGGTTCCGGTGAGGGTTCATCTTTTATGGATTCTGGGGGCCGATGCCGTCGCATTCCTCGGCATCCTCCTTCTTCTGTGGATTCCTTCGCGGGTAATCGCCCGCATCGATCCCGCCCGCACGGTGAAGGCCGATTAGCGGGGGTACAGCTTGGTATAATACGCGTACGTATTGAGGACGTTCTCCACGTAGGACCGGGTGTGATGGCCTTCGGGGAGCTGCTCCTTGACAACGTCCCAGCGGGATGTGTCCAGGCCCTGCTCCTGGGTTTTGTCAATCAACTGACCCACTTTTCCTTCTCCCATATTATAGGCTGCCAGGGCGAATTTGATGGCTTCGGTGGGGTCTGCCGCGTTGCCGGAGAACATATTCTGCAGCTTTTTGAGGTAGCGGGAGCCTACGGCAATATTGGCCGATGGATTGAGCAGCACTTCCTCCGGATAGCGTTTGCTGCGGATCTGCATCAGGCCCAGGGCTCCCTTGGAGGAGTTGGCGTCGTTGTGGAAGCGGGATTCGTTGTACACCACGGCGGCCAGAAGACGCCAGTCCCAGCCTATGCTGTCTGCGCTGTTGCGAAGGATGTTGTCGTATCGGCTGATGGAGGTGAGGCTCACCGTCTTTCCGGAGAAATACCGTTTCTGCATGCGGTTGAAACGGGCCGATGCCGTGAGTTCCGTAATCCACTGGTTGATGTGGCGGATGGCTTCCACCTCTTCATCCCGAACTGCCCAGACGCTGCCGTCGGCAAAGGCGCGGGAGGTGGCAAGACCCTCCAGCACGGAATCGGCAGGATCGTTGGCTACTACCAGATCCAGTTTCCCGGTCCTGAGGGAATCCAGGACGCTGAGGTCCCGGCAGAGGACTATGGACACGTCCAGGGTCTTGTCCTGGGCGTATTTCTGAACAAGCGAGCGGTGGAATTCGGCATCCTGGGTGGGAATGGCGCAGCGGATGGTCCCTTCCGGCGGAGGTGCCAGAGAATTGCTGGCCCTTTCTACCGGAACCAGCAGAAGGAGCAGTGAAACCGCAGCGGCATATGCGAGAATTCTCCTGTCCATAGGCTATTTAGTTTCTTCCGCCGAACATTCCTCCGAGGCCGCCTGAAAGCCCGCCGCCTCCACTGCTTCCGGAGCGGGAACCGGCACCACCGCCGCCCATATTGGCGGCACTGGCACGCTCAGACAGGGTCTTCATCTTGCCCAGACGAGGATAGAACGGCCAGCTGATACCAAACTTGAACATCGCCGGCGCCTGGATATAGTGGTGGGCCGTGAAATAATCCTTGGTTTCCATCGGCCAGCCTTTTCCTATGTTCTCTATCTTGACGAAGATGCAGCACTTCTTCCACTGCATGTTCACAAAGACGTCTATGATGGGGGTGTTTCCGTACAGTTCCTCTTTCTGAAGATGGAAGACGCCGGCCACGGGATTGTACGAAGGGGCGTTCCAGCGGGTGTTGTAGCGCACATTGGCGCCCAGCTGGAGCTGCAGCGTCTTGGGGTCTACTATATTGAACTGCACATACCAGCGCAGGTTGAGGGCCAGAAGAGGCAGGGGCAGCACCTCCGGGTTGGAGGAGAACTGCAGCAGGGCCGAGTTGTCCAGATGCACGGGCCCGAAGGCGAAATCCTTGGTAAGGGTGGCCGATAGCACACTCATCGGGGTTGTGTTTTGCCGGGCTACGGCCAGGGTATCGTAGTAGACATTGTTGGCCAGCAGTGCATAGCCCACCTGGGCCTTCAGTTTCCAGTAAGGGATATCCAGCTGGGCGCGGATGCGGGTGGTGGAGGATTTGCCAAAGCTGTTCTCCCACTTGAAGTGGTTGGTGTAGAAATGCTGCTGGTAGAATTCCGGTTCCTGCAGGCGCGTCTCAAAGTGGGCGCTGAGGGAAATGGGGCTCTTAGGGGCCCGGTGGAAAGGGAAGAAATTAACCTTGGCGTTGGCCTTGACATAGAAGTCTCCCACTTCGGTTCCGGCAAAATTCAGAAGACCGGTAGCATCCCAACTGAGGTATCTTCCCAGCATGCCTTCCGCTCCGGCATACGCATAGAAACTGTTCCAGCGGTGGGTTCCGCTTTTGTACAGCACTTCATTGGGGGACTGGAGATAGAAGGTTTGGAAGCGGTTTCCCACGCCGCCCTCTATCTTGGAAACCAGGGCATCTTCCTTCCAGGGCTGGAAGCGCACGAAGATGCGGTTTTCCAGCCGCATGTTGCGGAGGGAATCCGCACTCTGGTTGGGGTTGATGTTGAACTGGTTGTTGAAAAACGCCTGCGTGGGGCTGTCTGTCTTGTCGAAATACCTCTTGTCGTAGGTGGTGAACTCCGAGGACGTGCCGATAAAGCCCGTGGTAATGTTGGTGTTAACCGTATCCGACTGAACCCAGGTGGTGTCCTTGCGATGGCGCAGTTTTTCTATGAAATCGAAGGGAATGCGGTAGCTCTGGTCCAGAAAGACCGTCCTTTTGCGGTACCGGCTGGAAGCGGCCGCCAGGTTGATGTCTATTTCCCTCACGTCCACCAGGGTATCCTTGATCCAGAAACTGTCCTGCATACCGCCGCTTTCCTGCCGGGTGCTCTTGTTGTAGATGAAGCCGGCGTGGGCCAGGTACTTTCTTCCCATGTAGTTGGCCCCCACGAAGTAGGTGTTGTTGGTGGTTTTCTCGTTCTTGAGAATGCCGGCGCCGCCGTATCTTTTCATTTCGGCCGCAACGTTGAGGGAGGGAAGGATGTTCTGAGTGGTGGTAACGCGGAAATTATCCGAGGAAAGGGTGCTGTTGGTGAACAGGTTGCCGTAATATTCCAGTTCTGTGTAAGGGGTTTTGGTATTGAACTGGGTAAGGTTGTCTGCGGTATAGGTCCAGCTTTCGATGGGCTGGTAGAAGGACGGGGCGTTTTCCGTTTCCCTTTCAAACCAGTTGTACTGCTGCACGGCCGATCCGGGCATTCCCAGCCAGGAGGCTCCCACGTCCTTTCTCATGAAAGGATAGTCGTAGAAGTGGTAGTTGGCGGTGGTGTCCCACTCAAACACTTCCATGCTGTTGTAAAGGCGGTTGTGCTTCCACGTAACCAGGCGCTTGTACAGCAGGGAATCCGGCAGGAAGGAGGTTTCCAGGATGCGGGGCGTGTTCTGGGTGATGCTGTCCTTGATGCGCTGGATACTGTCTTTGTGGTGGCGGACCGAATCCTGCCTGCGGCGGATGGCCGGAAGCTTGACGTTCTCGTAGGTCCACTTTTTCCTTTCGGCCTTGCTCATGGAGGCCCATTTCTTTTCCCAGGCGGCCTTGGCGGCGGCGGTGGAATCCAGCTTGAACAGGGAGTCTATCCGGGGCCAGATGGTGCTGTCTCCTTCGGCCTTCAGGGAATCTACCACCACCTTGTGGGTGTAGCTGTCCTTGGTGGCTACATACCACTGGTACAGGAACGGATTGGTGTACTGGAGGCTGTCCGGAACGCGCATCGTGTCCCGGGCAAAGACGCGGGGAAGGGTGTCTTCTTCGGCTCCGAAGAGGAAAAATTCTTCTTCCTCCAGGGAATCCGGCTTGTGGAGAAGGGTTGTGTCCGGACGGGGCTGGGTTTTCACCGTGTCTGTCCGGTGGGCGGGGAAGTATGCGGACACGCGGGAGACCCTGGAGGCTTCCACCCCCACGGTCTGGTATGCAATGCTTCCCGCAACGGCGAGCGGGAGCACTATGCTTGTCCATATCTTCGCCATAACTTGCAAATATACAAATTAAGCCGGAACTAGGCAAATACTGCCTTCCCGGCTTAATCCATGCTAACTAATTCTATGATAACTAAACGCTTGTTATTTCTGAAGAAAGAATGCCTGCAAAGCCCAGTACGCCCAGGACCACCAGGATGATGAGCCAGAGGACGAAGATCACCAGACCGGGTTTCCAAGAGGGGGACTGGAAACCGAAGATGAGCTGGATGCCGCCGTAGAGGATGCCCACGAAGGGGAGGATGATGGCGAGGGCCATCAGCACCACTATCCACGTGGTGTCCAGCATATTGTAAAAGACCGGAGCATACTCTGCGATTTCTTCCATGGCGCGGGCGTAGGGCACACCGAACAGCTCCGTTCCTTTCAGGCTGAGAACCGAGACGGAGGCAAGGCCCGAGGTGCCGGTGATGAGGAGAATGATGCCGATAAGGATCAGGAAAAATTTGCCGAACTTTTGGAAAAAGTCCGATTTGGCTACTTCCCTGGCAGCGTCTCCCATCTCGTGGATGCCGGCTTGCACATTGCGGCGGATGTCATCGGCCGTAGAGCCTTCTCCGCTCATGGCCCAGCGGTCCTGGGCGGTGCGGGCGGCGGGCATGGCCACCCAGAGGATGCAGTAGAGCACGGGAACGGCGATGCTCCAGGCTTCTTCCCGGAAGCCGATGAAAAAGGAAATGATGGTGAGGATGGTGAAGCCCATGCGAAGCCAGGCGACGTCAATGTTGAAATACGTGGCCAGGCCGCTGCAGACACCGCCCAGACGTTTGTCCGAGAGGTCCCGGAAGAGTTTCTTCTGCCTTTTTTCGTAAGCGGCTTCCGAGGGTTCAGGGTCTTCGGCCTCTATGCGTTCCGGCCTTCCGATCACCTGGATGACGGCCTGGACGTGGCTTGCTGTTACCACGGCTCCGTTTCCGCACTTGTCCAGCAGGAGTTCGGCCACCCTTTCCTCAATCCCTTCCATGATTTCCTTGCCTCCCTGCTGGGGAAGATAATGGGCTTCCAGCTCCTTGAGATAGGCCTCCAGGGCTTCCGCTGCCGCTTTTTCCAGCGTGAATGCATATCCTCCGATGCTCACTTGTTCTGTCTGTGTCATACCTTATGCTCTTTTAAGGGTTTCAATGCTTTGGACCATTTCCTGCCAGGCGGCATCCATCTCGGCAAGCTGGGCGCGGCCCTTTTCGGTAATTACATAGTACTTGCGGGGCGGGCCCTGCGGGGATTCTTCCCAGCGGTAGCTCAGCAGCCCCTGGTTCTTCTGCCGGATCAGGAGCGGATACAGGGTTCCCTCCACCACCAGCATTCCCACGGCCTTGAGCTCTTCCAGGATGCTGGATGCATAGGCTTCCTTGCGGCTGAGAATACACAGGATGCAGTACTCCAGCACGCCTTTGCGCATTTGAGCGCGTACGTTGTCACTGCTGCTTTCCATACTTTACTTTTTATAGGTGGTGAATTTGGACATGTTTTCTGCCGTGGGGGCCAGGCCCCTCAGTTCGCATTTTTTGGCGGCGGTATCGGCCACCGGAACGGCAATCCAGAGGATGATGTACACCCAGAAGCCGGCGCTGCCAAAGATGAGGGCGGCCAGCATGATGATGCGGACCAGCACTACGTCTATGTCAAAATAGTAGGACAGACCGGAGCATACGCCCGCGATTTTCTTCTCGTCCATGTCCCGGTACAGTTTGCGGGGATTGGAGGCCGGTTCCGAGGCGGAGGAGGAAGTGCCGAAACCGTCTTCCGCAGACCCGTCCGGCATTCCCAGGGTGGAGGCCACCCGGTTCACCAGGTCCAGGGAAACCACGCGGCCGCTTTCTCCCACTTCCCGGGAGAAGAGTTCTGCCAGGCGGCCCTCAATCTCGTCCATCACTTCCGTTTTCTGGCCCTCCGGGACGGTGAGCCGGGCTCTGAAGTGCTCCAGATAGCGTCCCAGACGTGCGTAAGCATCTTCTTCGAGGGTGTAATTGCGCCCTCCCAGAGAAACATTGACTACTTTTTTCATAGGTTATCGTTCGTTAAAAATATTTTCTGATGCAAAGATATAAATTATTTTTGGTACTTTGCAACACAAGGTACCAAAAAATGTAAAAATATTTTGCAAAATTAAGAAGGCTTACAGGTTTTCCCGAAGGGAAAGGCAGATGCGCCGGATGTCTTCGCCGGTAAGACTGGCCGACAGGGGAAGGGTGAGGACGCGTTCCGAAAGATTCTGCGCAATGGGTGTATTTCCTTTGAAAGAGCCTTCGTAGCACTCCAGACGGCTGGTCAGAGGGTAGAAGTACTTCCGGCAGTGGATGTCTTTCCTGCCCAGGGCTTCGTGCACCCGGTCCCGCTGGGCGCGGGAGGAGAAAAGGACCGGACAGTACGCGTAGTTGGGCCGCGTTCCGGGGCGGGGCTCCAGGAAACGGACGGAGGAGGAGAGCTGCTCCCGGTAGGCCAGGGCGGCTTCTTTGCGGCGTTCCCGGTTTTCTTCCCAGTGGCGGAGATTGCACAGGCCCATCGCGGCCTGGAACTCGTTCATCTTGGCATTTCCTCCCACCTGGGGGCAGGATTCGTAGTCCCGGATGCCGAAATTGGTGAGGTCTTCCAGCCGCTGGCGAAGGGCCTTGTCGGAATAACAGACGGCACCGCCCTCGATGGTGGAAAACACCTTGGTGGCGTGGAAGCTGAGAATGGAAGCGTCTCCGTAACGCACCAGGGGCACGTCTTTGTACTGTACATCAAATGCGTGGGCCGCGTCGTAGAGGAGTTTGAGGCCGTGCCGACGGGAGAGTTCCTCCAGCTTTTCCACCTGGCAGGGATGGCCGTAAACGTGGATGGGAAGGATGGCTACGGTACGTTCCGTAATCAGGGCTTCGGCCTTTTCCGGATCCAGGGTTCCGTCCTCCTCCAGCACATCGCAGAAAACGGGAACCAGCCCTTTTCTCACCAGGGCGTGGGTGGTGGAAACGAAGGTAAAGGGAGAGGTTATTACTTCTCCTCCCCGGGGCAGATCCATCGCTTCCAGCATTCCTTCCAGAGCCAGATGGCCGTTGACGAAAAGGGTAAGGGGCCCCTGCAGGAGGGCTTCCAGTTTTTGCTGGAGCTGCTGGTGCTTCACGCCCATGTTGGTGATGAGGGCGCTATCCCACAGTTCCCTTATTTCGGCGCAGTATTCCTCAAAGGGAGGCAGGGAGGTGCGGGTTACAAAAATCTTTTCCATCGGTAAAGGGAAGCGAGGTTGACAAAATACTTGTGGAGGGTCTTTCCCAGGCGCTGCAAAAGGAGGGCCAGGTGGCGGGGCTTCAGAAGGGCTGCATAGTCTCTCCGGGCCAGAAGATCGCTGGTGTCGTTCCGGGTTGTCCGCCACAGGACGGCGCGGTGGAACCGGCCTTCTGTCCACTGGTCAAAGGCTTCCAGCTGCGCCTGTTCCGTTTTCCGGGCATCCATCCGGGCCTGTCCCCGGTGGACGGCGCTCCAGGAACCCGGTGTCTGGTAGCGGTATACGGACATGCAGCGGGGAAGGTACAGAGCGCCTCCCCGCATACAGGTTTGCAGAAGGAGGGCCGTGTCGTTGAAAAGGATTTCCCGCGGGGGAGTCATCCTCAGGTAGGCTTCCCTGCGGATAAGGAGGGAAGCGGTGGGAAGGCGCATCCCCCGGATAATCTTATCGGCCGAAAGGATGCCGCCCCAAAGGCGGGAGGGCATATAGCCGTGGAATTTCCCGTTTTGGGTAACCAGGGCGCCATGGGTGCAAAGGTCCACTTCGGGGTGTGCATCCAGGGCATCGGCCTGCAGCTGCAGTTTCAGAGGGTCTGTCCAGTAATCGTCTCCTTCGCAGAGGGCTACGTATTCTCCCCGGACAAGGGGAAAGCAGAAGGTGGGGCCGATAGCGACGCCCCTGGAATACTGGTTCTCCTTCTGAAAGACGGGCTTGATTATCTCCGGATAGCGCCGGGCATATTCCCGGATGATATCGGCCGTTCCGTCCGTGGAGGCGTCGTCGTGCACGATCACTTCGAAGGGAAAGCGGGTTTCCTGGCTCACGAAGCCCTCCAGCGCGTCTTTGATATAGGACGCGTGGTTGTACGCAAGGCAGAGGACCGTTATTTTGGGGCTATCCATCCAGCAGGGTATATTGGTCCAGAAGGGTGTGCAACTCCTCCCGGGAATGGTTCATGATGGCATCCAGGACCGAAAGGGTTCCGGCCGCCTGGGCGTGGCTTTGAAGGAAGTTCAGGCAGATTCCCTGTCGGCGGAACTCTTCGCAGCTGTAAAGCTCCCGGCCGCCGATGGCGTTGATATAGTGGTCGCTCTCCAGACGGTGGCAGAAATCGTAAATCCTCTCCTCCTTTTTCAGAAGGACATTTCCTTCCAGGGAAGAAGTGCGGCCGATGGGGGTTTCGATGCCAAGATAGGTGCAAACCTCCCGGATGGAGGCTTCCAGAAAAAGGGCCAGGTTCTTTTCCGGGCAGCTGAGGATGCGCTGGAAAAGCTCGTATCCCTGCTGGAAGAAGGGAGCCTTGTGGTACGCCGTTTCCACCGTCCTCAGTTTTTTGTCCACCTGCAAGGGGGCCAGCTCCAGCTGGGAGATGAGTTTGTTCCGGCTCATCTGTTGCAGCTCCACCAGCAGATAAATTTCCCTTTCTCCCATCCGGATGCGGTTTCTCGTGATCCAGCCGTGGCGGATGAAGGCATAGTCATCGGCCACCAGGAAGCGGTCTGCCGCGTGGATGAGCTGCCAGTAGGGAAAGTAGGGCAGGAAGTAGGGCTGGTTGGCGGCAAGGGTCATAGGACGTCGCATTGGGAAAGAATCTCCGGGCAGTCGGTATACAGAGGGAAGGCCTTGCGGTCGTCTCCCACATTGGTGACGGGAAGGCTGGAAAAGCGGAAGAAGCCGGACTCGAAGTAGCGGTCATTGACGCACAGCATCATCCCGCAGAGATAGTCTTTGAAGCGGATGCCTTCCCACTCGGTGTCAAAGGTGGGCTGGCCGATAAAAGGCTGGAACAGGCATCCTTCCACGCCCTGGTCCAGGCGCTGCTGCCACTGTTCGCGGGACACCAGCGGGCCGGCTACGAGGCCTTCGCTCTTTCCCAGGCGGAAGGGCTTCAGGATATACTTGTCCTTGTTTTCGTAAGCGTCGGAGGGCATCTGCAGGAAGCTGGGGATGGCGTGGGCGCGAAGGAATGCGGTGTCTTCCTCGCTCAGGCAGGCCGATGTGAAGCGGTTGTCAAACCACAGCGCCAGAAAGCGCTTGTCGTGGATGAGAAAAGTGTTTCTCATTTCGCTCACCATCCCGGCGTCCATCATCGCTTCCAGGGTGTCCATCGAAAAGCCCAGCAGGTCCTTCTGGTTGAGGGCGTTCACCACAAAGGCATCCCGGCTCCACTCTTTCCGGCGGGCCTGAACTTCATCGGCCTCCAGCACTTCCGCCTGTAGGCCGTGGGCCTCGTAGAAGCGCTTGTACAGGCGGATTTCGTTGGTCTTGTCTGCGCTTTTGAGAACGTACATCCGCTTTTTCCCTCCGGCGAGGGAGAGCATATAATCCATCATGGGGCCGAAGTCCGAGTGGAACGGTTCCGAGGGGAAACGCTCCATGAAGGCGCGGGCGGCCTGCTCTCCGAACCAGCTCATGAAGATGCCGTGGGCAAAGAAGCGGGAGGTGATTTCGCACAGAAGGAGGTCCCTTTCCCGGGAAAGGATATAGTCGGGCCGATAGGTGCCGGCCCGGAAGGGCCTGAGCGCCTGTTTTTCCAGCAGCTCCCATTCCTTTTCGGAAAAACCCCAGTCCTGGACGAAAGAGGCATAGTGCCCCACGAAGTATTCTATGGCGGTGTACAGGACCCGGTGCAGGCGGCGCAGTTCCTCCTGCCGGCGGCCGTCAATGCCCACGGGGCGCTGATGGTACCAGTGGAGGTAATAGTCTTGAAGGTCCCGATACATGGAGGGGACTCTAGAACAGGTTTCTCTGGTAACCCAGGCACTGGAAACCGTTGCGGTTCACCAGCGGAATGGTTTCTTCCGAAAGCCCCAGCTGCATCCTGACCCAGTAGCAGATGCTGATGCTCATTCCCAGGGTGTCCGTGTAGGCCATCAGCCGCTGGATGTCTTCCAGGCTGCGTTTGCGGTCCGGTGCGGTGCGGCCGCGCTGTTTGCGGTGGTCTGCGTTGGAAGGAAGCAGGTAGTCCTCGTACAGCTGGCGCTCCAGGTTCTTGTCGAAGTGGCCCAGGTACTGGCCCAGCATAGCCAGGTTCTCCATGCTGGCGGTGAGGAATTCCGGCTTGTAGTTGATGATGCCGGCCTCGGAGAGGGCGTTGAAAAAGCGTCGGATTTCGCTATCCGTCAGGCAGGGAGGGAAGATGGGCTGCACCAGGGCCGAGTTGGCCGGGATGCCGGCCTCGCGGCACAGCTTGACGGCAGCGAGACGCTCCCCGATGGGGGCGGCGCAGGGCTCCAGAAGGTCTCTCAGGGCATCCGGCATAATGGAGACGCTGGTATTGAACTGCATCTTGTTTCCCAGTTTCCGGAAAAGATCCAGGATGCTTTCTCCCTCGTCTTCACATTGCAGGTGTTTGGCACCGGCCTTGGAGGCGATGAAAAGGCGTGCCTTGGATTCCGGGTTGCGGCGGAAGTGGTCTATGAACTCCCTCAGGATGCGGTGGGCGATGCCCGTCAGGAGGGTGGCCTCCTGGAAGGCTTCTGTCTTGGGGGAGAAGTAATAATAGTGCTCCAGGTTCTTGCTGCCGGCGCCGTTGTGCTTTTCCAGAAGCTCCCGCACATACAGGTGATAGTTTTCGTGAGCCATCAGCGGCTGCTCGTGCACACCGTCCGAAACCAGACAGTACAGGCAGCCTACGCTGCAGCCCTTCACGGGGTTGATCTCGTAGGTGAGGGTGGGGCATCGGCCCGTATAATTGTGGATTTCGGGTTTTTCCTGGAGGGGGTCTATGGTGTCCAGGAAATAGCGCTGCTCGGGAATGAGTTTGTGGGCCTTCAGACGCTGTTCAAACACTTCCGAGCCTCTCCGGAGGCCTTCGAGGGTTTCGGGGGAGGGATCCACCGTTACTCCCAGTTCTTTCAGGTATGCCTGGTCCACCACGGCGGGGTGGAATTCTTCCATCTTGTACACCGATCCTTTGTGGGGATAAAAAGGGGTGAAATTGATAGCTTCCATTGATCCTAAATCATATTGTATCATACAAAGATAAAGAAATGTCGGTAAAAAATGCTATATTTGTAAACTTAGTTTGGCAAAAATTTTAATTATGGCAGAATTCAAATACGCACCTATGTTTCAGTTGGGCAAGGACACCACTGAATACTACAAGATTCCCGGTTCCGAAAAGCTGGTGAAAACCGCCCAGTTCGGAGACAAGACCATCCTGGAAGTCTCTCCGGAGGCTCTTACCCTGGTGGCCCAGCAGTCTTTCCATGACTGTCAGTTTTTGCTTCGCCGAGCCCACAACCTGCAGGTAGCCCAGATTCTCAGTGACCCTGAGGCATCCGATAACGACAAATATGTGGCCCTTCAGTTCCTCCGCAATGCAGAAACTTCCGTCAAGGGTGTGCTTCCCTTCTGCCAGGATACCGGAACGGCCATCATCCACGGTGAAAAGGGCCAGAGAGTCTGGACGGATTTTGAGGACGAAGAAGCCCTGAGCCTGGGCGTTTTCAATACGTATACCCAGGAGAACCTCCGCTACAGCCAGAATGCTCCCCTGGATATGTACAACGAGGTCAACACCAAGTGCAACCTCCCGGCCCAGATAGACATCGAGGCCACCCAGGGAGATGAATACCGTTTCATTATGGTAGCCAAGGGCGGCGGTAGCGCCAACAAGACGTATTTCTACCCTATGACCAAGGCCACTATCCAGAACGAAGGCACCCTCATCCCCTTCCTGGTGGAGAAGATGAAATCCCTCGGTACGGCCGCCTGCCCGCCTTACCACATCGCTTTCGTGATCGGCGGCACATCGGCCGAAAAGAACCTTCTCACCGTGAAGCTGGCCAGCATCAAGTTCTACGACAACCTGCCCACCACGGGTGACGAAACCGGCCGCGCCTTCCGCGACATCGATCTGGAAGAAAAGCTTCTGAAGGAAGCCCAGAAGATTGGTCTGGGCGCCCAGTTCGGCGGCAAATACCTGGCCCACGACATCCGTGTGGTGCGCCTGCCCCGCCACGGCGCCAGCTGCCCCATCGGTATGGGCGTCAGCTGTAGCGCAGACCGCAACATCAAGTCCAAGATCAATGCCGACGGCGTCTGGATCGAGAAGATGGATACCAATCCTTCGGAACTGATTCCGGAAGAACTCCGCAGGCCCGGCGAGGGCCCGAAGGGCATTGAAATAGATCTGGACAAGGGAATCGACGCCGTGCGTGCAGAACTCACCAAATATGCAGTAGGCACCCGCGTAAACCTGAAGGGCACCATCATTGTGGCCCGCGACATTGCCCACGCCAAGCTGAAAGCCCGCCTGGATGCCGGTGAAGGAATGCCTCAGTACTTCAAGGACCATCCCATCCTGTATGCCGGCCCGGCCAAGACACCTGCCGGATACCCTTGCGGCTCTATGGGCCCCACCACGGCCAACCGTATGGACCCGTACGTGGACGAGTTCCAGGATCACGGCGCATCCCTGGTGATGATTGCCAAGGGCAACCGCTCCAAGGTGGTTACGGATGCCTGCCTCAAGCACGGCGGCTTCTACCTGGGCACCATCGGCGGCGTGGCTGCCGTCCTGTCCCAGAGCAGCATCCGCAGCATCGAGTGTGTAGAGTACCCGGAACTGGGTATGGAAGCCATCTGGAAAATCACCGTAGAGGACTTCCCGGCCTTCATCCTGGTGGATGACAAGGGGAATGACTTCTTCAAGACGATAGGTCTGTAGACCTCCGCTACTTCAGTACACCCTTCACAATCTTCCACTTGCCGGCGGCGAAATCCGCCGGAGCGTAGTGGAAGAGGAGGGAACTGTTGTCCGGAAAGTGCAGTCCGGCGGTGCCGGAGGCAATCCGGAGGAATTCAACCTCATCCGGTGAAGAGGCGCCCAGCAGGCAGGTGCCATCGGCCTCTCCCTTTTCGAAGGTCATTTTGAGGGCCGGCTGCGTGAGTGGCTGGTCCTGTTCGTCTGTGAGGATGGCGCTGCGGAAGGTCTCGAAGTTGATGGCCTTGGTGTACTTGACCACCACCATTTTCTTCGGCCAGGGGCCTTTCCCATTGTGGAAAGGGCTGTCGAACTGGTCCAGGTATTCGTCCAGGCCGGCGAAGACGTAGAACATCCCCTGGTGCGGAAGACGGTTCTCCGGGTCCAGCGGGGCGATGTCCTCGCAGTCTATCTGGCAGACAAAGGTGAGGGGATAGTCGTAGGTGCCGTCCTCGTCCGTCACTTCCACCGTGGGATATTCCATATCGAAGGGCATATCCGGGTCTCCCCACCATTTGGAGGAGCAGAACAGATTGGCCTCGGAGGCCTCCAGGTTAATCTTGATGGCCATTTCTTACTGGTATGCCGGCTGCAGGGAGCCGTCTTTGTACTGGAACGAATAAGTGGTGTATTCGGAGGAAATAGCTTCCGTCCGGGTATCGTATGCGGCTCCTACCGCGTAGAAAACCTCATCCTCTTTCAGGCTGCCCAGGGGGATTTGCCTCTGCTGAGGGCCCTTGAACACCACATTTTTCATAAAGCCGTAGGTCTCGTACATATCCACTACAAAATAGAAGTACAGATTCGGGCTCAGGTAGTCATCGAAAATTCTTTCGGCCGTTTCAAAGTCCCAGTAATAGGTTCTTTCGTTGTCCGGAGGCGTTACCGTAAGGGTGTTGCCCTTGACCGAGAAAGCCAGGGGGAACTCCTTCAAGTCTATGGACTGGGTTTGGAAAGACTCTCCCTTGATCTCTCCCAGCACGGTGAAAGTCTCGGGATTCACCTGGAAGACAATAAGCCGGTAGCGGGTATCCATATTCAGAAGAGGCTCCCGGAGGCTGCGGTTACCCCGGAAACAGGAAACATCGGCGATGGAAGAAATCATTTCTTTGTTTTTCTTCCGGATCTCGTAGCTCTCTTTCAGGTTGGCCAGATGGAATTCCGCCAGTTCCCGGTCTGTCATCTTGCCAAAGTCCGGAATTCCCAGGTCCAGATTGGCTACAAAATAGGCATAGTAGGCGTTGGGGTTCTCACAGTTGACGGTAAAGAAGACCTTGGTGCCCTTTACCTTGTCTATCTGAAAACGGATATCTACGGGCTCGGTAATCAGAATATCTTTGGGCGTGCAGCCGGCGAGAGCGAGGACGGCGCTTGCTATCAGGGTAAGGATTTTTCTCATTTCAGGTCTTTGTAAACGGTGAGGACAAAGCGCACGGCGGCCATGGCGTGGGCCCCGTAGTCTCCGAAGTCGTAGCGGATGTCATTTCCCTTGAAATACGCTTCGGCACTGAGGGCGTTGATAAAAGGAACCGTCTGATCCGTGCGGCTGTGGAATAGGAAAACGGGAGCGTAGGGAATGAAATTGAGCGTGGAGTTTTTCAGCAGGGCCTTGTACAGGATGGCGGTCTCTCCCTGGGAGCGGTCCCTTCCGGCCTCGGTCATAATTTCCCGAAGGTCTTTGCTGCCGATGTGCTGGTTGATCTGTTTAACCGTGTATTTCTTGGAATTGATCCACTCTTTGTAGTTCTCCAGCAGGTGGGGTTTGAAAAACAGGCTCATATCCAGCCCCAGCCGTTCTCCTTCGCTCACCCCCTGGACAATCATGGGGATGGCACAAGGAATGCCCGTGACGCCGGTTTCCATGGAATAGTCGAAGGTGGCGGCCAAGTCGTACGGGCCTCCTCCGGCATATACCTGCTTGATGGGGAAGACACTCGGATACTCGTCCTGAAGCATGTCCATGACGGCCATTGTGGTGGATCCTCCCTGCGAATAGCCCATCAGGATAACTTCCTCGCTTTCCGGCTGCCGGCCGATGTGTTTGAGGTAAGGCTTGACGGCCAGGGCCATATCCACTACGCTTCTTGCGGTGCTTTCCGTATGCATATAAGGGTGGATGCGGTCTGCGGTAATGCCAAAGCCGATATAGTCTGCGATGACCACCGCATAGCCCTTGGAGGCTACGATGGCTTCCAGGGGGAATGTCTCCGAAGGACTTTCGCTGTTGGCGCCGATGGTGTAGTGGCTCACCAGCACCAGGTTCTTGATGGGACCGGAGGCGGGCAGCACCAGTTTGCCGGAAAGCCGGAGGGGTGAATTGTCTATGTCGTGTCCTGTGTAGATGCCGGCAATCTGGAGGAGGGAATTGCTGTTTATCGACCCCAGAAGGTCTCTGACCAGCGTGACAGCCTGCGTGCTGGCCACCTTGGTCTGGTCTTCGTCCAGGCCGCCGTCTTCCATAAAGGCAATGTCGGGGTTGAGGTCCCCGTTTTCCATAAAGACATCGGAGGATTTTACGGAATACACCTGGAAGGTGTCAAAATCCAGATATTCTACCTCGGGGTGGTGGCAGGCGCACACCGCAAGCCCCAGCAGAAGGGGGAAAAGCATTCGTTTCATATCCTACCAGCTGTAATTGAGGCTGATGCTCACCAGCCGGGAGCCCAGCATATAAATCTTGTTGGCGCCACTGAGGGCCGACAGGCCGCCCAGTTCCACCGATCCGCTCCAGTGGCCTTTCCCCACCTGCACGCCCAGAAGGTTCAGGTTGAGGGCCGGGGCCACCTCCAGGTTTCGGGCATTGTCGAAGGCAAACAGGGGGCCGATGCCCGCTCCGGCGTAAAGCTGGACCCATTCCCTCTGAAAGAAGGTGAAGCGGACCATGGGGATTACGCAGAGGTTGTAATTGTTCACCGAAGTGGCCGGGCCGATGTACTTTCTGTACATATCGGCCTTGGACTCTTTCCAGAAAATGCCTTCCCAGTCTGCTTGTACGCCCAGGCTTACCACCCTGTTCAGGCTGTAGCGGTACTCGGCAAAGAGGTGACCGGTGAATCCGAAATCGTGTGTGCGCTTTCCGTCCTGGGTGGCGCCGGGATGGAAGGCAAAGGTCTCGAAGAGCATATCCCCCCAGCCCAGCCTGAACTGGTGCCTGAGGGGAGGATTTTTGGCTTCTGCCTGGCACAGCAGTGCTGTGCCGAGCAGAAGGGTAAAAAAGATTTTTTTCATCTATTTGAACAGTTCGTGGGAGGCGGTCATGGCCTTGGGATCCAGGGCTTCGTCCAGCTTCTCCTTGGTCATAAGACCGTGCTCCAGGACAAGATCGTAGACGCTGCGTCCGGTTTCCAGGGCTTCCTTGGCCACCTTCGTGGAGGCTTTGTAGCCGATATAAGGGTTGAGGGCGGTTACAATGCCGATGGAATTTTTCACCATATTGTAGCAGTGTTCTGCATTGACGGTGATTCCTTCCACGCACTTGGTGCGAAGGGTGTTCATCGCGTTGATGAGCCAGGTCTGGCTTTCCAGGATGCACTGGGCGATGACGGGCTCCATCACGTTCAGCTGCAGCTGGCCGGCCTCGGCGGCAAAGCATACGGCGGTGTCGTTGCCGATGACCTTGAAGCACACCTGGTTGGTGACCTCGGGGATAACCGGGTTCACCTTGCCGGGCATGATGGAAGAGCCGGGGGCCATGGCGGGAAGGTTGATCTCGTGCAGACCGCAGCGGGGGCCGGAAGCCATCAGGCGGAGGTCGTTACAGGTTTTGGAAAGCTTCACGGCCAGGCGCTTGAGGGCCGCGGAATAGCTTACATAGGCGCCGGTATCGGGCGTTGCTTCCACCAGGTCCGGAGCCTTTTCAAAGGTATCTCCGGAGAATTCGCTCATCTTTTTGGTGCAAAGCTCTGCAAAGCCGGGAACGGCGTTGAGGCCGGTGCCGATGGCGGTTCCGCCCATGTTGATCTCTTTCAGGAGAACGGCGTTGCGGTTGAGGTTGGCTATTTCTTCACCCAGGTTGTTGGCGAAGGCGTTGAATTCCTGGCCGGAAGTCATCGGGACGGCATCCTGCAGCTGGGTTCGGCCCATCTTGATGATGTCCTTGAATTCTTCTCCCTTGGCGCGGAAGGCGTCAATCAAATCCTGCAGGGCTTTCTCCAGGTGACGGTTCATCCGGAAGAAGGTGTAGCGGAAGGCGGTGGGATAGGCATCGTTGGTACTTTGGGCGCAGTTGACGTGGTCGTTGGGGGAGCAGAACTGGTATTCTCCCTTCTTGTGGCCCATCAGTTCCAGGGCGCGGTTGGCGATGACCTCGTTGGCGTTCATATTCACGGAGGTGCCGGCGCCGCCCTGCATCATATCCACAGGGAACTGGTCCCACAGCTTTCCTCCAACGATTTCCTTGCAGGCGGCCACGATGGCGTCTCCTATTTCCTTGGGAAGGACGCCCAGCTCGGTATTGGCCGCAGCGGCGGCCATTTTGACATAGGCCATCGCGATGATGTACTCCGGGTAGTCGTACATATGGGTGGTGGAAATCTTGTAGTTGTTGATGGCCCGCTGGGTCTGGACGCCGTAGTAGGCATCGGCCGGGACCTGAAGTTCTCCGATAAGGTCGCTTTCGACCCTGAATTTCTGTTCTGCCATAGGTTTGTAAATTATGTAGTCTTACAAAGGTACGGATTATTTTTCATTCTTTTGTTCACCGGGCCTGTACAACTATGGCAAAAAAGCATTAACTTCGCTTTCCGAAAAACCACATTGCCATTATGAAAAAGTCCCTCGTCCTGTGTGCTGCGTGCCTGGCCCTTCTGGCCATCCCGGGCTGCAAATTTTCTTCTACGAGAAAAAATCTTTCCCCCGAGCAGCAAGACACCATTGAAAAGCAGCTCTCCTCTATGACCCTTCGGGAAAAGGTGGGACAGCTTTTCTGCGTGCGTCCGGAATCCCTGGATCCGGTATTCCAAAGTTCACAGCTGGGAATGATGGAGTACAAGATGCAGGCCGTCAACGAAGAAACCAGGGCTTTCTGTGAGAAGTATCCCGTGGGCGGAATCACGCTCTTTTCCCACAACATAGACAACCCCCAGCAGATCAAGGCCTTCACCCGGGATCTGCACACCCTTGCCGGAGAGCCGCTGCTCAGCATAGATGAGGAAGGCGGCCGCGTGGCCCGTATCGGCAACAACGGGAATTTCCATGTCCCCACCTACGCTTCCATGGCTGCTGTGGGCGCAACGGGAGACCCTGCCAAGGCCCGTGACGCCGGCATTTCCATCGGCACATACCTTAAGGAATATGGCTTTGATGTGGATTTTGCCCCCGTGGCGGATGTCAACACCAATCCCAAGAATATCGTGATAGGAGACCGCGCTTTTTCGGACAATCCCAAGGTGGCGGCCCCTATGGTGGTCAAGTTCCTGGAAGGCCTGGAAGAGGTGGGCATTGTGGCTTGCGTCAAGCATTTCCCGGGCCATGGAGACACTGTCGGGGATTCCCATCACGAATACGTGCAGTCGGACAAAACCTGGGAGGAAATCCTTGCTTGCGAGATGATTACCTTCAAGGCGGCCATCAAGGCCGGTGCCCCTATGATCATGTCGGCCCATGTGGCCGTCCCGAATGTGACGGGAGACAATCTTCCCGCCACCCTCTCTCACTTTATGCTGACGGAGAAACTCAGGGAAGAACTGGGTTTCGAAGGTGTCATCATTACGGATGCCATGGGAATGAAGGCGGTGAGCGACCGCTACACCAGTGGAGAATCGGCTGTTCTGACGCTTAAGGCCGGGGCCGATATCGTCCTGATGCCGGAAAACCTGCCGGAGGCCTTTGATGCCGTCGTGGCTGCGGTAGAAGACGGCACGCTGCCGGAAGAACGCATCGACGAAAGCGTCCGCCGCGTCCTTGCCCTCAAGGCTTTGGCCCGATAATTATTGATAATTATTTCTTCTTGGAAGCCTGGGCCTTCTTGGCCTGGGCTTTTTTAATGGCTCCGCCCGGAAGGACGGTCTTGAGCATGCCGTTGGTCATGCACTGGATAAGATAGGCCGGGTACGGCTGCATGGGATCCCTTTCGAATTCTATGTTTACGCGCTTTGGGTCCTTTCCCTTGATCTTGGGATTGGAATCCGGCAGGGCGACATTGGCCAGGAAGTTGATGGCGCCGCTGTGCTGGGCTACAATCTGGAAGGGGGCGGTTTTATCGTCCCAGGCTTTGACGGTCAGATTGTTATATATCATACAGAAATCTCCTGCCATTTTGGTCTTGTTGCCCTTGAAGGTGCAGTCTATCTTCTGCATATTGGCCTGGGCAGTAACGCCGAACAGGGGACGGAGGAAGGAATCCATCCGGGAGGCATCCAGGTCGCTGGCCGTTATCTTTCCGGTAGTGGTTTCCGCATGGTTGTTGCGGGTGGAAACCATCATATTCAGCCGGCCTTTTCCGGTCAGCCGGGAGGTAATGGTCATTCCCATCACATTGTCCTTGGCGTTGCTGACGGAAGTGAGGGCCACGCGGACATTCTGCATAGGGATGCTGCCGCGGTTCACCTTGCTGGTTTCCCAGATGAAGCTGAAGTCCTTGAAATGGGCGTTGATCTCCTGGATATGCAGGGGCATTTCTACCGCGTTGATGCCTTCCTGCATAGTGGGATAGGGCACTGCCGGCGGGTAGCGGTCGTCCTGGAAGATGACGGCTTTGGGGCCGGAAACGCTGATGCTCTTGATCTCTATGTTCTTTTCCCGGGCCAGGCGAGGGAGGTTGATTTCGCTGGTGAGGAGGCTGTCCAGCTGGACATCGTACCACATAGCGGCCACCTTGCCCATCTTCTCGGCCACGGCCTCCATGGGAACGCAGTTGTAAAGGTGCATTCCCCGTGCCTGAACCGGCCCGGCCTCGGAGGTAGAGAGGTGGGCTATCTGGACGCGGTTCAAACCGTCCGGATCAATGAAATCCAGGCTGTCCAGGGACACGTGGTAGCTGCTGTCGTTGAATTCCACTTTCTTGTCTGCCGGAAGAACTTCGATGTCTTTCAGGGAAAAGCCCAGATTCTGGACAGACGCCTTCGTGGAATTGTTCAGACTCTGCAGGCCGATGCTGCCTTTTTCCACCTTCAGCTCGGAGAGGAACACCTGCCTGAGGAAAGAGGCCTCGGCCGATATGGCCGTGTCTTCCGGGGCTTCCGGAGCCTTCTCGTCCAGGGTTACCCGGATCACGGGCTTATTGATAAGGAGGCATCTGGCGCGGGCTTCTCCCTTGAGGAGACGGCGCAGTTTGATGCCTTCCAGCTCGATGGCGTGGATGCTTCCCTCTATCTTCTGGCCGGATACGGTGGAGTCTGAGAGCTCAAACTCCACATCCCTGAGTCCCACGTTTCCTGCCAGAAGGGAAAAGCTCAGATCCTGGAACTGGATGCGGGCACCGGGGACATTCTCCAGCGCGGCACGTACGTTTTTTACTGCGACGTGGCGGACAATGGTTTTGCCAATCAGAAGGACCGCCAGGACGGCGGCCACGCAGATAAGGGTAATTTTCAGAGTCTTATTCATACTGCAAAGGTATAACTTCCTTGCAAAAAACGCAAGGAGTTAGGCCTCTTGCAGGATTTCTTCAGACCTTTTGAGAGCCAGCGAAATGTGGCTGCAGATGTTTTCCTTTCCCACCAGTTCGTCCATCCGGGCATTGTGCAGTACCTTCATTACATTGGGATTCACCCCGGAGAGGACCACTTTTACGCCCATCTGCTTGCACATCAGGCACATATTGGTCAGGTTGTGCACGCCGGTGGAGTCGATGAACGGGACTTTTCGCATGCGGATGATACGCACCTTGGCGCGTTCACTGGCCCGGGTATCTCCCATCATTTCCTCAAACTTGTTGCCGATGCCGAAGAAGTAGGGGCCGTTGATCTCGTACACCTTTACGCCTTCGGGGATAATCAGGTGCTCCAGGTTGCCCTGGACATCCGTATCGGCCATGGGGTCTATCTCGTCGCTGATGACGGAGACATTGGTGGTTTCGGCCATCCGCTTCATGCACAGCAGGCAGGCGATGAGCACGCCCACCTCGATGGCGATGGTGAGGTCGAAGATGACGGTGAGGAAGAAGGTCACCAGCAGCACGATGATGTCCGATTTGGGGTTGCGGAGGATGGCCCGGAAGCTTCTCCATTCACTCATATTGTAGGCTACCACCACCAGGATGCCGGCCAGGCAGGCCATGGGGATGTACTGAACAAGGGGCATCAGGAACAGGTAGATGAGAGCCAGGACGATGGCGTGGGCGATACCGGCAACGGGGGTGCGTCCTCCGTTGTTGATGTTGGTCATGGTGCGGGCGATAGCTCCGGTAGCGGGGATGCCGCCGATCAGGGGAGATACCATATTGGCGATGCCCTGGGCCACCAGTTCCTGGTTGCTGTTGTGATGGTCGCCGATGACACCGTCGGCCACGGCGGCCGACAGCAGGGATTCGATGGCACCCAGCATGGCGATGATCATGGCAGGCTGTGCCAGACGGGTGATGCTTTCCCAGGTGATGCTGGGAACTTCCGGGTGCGGCAGGGCCGATGAGATGGTGAAGCGGTCTCCGATGGTCTCGATGCCTTCAATGCCGAGGTGCTTCAGGCCCAGGGCGGCGAGGGTCATCAGGATGATGGCCGCCAGGGATCCGGGGATGCGGCGGCTGATCTTGGGGGTGAGCAGTATGATGAGGATGCTGCAGATACCCACCAGCAGGGCCCACCAGTTGATGGTGGAGATGTTCCGGGCATAAACCACCCATTTGTCCAGGAATCCGGCGGGCACGCTCTCCAGCTGCAGGCCGAACAGATCCTTGATCTGCGTGGCGAAGATGGTGAGGGCGATACCGGAAGTGAAACCCACCACAATGGGGTAGGGGATGTATTTGATGATGGTTCCCAGATGCAGCACGCCCATCAGGATGAGGAAGGCACCGGCCATGAAGGTGGCGATCATCAGGCCGCTCATTCCATACTGCTGGATGATGCCGTAAACGATGACGATGAAGGCGCCGGTGGGGCCGCCGATCTGGACTTTGCTGCCGCCGAAGAAGGAGATCAGGAAGCCGGCCACGATGGCCGTGAGGATGCCTGCTTCTGGGGAGGCTCCCGATGCAATGCCGAAGGCAATGGCCAGCGGCAGGGCTACGATACCAACAATTACCCCGGCCAGGAGGTCCTGGACCAGGGTTTGTTTGGTATAACCATCTTTCAGAGTTGTAAACAGCTTGGGTTTGAAATCACCTTTGATTTCCATACAATTACACTTTCTAATTTTCCGGGCGCAAAGGTAATCTTTTTAAAATATTTTAACAAGTATTTTTAAAAATATTTTTTAAGTGTTTTAGGGCTTAAAGCTTGATTTCCAGCTCCTGTTTTCCGGGTTTATAGGGGATGAAGACCTTGCCGCCTTTTCCCGTCTGGTGGATGACCAGTTCATATTCGGCCTCGCGGAAGCGGCGGTGGATGCGGTAGGTGCCGATGGGAATGCACGGTTCCACCAGCAGTCCGTCATGCCGGTGAGCCAGCTGTTCTTGCCCTCGCCGGGTTTGAAGGCATCCTTGCCGGCCACCATCTGGCAGAACACATAGGGCTCCACTTTCCGCAGGGCCTGGTCTTTTGTGAAAGCCGGAGTAATCTTCAGGTAATGCCGCCAGGCGTCTTCGGCCCGGCCGGCCATGGCCTCGCCGATGATTACCCAGGGATTGTTGTGGCAGAAAATGCCGGCGTTCTCTTTATAGCCTTCCGGATAAGAACTGATTTCTCCGTAGTCAATATAGTACTTCGTGTAGGCCGGGTTGTTCAGGACCAGGCCGTACTCGCATTCCAGATACTTGTTGGCAGAGTCCAGAGCCTTGTCACAGAGGCCTTCCTCCGCTCCGATGCGGGCCATTGTGCACCAGCCCTGGCTCTCGATGAAGATTTTTCCCTCCTTGCACTCATGGGAGCCGATCTTGTTGCCGAAGTAATCGTATGCCCTCAGGAACCATTCTCCGTCCCAGCCGTGGGCTTTCACGGCCGATTCCATATCGGCCACAGCCGCCTTCACGTCGGCGGCGGCCTTGTCTGAAATCCGCTCCAGGAGTTCGGCGAAATCCCGTCCTTCGGCCACAAACAGGCCGGCGATCATCAGGGATTCGGCCTTGGAGCCTTCGGTCTTGTTCTCGGTGGTCTGGAAGGATTCGTCGGGATTGTCCGAGAAGCAGTTCAGGTTCAGGCAGTCGTTCCAGTCGGCCCGGCCGATCAGAGGAAGCCCGTGCGGTCCCAGGTTGTCCGTCACGTGCTTGAAACTGATCTTGAGGTGCTCCAGCAGGGAAACCTCCGAACCGGGTTTGTTGTCAAAGGGGACGGGCTCTTCCAGGATGCCGAAATCTCCGGTTTCCCGGATATAGGCCACGGTGCCGAAGATGAGCCACAGGGGGTCGTCGTTGAAACCGCCGCCGATGTCATTGTTGCCGCGCTTGGTCAGGGGCTGATACTGGTGGTAGCAACCGCCGTCCGGGAACTGCGTGGCGGCGATGTCCAGGATGCGCTGGCGCGCCCGCTCGGGAATCAGGTGCACGATGCCCGCCAGATCCTGGTTGGAATCGCGGAAGCCCATTCCCCGGCCGATGCCGCTTTCGAAGAAGCTGGCGCTCCGGCTGAAGAAGAAGGTTATCATGCACTGATACTGGTTCCAGATATTCACCGTACGGTCCAGCTCCGGCACGGAAGACTGCACACAGAAGCGGGAGAGAAGGCCGTCCCAGTAGGTTTTGAGCTCTGCGAAAGCGGCATCCACCTGCGCTACAGAGGCGAAGGCGTCCATCATCCCAAGAGCCGGCTCCTTGTTGATGACCCCGGGCGCGACGAACTTCTTGTCGGCAGGGTTCTCCACATAGCCCAGCACGAAGATGAATTCCTTTTCTTCTCCCGGCTTCAGGGTCACGTCCAGGCGGTGCGAGGCAACCGGGCTCCAGCCATGGGCTACGGAGTTGCCGGAAGTGCCGGCAAGAACCTGCTGCGGAGCCTCGAAGCCGTTATAAAGGCCGATGAACGTTTCCCGATCTGTATCGAAACCGTCAAAGGGATGGTTGACGCCGAAGAACGCATAGTGGTTCCGGCGTTCGCGGTATTCGGTTTTGTGGTAGAGCACGCTCCCTTCCACTTCCACCTCTCCGGTAGAGAGGTTCCGCTGGAAATTCTCCATATCGGTGGAAGCGTTCCAAAGGCACCATTCGGCGAAGGAATAAAGCTGGATGTGCTTCGGAGCGGAACCGGTGTTGGTAAGCCGCACCCGGTGCACTTCGCAGGGGTGGCCGATGGGGACGAAGAAAAGGACATCGGCCTTCAGGCTGTCCTTGACGCCCGTAATCCGGGTATAGCCCATACCGTGGCGGCACTCATAACTGTCCAGCGGCGTTTTGCAGGGCTTCCAGCCGGGACTCCACACCGTGCTGCCGTCCTTGATATAATAGTAGCGGCCGCCATCATCCATGGGAACGCCGTTGTAACGGTAGCGCAGGATGCGGCGGAATTTGGCATCCTTGTAGAAGCAATAGCCACCGGCCGTATTGGAAATGAGGGAGAAGAAATCTTCCGTTCCCATATAATTGATCCAGGGCCAGGGCGTATCCGGCCGGGTGATTACATATTCACGCGAAGTGTCGTCAAAATGTCCAAAGTTATCCATAACAAATTTTTATTTTTCAGTGGGGGTGGCCTGCTTTTGCAAATAGGCTTTGAAGAAACGGCCCTGGGTGCTGGGAGTAAAATCCCAGTCCGTGATGAGCATCGGTGCCCAGTGGGGATCGAAGCACCACACCGTAAAGGAAATGCCTTTCTGTTCCAGATACCCGGTTATGTGCTCTCCATAGACATCCGTTGCTATCACGGGAATGTGTGCACCGGGTTCGTCTTCCAGGCAGAATCCTATCTCCGTGCAGATAACCGGATATTTATCGGCCACAAAGCCGAAATCCTGTTCCCACTTCTCTTCCCAGGGTTCCGGGCGTTTCATCGGATACGGATGGCATACGTAGGCGATATTCTCGCGCCGTACCGGCTCTGCCGCTACCGGGGTAAGGTCGTACGCCCAGTTGAATCCGGCGCACAGGCAAACCGCTTGGGGGTTATAGGTTCGCACGGTATCGATGATCTGCTCCTGCAGTTCTCTCCATTCGGTCCAGGAGCACTCTCCCACCTCGGGAGCCGTTACCGTGGGCTCGTTGAAAAGCTCGTACAGGGCCACGGTCGGTTCATCTTTGTATCTCTGTGCCACCTTGCGCCAGAACTTGAAGGTTTCGGCCTTGGTGGTATTGTACATGGGCGAGGTATATAGTTCGTCCTTCAGGTTGCCGATGGAATGCCAGTCCATGATGACGTACATCCCGTACTGCTTGGCCCAGGCGATGCCCTGGTCCATGGCGTTGAAGGTTTCCTCCCAGCCCATATCGTTCAGGTTGGTGGGATGGACGGCAAAGCGCACCACATTGGCGCCCCAGTCTGCGGCCTCGGCAAAATACCGCTCGTTCCACTGGCCGTCGCGGACCAGTTTGACCGGATCCGAGAAACAAAGTCCGCGAAAAACCAGTTCTTTCCCGTCCGGGCCGATGAACTTGTTTCCCTGCACTTTGACCCAGGAACTGCTGCGACGAAGGCGGAAAGGGTGTTTTTATTCATTAATATTAGTAAGTTATAAAATCGTGATGCGGGTTTAGCATCGCTAATAATTGCAAAAATACTAATTTTTTAAAATATTAAGGCACCTTCTGAAGGGAAGATGCCTGCGGAAAGATATCGTGCGGGCAATGGAACAATTATCGAACCGATTTTGAGGACTTGGTAACCTTATTTTTGAAGGATGGCGTCCTTGGTCCTTGGCATTGTCCAGGCGGGGACGATGCGGTCACTTCCGTCGGAAAGGCCCATCCACCAGCAGGCGGCAATTCCGGCCTCCCTGGCTTTTCCGGAGAAATATCCGGCAAAGGTGACGTTGGCGTCATTGTCGTCATTGGT
>ONWU01000032.1 GCA_900321655.1 uncultured Bacteroidales bacterium
GTTTATAATTTTTTCTTATTTTTGTAGATTATAAACTAACACTAAACCCTAGCAAGTGAATAACAGATCCTTTTCAAGCCGGCTCAGCTGGAGAATCATCGGCATCGTTACGGCCATCAACTTCGGCTCTTTCATAGTTATCGGCCTGGTGTCCCGCTATGTCATTGCCAATGAAACGGCCAAGGCGGCGCCTCTGGAGATAGCCCTGCTCCTGCTGCTCGTAGGCATCCTGGGCCTGGCTATCCTGTATTTCATCTGCCGGCGGGAAATTCGCCGGATGACGCGGCCCGTCACGGAACTGTCCGTATCGGCCCTCAATATGGCCAAAGGCAATTTCAAGGCCAAGCTGCCGGAAATTTCCAGCCAGGACGAGATGCTGCGCCTCAGAGACAGTTTCGTGTATATGCAGAACTCCATTTCGGATTACATCGGCCAGCTGAAAACCACTAGAACCGACAACGAAAGGATGGAGTCGGAGCTCAACGTGGCCCGCACCATCCAGATGGGAATGCTGTGCACGGACTTCCCGCCCCAGTTGCACGCGCTGGTGAATCCTGCCAAGGAAGTTGGAGGAGACCTATACGATTTCATCCTCAAGGGAGATGTACTCCATTTTGCCGTGGGGGATGTGAGCGGAAAGGGCGTCCCGGCCTCGCTGGTGATGTCCATCACCCGGGCTATGCTTCACTTTGTGGCCACCCTGGACCTCCCGCTCAGTGAGTCGGTGAGCCGTATCAACAACAGCGTGGCCGATACCAACAGCAACGATATGTTCGTCACCCTTTTCATTGCACGTATCAATCTGAAAACCCTGAAGATGGACTACTGCAATGCCGGTCACAATCCGCCTGTGGTGATCCCTCCCGACGGAAAGCCCTATTTCCTCCCGGTCAAGAGCAACCTGGCTGCGGGCCTGATGGAGTTTTTCCCCTACCAGGCCGAAGAAATAGACCTGGCCCCGGGCACGCGTCTGGTGGCCTACACGGACGGAGTTACGGAGGCCGAGAATGTGAGGCTGGAGCTGTTCGGAGAAGAGCGCCTGATGGAGGTGGCGGAGAATCTCCGGGCCGATATGAGCGAGAAGGACGTGGTGGAACACGTCTACAAGACTGTAAAATTCTTCACCGCCGGCCAGCCCCAGAGCGATGACATCACCATAATGAGCCTACAAGTATGAAATACATCTATATAGTCAACGGCCGGCCCGACAAGGCCGCCCAGTACCAGGATTTCTACGACCAGCTGAAACTGAATCCCCATCCGTACGAGGTCTATACCACTCTGGGCGAGGGAGATGCCACGCGCTACGTGCGCCTTTACTGCGATTTGCATCCCGAGGAGGAAGTTTGTTTTGTGGCCTGCGGCGGCAACGGTATCATTAACGGGGTGGCTTCCGGTCTGGTAGGGTATGCCCAGTCCAGTCTGGAGGCCGCCCGGCAGTGCGAGAACAAGACGATGGCCGTCCTCTATTTCGCCGGTGCCACGGAAGACTTTATCATCAACTTCCCCGGCCGCAACTTCCGCAGCGTCAAGGATATGCTGGAGGGAACCGTGACGCCTACGGACATCATCCAGGTGAACGACAGTTACTGCCTGAATGTCTGCAACATCGGCTTCAACTCCAAGGTGGCTTCCCGTGCCAATGAACTGGTTGAGAAGGGGAAATCGGCCCACGAGGCTTATACGAGGGGCGTCATCAATGCCATCCTTACCAGCCGATACAACCGCATCAAGGTGATGGTGGACGGAGAGCGCATTGCCAGGGGCCCTATGGTGTTGTGCACCTTTGCCAACGGGCGGCGCGTGGGCGGTGAATTCAACTGCGCCCCGGATGCCAGGCTGGATGACGGTCTGATGGATGTGTGTTACTTCCGTACTATGAGTCTTCTGCGACTCCTGATGCTGATCCCGCACTACAAGGCCGGTACGCACATTGGCAGCCGGGTGGCCGGAAAGAGAGTGCTTTTCCGCCACGCCCGCGAGGTGGTCATCTCCAGCAAAGACCTTATTGACATCTACTTAGACGGAGAGCAGCTCCCCGGTTCGCAGTTTCATCTGAAAGTGCTGCCCGGAGCGCTGCCGCTTCGCCTGCCCAAAATAGAGCAGTAGCTATTTTCAACAGATTACTCGATGGTAATCTGTTTTTTGGCCTTTTCGATCTCTACTTTCTTCACCTTGGGGATGCTCACCACCAGCACGCCGTTCTCTACCTTGGCGGCAATGGCCTCGCGGTCGGTGTCCTCGGGCAGCAGCATGGTCTGCTGGAACTTGGTGTAAGAAAACTCGCGGCGCACATAGTGGCCTTTCTTCTGTTCGTTCTGGTCCTGTTTCTTTTCCATCTTGATCACCAGGTCTCCTTCCTCATCCAGATGGATGTCAAAATCGGCCTTGGTCATACCCGGGGCGGCCAGCTCCAGCTGGTACTGTTCGGGGGTTTCTAATACGTTGATGGCAGGGGCGGTAGCCTTCGGGCGTTCCATCCAGCTGTTGTCAAAGAAATCGTTGAAAAAGTCCGGAACCCAAACTTGGTTGTTTCTTCTTGCAGGTAACATAATTCTAATCTCCTATCAATTTTTGTGTTTAACTTTCTGTTTTCCGAACGGTCTTTCTGAGGCGCGTTCGGCTTAGCTAAAGGCAAATGCGGGACCAATGCTCAAAAATGTTCAAAAGGTAGACAAAATGACAGATTTCTCTGCCAAAATGGCAAAATATACTGTCAAAATGTCGTATTTGCGGGATCCCGAAAATAGTTGTATCTTTGTTTGATTGATAGAGAGTGGATGTAATTCAATGAGCGAAGAGCAGGTTCAGCAGGACTGGTATGCCGTCAAGGTATTCTTCAATAAGGTGTTCCAGATGGAAGACACCCTTGCCGATATGGGCCTGGAGACATATCTGGCTGTCCGGAAGCTGCAGCTGAAGGGGATGGCCCATATGGCCGCTGCCCGTGCCCTGGCCCAGATGGATCCGTACCACCGGAAAGACAGCCGCTACATCCAGGAGGGCCCGGTCATTTATGAAAGGGTGCCGCTGGTGAACTCCCTTATCTTTGTGAAAGCCACTCCGGAAGAGATAGTAGAGGTGGATCAAAGCCTTCACGAAGGAGACAAAATCCTGGGCTTTATATACAAAAAGGCAGATTTCAAGGAATACGCCGTTATCTCCGAAAAGGAAATGACCTCTTTCCGTCTGGTTACGGAATCGGGAAAAGGACTGGAATTCTATTCGGCCGATGATGTGGAACGTTTCCGCCAGGGAGACCACGTGCGGGTGACCGAAGGCCCGCTCCGGGGAACCGAAGGCTACATCCGGCGCATCAAGAAGAACAAGCGCCTTTTGGTGTGCATCGAGGGCGTCATCGCCGTCGCCACCACCTACCTCCCTCCCAGTATGTTGGAAAAGATTGAAAACTAGTTCAGGATGCCGGCCGAAGGAAACATAGTCATTCGTCACGCCCGGGTGAACAACCTCCAGGACATTACGGTGGAAATCCCCCGTAACCGCCTGGTGGTGGTAACGGGCGTGTCCGGCAGCGGAAAGAGTTCCCTGGCCTTCGACACCCTTTTTGCCGAAGGACAGCGCCGCTTTGCGGAAAGCCTTTCCTCCTATGCCCGCCAGTTCCTGGGCCGGATGGCCAAGCCCGATGTGGAGGCCATCGAAGGCATTCCGCCGGCCATCGCCATCGAACAGAAGGTGAACATCCGGAATCCCCGTTCTACGGTGGCCACCACTACCGAAATCTACGATTACCTCCGTCTGCTGTTCGCCCGTATCGGCCGAACCTATTCTCCCGTGAGCGGGGAGGAGGTGAAGGCCCAGGGCGTGAAGGACGTCCTTTCGGCCATAGAAGACGGAAAGCCCCACGCCCTGTACATCGTGGCGCCCCTCCGCTGGGACGAAAGGGAAGACAAGGTGGAACTGATGCTCTCCCTCAAGGAAGAGGGCTTCGGCCGCCTTTTCCAACCGGCCGATGACAGCATCCTCCAGATAGAGGACGTGATGAAAATGGATGGCCGGTACCCCGGGGGCCTGATGCTCCTGGTAGACCGCGTGAAGACCTCCGGCTCCCTGGATGCCGATATGCGTACGCGCCTTACCTCTTCCATCCAGTCGGCCTTCGACAAAGGAAGCGGGCAGATGGCCCTGTGGTACAAGGAATCGGGTACCCTGAAAGAATTCTCCTCCCGTTTTGAGAAAGACGGAATCGTGTTCCGGCATCCGGACGAATACCTGTTCAGTTTCAACAGCCCGCTGGGCGCCTGCCCGGTGTGCGGAGGCCTCGGAAAGATTGTGGGTGTGAGCGAAGACCTGGTAGTGCCGGACAAGACCAAGAGCATCTATGACGGGGCCATAGCCTGCTGGAGGGGAGAGAAGATGAGCTGGTTCAAGGATCAGCTTATCAAAAACGCCGAGGCCCTGGGCATTCCCATTTTCGAGCCCTATGCCAAGCTTACCGAAGAGCAGAAGCGCATCATCTGGACCCACCGGGGAGACTATGAAGACCCGGATGCGTACTGCGGAGTGGACCAGTTCTTCGAATGGGTGGAAAGCAACCGGTACAAGATCCAGTACAAGTATATGCTAAGCCGCTACAGCGGCCGCACCACCTGCCACGCCTGCGGAGGAAGCCGCCTGCGCAAGGAAGCCCTGTACGTGAAAGTGGCGGGAAAAACCATCCACGACCTCCTGTCGATGACGGTGGAAGAGCTTTTGGGCTGGTTCGCATCAGCCCCGCTGTCGGAGCGGGAGAGGGAAGTGGCGGGCAAGGCCATCGAGGAAATCCAGTACCGTCTGCAGTGCATTGAAGATGTGGGACTTGGATACCTGACCCTGTCCCGCACCATGAATACGCTCTCCGGCGGTGAAAGCCAGCGCGTGAACCTGGTAACGGCCCTCGGCAGCTCCCTGGTGGGCTCCATGTACATCCTGGACGAACCCTCCATCGGCCTGCACCCGAGGGATACCGAAAGGCTGATCTCCGTTCTCAAACGCCTGAGGGATATCGGCAACACCGTGGTGGTGGTAGAGCACGACCCGGAGATTATCCGCGCCGCGGACTGCCTCATAGACCTGGGGCCGAAAGCCGGCCTGAACGGGGGAGAAGTGGTGTTCCAGGGCGTGGCCGGGCAGGAAAGCCCGCAGCAGACGGAGCGTTCCCTCACCCTTCAGTACCTGGAGGGCATCCGCAAACCCTATGTGCGGGAAAAGAATCCCTGGCGGTACTCCATTACCGTTCAGGGCGCCATGCAGAACAATCTCAAGGACATAGATGTCCAGTTCCCGCTGAATGCGTTCACCGTGGTGTCCGGCGTGTCCGGCAGCGGCAAGAGCTCCCTGGTGGGAGATATCTTGTACCCGGCCCTCCATCGCCGGATCAACGAAACCGGAGACCTCCCCGGCACCTTCAAGGGGCTGACGGGAGACCTCAGCCGTATTACGCGCGTGGAGTACGTGGACCAGAATCCCATCGGCAAAAGCTCCCGCTCCAACGCCGTCACTTACCTGAAGGTGTACGATGATATCCGGAAACTCCTCTCGGACCAGCAGTACGCCCGCATCAACGGGTACACGCCCTCCTATTTCTCCTTCAACCAGGAGGGAGGCCGGTGCCCGGAGTGCCAGGGAGACGGCTTTGTGAAGATAGGGATGCAGTTCATGGCCGATGTCACGATGGTGTGCGAGAGCTGCGGTGGCAAGCGCTTCAAACCGGACATCCTGGAAGTGCGCTACCAGGGGCTCAATGTGGACGATATCCTGAACCTGAGCGTAGAGCAGGCCATCGCTTTCTTTGGCGCCCAGAAGGAAGAGCTGGCCCGCAGCATTGCCGCCAAGCTGCAGCCGCTGGTGGATGTGGGCCTGGGCTATATCAAGTTGGGACAGCCTTCCAGCACGCTTTCCGGAGGAGAGAGCCAGCGCATCAAGTTGGCGTACTTCCTCTCGCTGGCTTCCGGCGGGCGGGAGAAGATCCTCTTCATCTTTGACGAGCCCACGACCGGCCTCCATTTCTACGATGTGGAGAAACTCCTGAAGGCCTTTGACGTCCTTATCGGCAAGGGACATACCGTCCTGGTGGTGGAACACAATGTGGATGTGATCCGCAGTGCAGACTGGGTGATAGACCTGGGACCGGACGCCGGGGACAAGGGTGGGGAAGTGGTCTTC
The DNA here is from genome assembly GCA_900321655.1 of uncultured Bacteroidales bacterium. GTDB lineage: Bacteria > Bacteroidota > Bacteroidia > Bacteroidales > UBA932 > Cryptobacteroides. The sequence continues at coordinate 6,163 of ONWU01000032.1, forward strand.
GCCGGCACGCCCGAGGATTTGAAGAAACAGGGTAAAACCTTTACAGCAAAATACTTATGAAAAAGATAGCCGCCATAACCATGGTCCGCAACGACGACTTCTACCTTCGCAAGTGGGTGGAGTACTACAGTCGTGAGCTGGGCGGAAAAGAGCACCTGTATATCTATTTCGATGGATTGGACCAGGAGATTGCTCCTTTCTGCGAAGGCACGCATGCCGAAAAGGTGCAAAAGATTGGCACGCACGTGGTATCGGCCGAAAAGGGCCGGCTCAAATTCCTGTCGGAAAAGGCGGCCGTGCTGCTGGCCGAAGGGTACGACCTGGTGATCGGCGTGGATGCCGATGAGTTTGTCATCGTAGATCCCAAGCTGGGAAAGACGCTGGTGGAGTTTTTGAGCGAACTGAAGGTGAAGGGGTCGGCCTCCGGCCTGGGCCTGGACTTCGGCCAGAAGCTGGGGGAGGAGCCCGATGTGACGGAAGACCGGCCTTTCCTGCAGCAGAGACATTATGCCCAGATCGGCACTCGCTACACCAAGCCTTCCATCCTGGCCCGGCCTTATACCTGGGGCAGCGGGTTCCACCGTATCAAGGGCCATAATTTCCATATAGTGAAGGACCTGTACCTGTTCCACTTCGGCTATTTTGACATGAAGCGCCTGCAGGACCGCTTCCAGGACAAGGACCGCCTGGCCCAGGGCTGGGGAAAGCATATGAAAAAGCGTTCCCGCGCCATCCGCCTGGTAACGGAATTGAAGGCTCGCCGCTTTGAACCCTGGACGGCTTTTGCCCGCTTTGTCCAGAAGATTGCCCGTCCGCCCTATGCCTGGAACAAACCCGGTATGTTCGGCCTTAGGATTATCGTCCGTATCCCGGACCGTTTCCAGGATATCATTTAACTTTACCCGCTATGAAAGGCATTGTACTGGCCGGAGGATCCGGCACCCGTCTGTATCCCATTACCAAGGGGGTTAGCAAGCAGCTGCTGCCCGTCTATGACAAGCCTATGGTCTATTATCCCATCAGCGCCCTTATGCTGGCGGGCATCCGGGATATCCTCATTATCTCCACGCCGGAGGATCTTCCGGCTTTCAAGCGTCTGCTGGGGAGTGGTGAAGACTACGGTGTGCACTTTTCCTATGCCGTCCAACCTTCGCCCGACGGCTTGGCCCAGGCCTTTCTCATCGGCAAAGAGTTTATTGGAACGGACAGCGTCTGCCTGGTGCTGGGAGACAATATCTTCCACGGAGCCGGGTTTTCGGCTCTTCTGAAAGAAGCCGTCCGCAGCGCAGAGAAGGAGTCCAAGGCCACGGTATTCGGCTACTGGGTAAGCGATCCGGAGCGTTATGGCGTGGCGGAATTCGACAAGGCCGGCAACTGTCTCTCCATTGAGGAGAAACCCGCACATCCCAGGAGCAATTATGCCGTGGTGGGCCTTTATTTCTACCCCAACAAAGTGGTGGAAGTGGCCTCCCGCATCAAACCGTCGGCCCGGGGAGAGCTGGAGATTACCACGGTGAACCAGGAGTTCCTGCAGGAGGGCGCCCTTAAGGTTCAGACGCTGGGCCGCGGCTTTGCCTGGCTGGACACCGGCACGCACGATTCCCTCTCGGAGGCTTCCGTTTACATTGAAACCATCGAGAAGCGGCAGGGGCTGAAGGTGGCCTGCCTGGAAGCCATCGCCCTGATGAAAGGCTGGATTACTACGGACTGGTTGCGGGAATGCGCCCGGCCGATGCTGAAGAACCAGTATGGTCAGTACCTGATGAAGCTGGCCGATGACGTAGACAAGGGGCTGTATGACTAAGGACAATATTCTTGTCTCCGTAATCGTTCCCATATACGGGGTGGAAGAATACATTGGGAAAAGTGCGGAATCCCTGCTGAGTCAGACTTATCCATCCCTGGAGTGCATCTTTGTGAACGACGGCACCCGGGACCATTCGATGGAGCGTCTTTCCGAAGTGGTGAAAAGGTATCCGGAGAGAAACGTCAAAATCATCAATAAGGAAAATGAAGGGCTCCCAAAGGCCCGGGAAACCGGCCTGAAAGTGGCTACCGGCGAATATATTATGCATCTGGATTCCGACGACTGGATGGAGCTGGATGCCGTGGAGCGGATGGTGGAGGAAGCTGTCCGCACAGGAGCAGACCTTGTTTACTGTGATTTCTGGAAGGAGTATTCCAATCGCAGCAAACTGGACAGGGAAAGAGCGTATTCCGTGGAAAACAAGCAGGAGTGGATGCGCCGCCTATATAATTATACGGCCTACGGATATATCTGGACCAAACTGGTCCGCCGGGAATTGTACAAAAACATCTTCGTGCCCCGCTTTGGAATGCACGAGGACATCGTTTATTCCACGCAGCTCATCTTCAGGGCCCGGAAGATTGCCCAGCTCGGCGTCCCCCTTATCCACTATCGCCGGGACAATCCTTCTTCCGTGAGCCACGAGGCCCGCTCTTACCGCCGGGTGCAGTCTGCCCGCAATATGCTGGATCTGTATGTGCACGGCGGCCCGGAAGCGGAGGTGGTGAAGGACAATATCATCCTCAGGGCCTCCTGGATGGCATACCGCTACGATTATTCTCTTTTCCAGGATTATCCTTTTCTGTATGGGGAGGCCCGTCAGCTGCCCATAATGCCGGGGCAGCGTATTTTGCTCTTTCAGCAGCTCATCCTGAAATGTTTTTTGGCGACTCATCGTTTTTAAGTATCTTTGCGGCCATATGATAGAGGTAGTTAAAACGGCCATTCCAGACCTTCTCATTCTCCAGCCCAGGGTGTTTGGAGATGAGAGGGGCTATTTTATGGAAAGCTGGAGCCAGCGGGACTTTGACAAGGCCGTTGGCCGGCACATCGAGTTTGTCCAGGACAACGAGAGCAAAAGCCGGTACGGCGTGCTGCGGGGCCTGCATTTCCAGAAAGGGGCCAGCGCCCAGAGCAAACTGGTGCGGGTGGTTTCCGGCCGCGTGCTGGATGTGGCGGTGGATATCCGCCGGGGCTCTCCCTGGTTTGGAAAGTACGTGGCCTGCGAGCTCTCCGGGGAAAACCACCGGCAGTTCTTCATCCCGCAGGGCTTTGCCCACGGCTTTGCCGTTCTCAGTGAAGAAGCCGTCTTCCAGTATAAGTGCGACCGCTTCTATGCCCCTTCGTCCGAGGGTGCCATAGCCTGGAACGACCCTTCTATCGGCATTGAATGGGGCATCCCGGAGGCCGATGTTATCCTCTCCGAGAAAGACCGCCATCACCCGCTGCTCTCCGAGAGCGGGGACCTTTTCCTTTACGAAATATGAGAATCCTTGTGACAGGTGCCGGCGGCCAGCTGGGCACGAGCCTTCGGCCTCTTTTTCCGTCGGCCCTCTTTACCGATGTTCAGGAGTTGGACATTACCGACGCTTCGGCCGTGATGCAGATGGTGGAGCGCGAGGGCGTTGATACCATCATCAACTGCGCGGCCTATACCGATGTAGAGGCGGCCGAGGACAACGAGGCCCTGGCGGAGCTTCTGAATGCGCAGGCGGTGGAGAATCTTGCTGCTGCAATGAAAAAGGTGAGAGGCCTTCTGGTACACATCTCTACGGATTACGTCTTTGGAAAGGAGCCCTACAACACACCCTGCCGGGAAGACCAGAAGGGAACGCCCACGGGGGTCTATGGCCGTACCAAACTGCACGGAGAGGAGGCCATCCTGAGAAGCGGGGTACGCCATCTTATCATCCGTACGGCCTGGCTGTACAGCGAATATGGCAGGAACTTCGTGAAGACGATGCTTTCCCTGATGGCCCGGCGTCCGTCCCTGAAGGTGGTTTTTGACCAGGTGGGAACGCCCACCTATGCCGGAGACCTGGCTCAGGCGATAGCAAAGATGCTGGAAACTCCGGAAAAGGAGGGTATCTATCACTTCTCCAATGAAGGCGTCTGCTCCTGGTACGATTTTGCCAAAGCCATTGCCGAGTATTCCGGGAATACCACCTGCGACATTCAGCCCTGCCACAGTGACGAGTTCCCGTCCAAGGTGCACCGGCCGGCGTATTCCGTGCTGGACAAAACCAAAATCAAGCAGACTTTCGGCCTTTCCATCCCTTATTGGACAGATTCCCTGAAAAAGTGCATCAGAAATCTGTCAGGGCCGCTTTGTTAACCCGCCAGCTGTCTTCTGAAAGGCCGTCTCCCGTGGGACAGACCGTGATGCGGTACCAGGTGTTCCGGACCACGTCAAAGTTGTTGCGGTTTTCTCCCAGGTAGAAGCGGTACACCAGGCGGTCTCCTACGCCCGTATGATGGGAAGGGGAGTGGTATTCGGCCTTTATTTCTATATACGAGCAGATATCCTGGTAGGTGCCGTCGGTAAAAACCTTGCCGCTGTCTGTCTGTACATTTTCCAGCAAGTCTCCCTGGCAGTTTTCCAGCAGATATACATAGATGCTCCGGCTCATCCCATCTCCCGACCCTTCGTTAAGGGCGCTCACCTCCATTCCCGTCTTGGCATAACCGCGGCTGAAGGATTCCTGCTTGCCGCTGATACGGCTGGGACCGGCCAGTTTGACGGAGGAGGGGCAGGCGCCGATTTTAACGTCTGTCACTTTGAACTCGATGTTGGAAAGGAGGCGGCTCCGGTCTATTTTCAGCTCGATGCGGGCCATCAGCCGTTCCAGGGGCACTTCCAGCACACCGTCGTCCCCGGGAGTCATGCCCTCGCGGAAAGCCACCATCGGCAGCCCCTGGGAGTATTCGTCCGGATAGGCCATATGGTAGCGGTATTCCCGCGCCTCTTCCAGGGTGCGGAAAGGAAGTTCATAGCCCAGGTTGGCGGCGGCCACCAGGGTATAGGGAACGTCCCGGAGGAGGGTGGTGCGGTACTGAACCTTCCCATCCACCAGGCGGAGGGAACGGGCCGGCACAAAGACCCTTTCCTCCAGCACACCGAAAGCGTTGAAGATGTACAGGTTGTAATCTGTGATGCGGGTGTCGTCCGGGTCACCTGCACGGGTGGCGAAGGAGCCCTGCGGGTCTAGGATGATCGCGATGGGGCTGGCAGGTCCCTGTTCACGGGTGCAGGCGGCCAGAACGAGAAGAAAGAGCAGGATGGTTTGTTTCATAGATCAAAAGGTAACGGTGTAGGCTTCCCGGCTTTCCCAGGGAATGATTTGGGTTTCTACCAGGACGGCGTCGCTGGAGACGGGAATATCCGGGTCCGGCGATCCCATCCGGCGGAGGGTTATGTCAAAATTGTACACTTTTCCGGCTTCCAGGTGGGAAATTTCCAGGGGATAGTAACAATGCTGTCCGTCCAGGGTCCCTTCCAGCACCAGTCGTGTGCGGGGAATGCCATCCTGTCCCCGGGGATTGGCATAGCAGAAGAATTGCCGGTCGGGATAGCGTCTTACCTTGCCGATGTCTCCCACCCCTTCCTGCAGCACCATCCAGGGCTGGGGCAGGGCCAGGGAGGCCAGGCTGTCCAGCGCCCCGGCGTTGATCCAGGATACCGGATGGCCGCCTTCCGGCCCCAGCGGTTTGTACTCGGTGCCGGCATTGGAAAGGAATAGGGCGGAGTTGGAGAAGAGCTTGCCGTCATAGGGCCTTCCGCTGAAATCACAGGAGATGGAATGGACCCGGATCTGGGCCAGCATGGGTTGCATATGAAGGAGTACCATTCGGGAGGCGCTGCCGTCCAGCCGGGTTTCGGCTACCAGCCTCGGCGCATCCAGGTCTTCATCTTCCAGCCGATAGGTCTTCTTACAAAGACTCCCGTAGTTGAGGATGTCCAGCCAGGGATCTGTGTATCCGGCTTTGCCCGAGAGAGCCACCAGCTGTTTGGGCCCGGCCCCCGAAACACCATAGGGGCGGGAGTCTCCCTGTACGTCCAGCAGCTGCTGGTAGGTGTCCAGTTTCTGGGCACCCTGCGTGTCAAAAAAGAATAAGTCGATGGCATCCGGTGTTGTATTTTTAGTCCATTGTATATAAATTTGCGTTTCGGTGTGAGCCTCCGTACTTACAGATGCTCTCTCGCACGAAGAAAAAAAGGCCGGAACCTGCAGGACGGCAGTTACTAGTGCTACAGAGGTGTAGCGATGTGTTGATGATTGCAGAGAAAGGTGAATTTTTTGTGGAGATGTCCGGCCTTGTGTTTTTCTTCGTGTCATGGGTTGCGAGTTTGGTCTGGTGCAAAGCTAATCATGCCCCGGGCACAAATCCAAGCATCGTAAAAAAAGTATTGCTGTTTCCACCGAATCGGTTGATGTTTTTTTTGTTTTAACTGAAAAATCGGTTGAAAAAAATATTTTTCTTATGATTCTGGCGAGATTTTTCTACCCTGTCCGGGAACTTGTTCCCATCTTTGAGGCCCAGGCCAACCTTCTGTACGAGAGTGCCAAGCTGCTGGCCGATATGCAGAAGACCCTGGATCCTTCCTGCTGGAGGCAGTCTTTCTATGAGATCCGTGCCAATGAACACAAAGGAGACGCTATGCTCACAGAATTTCGGGAAGCCCAGCGTTCCCTTCCCCTGAGTGCCGGCGTGCGCCGGGAACTCCGCACCATAGCGATGGCCCTGGACGACACCCTGGATGTAGTCAAGGACGCCTCCAATGCTATGAACATCTACAATCCCGCCAAGATAGATCCCCAGCTGCAGGAGCTGGCCCGCATCATCGTAGAAGAAGCGGATGCCCTTCGCCAGGTTTTCCCGCTGCTGGTGAACATCAAGAAGAACGCCGCCTCCATCTCCCTGCTGGCAGACCGGGTAAGAGAACTGGAGCACGATGCCGATGAGGCCTACGAGGCCTATGTGGGCTATATCTTCTCCGAAGAACCGGACCTGAGGGAAATGACCAAGTACAAGAACCTGGCAGAACTCTACGAAAAAGCGACGGACACGGAAAAGCACGTTTCGGACTGCATCCGAATCCTTTTGATGCGTTACGAAAGTTAACAAAAAACCCGGCTCACTGAGTCGGGTTTTTTGATGGGGCTTCCGGCGATTAACCGCCGAAGTTGTCGAACAGGATGCTCTCGGGAGCTACGCCCAGGGAATCCAGGAGGTCGCATACGCACTTGGTCATCATGGGCGGGCCGCACATGAAGTACTTGATGTCCTCGGGAGCCTCGTGGTTCTTGAGGTAGGTTTCGTTCATCACATTGTGTACGAAACCGGCGGTGTACTTCACGCCTGCAGCATCGGCTGCGGGATCCGGACGGTCCAGGGCCAGATGGAAGTGGAAGTTCGGGAATTCCTTCTCGATCTCTGCGAAGTCTTCCAGGTAGAAGGCTTCCACCAGGGCGCGGGCGCCGTAGAAGAAGTGCACTTCCTTCTTGGTCTTGAGGGTTTTGAACAGGTGCATGATGTGGCTGCGGAGGGGAGCCATACCGGCGCCGCCGCCCACGAAGATGTATTCCTGACTGTCAGGGTCGTCCTTGGGGAGAAGGAATTCTCCGTAAGGACCGGAAATCATCACCTTGTCACCCGGCTTGCGGGAGAACACATAGGTAGAAGCGATTCCCGGAGGAACACCGGGGACGAACTTGAACACGCCCTTGGGCTGGGTGCGGTCGAACGGAGGGGTTGCGATACGCACGTTCAGCTTGATGAGGTCCTTCTCTGCGGGATACGAAGCCATGGAGTACGCACGGATGGTGGGAACGGTGTTCTTGAACTTCAGCGAAGTGATACCGTATTTTTCCCAGTCACCCTTGTAGATATCGGCCACGCCCATGTCGGAGAAATCGGCCTCATATTCGGGAATGTCGATCTGGATGTACTCACCGCTCTTGAAGTCGATGTGCTCGCCTTCGGGCAGTTTCACGGTGAATTCCTTGATGAAGGTGGCCACGTTCTCGTTGGAGATAACCTCGCACTCCAGCTTCTTCACGCTGAGGGCGCTCTCCGGAACGGCGATCTGGATGTTGTCCTTAACCTTCACCTGGCAGCCCAGACGCCAGCCTTCCTTGATCTGTTTGCGGGAGAAGAAGCCCGTTTCCGTGGGAAGGATGGTTCCGCCGCCTTCCAGTACCTGAAGCTTGCACTGGCCGCAGTTGGCCTTGCCGCCGCAGGCGGAGGGGAGGAAGATGCCGTGATCGGCCAGCGTATGCATAACGTCTCCGCCGGGAGTAACCTCCAGTTCCTTGGTGCCGTTGTTGATATTGATCTTAACGGTACCGGAAGGAGTGACGGCGGCCTTGATCACCAGCAGGAGGGCGACCAGAATCAAAGTCACAACAGTGATGACGATGATGGAGAATATAATAGTATTACCCATAATCTTGGTCCTCCTTTACAGTGAAATGCCCATGAAGGTCATGAAGGCGATGCCCATCAGACCTACGGTGATGAAGGTAATGCCCAGGCCCTTGAGGGCGGCGGGGACGTTGGAGTAGCTCATCTTTTCACGGATGGCGGCCAGGGATACGATGGCCAGGAACCAGCCCAGGCCGGAGCCCAGGGCGTAAACCGTGGCTTCGCCGATGTTGAGGAAGTCTTTCTGCTGCATGAAGAGGGAACCGCCCAGAATGGCGCAGTTCACAGCAATCAGGGGCAGGAAGATACCCAGGGCGGAGTAGAGCTCGGGAGAGAACTTCTCTACCAGCATTTCCACAATCTGTACGATGGCGGCGATGACGGCGATGAACACGATGAAGCTGAGGAAGCTCAGGTCCACTCCCTCGATGAGGGCGTCGGGAGCCAGTACATAGGTGTTGAGCAGGTAGTTGACCGGAAGCGTGATCAGGAGCACGGCGATAACCGCGACACCCAGGCCAGCTGCCGTTTTGACATTCTTCGATACGGCCAGGAATGAGCACATTCCCAGGAAGTATGCGAAGATCATGTTGTCCACAAAGATGGACTTGACGAATAAGCTAAGATATTCCATAGGGCGCGATTATTTTTCCTGGAGATCTTTCTGGATACTGCGCTGCACCCATACGATGCATCCCAGCAGGATGAGGGCGAACGGAGGCAGGATCACCAGGTTGTTAGGTACATAGCCGAAGCGGTTGAGGATATCGATGCCGAACAGGGTTCCGCTGCCCAGGAGCTCGCGGAAGAAGGCGACGATAAGGAGGATGAGACCGTAACCGGCCCCGTTGGCCACACCGTCCAGGAAGCTGGGCCAGGGCTTGTTGCCCAGGGCGAAAGCCTCGATACGGCCCATCACGATACAGTTGGTGATGATAAGGCCGATGTACACGGACAGCTGCTTGTCGATGGCGTAGGTGGCTTCGAAGCTCTTGAGCACCTGGTCCACCAGGATAACCATCATGGCTACCACCACCAGCTGCACGATGATACGCACACGGCCGGGAATGGTGTTACGGAGCAGGGAAAGGATGAGGCTGGAGATGCCGCAGACCACAATCACGGAGAGGGCCATCACCAGAGCGCCTTTCAGCGTTACGGTAACCGCCAGGGAAGAGCAGATGCCCAGCACCAGGACGGTTATCGGGTTCCCCTTGAAGATGGGGTTCAGAATGGTTTCTTTCAGTTTTGCATCCATGGCTTAGTCCTCCTCTTCTTTTTCTTCGTTGTGGTTGTGCTGGCAGTTGCCGCAGTGCTCTTCCTGGCCCTTGTGGTTCAGGAAGTACTTGGAGTAGGCACCCAGCCAGGTGTCAATGGCAGCATCCAGGCCCTGGGAAGTCATGGTGGCACCGGAGATGGCGTCTACCTTGTTGTCCTTCTCAGACTTTCCTTCGGCGTCCTTGGGAGCGCCGCCCTTTACGATTTCGATGACGTTGGAAGAGCCGAAGTTGGCCACCTCACCTACGAATTCCTTCTGGAAGGAAGGATCGTCCTTGATCTTGGCGCCCAGACCGGCGGTCTCGGACTCGTGGTCGAAATAGGCACCGGCCATTACGTCGCTGTCCTTTTCGAAGGAGATGTACCCCCAGATGGGGCCCCACAGACCGGCACCGTAGATGGGAACCACCGTACGGCCGTTCTTGAACACGAACACGGGAAGCTCGGGCTCTGCGGTCTTGTTGGCACCGCCCTTGATGTTGTAGTTCTGGCGCTTGAGTTCCTTGGGGCTGTAAACCTCCAGGTTCTCACGCTCGGTATTCAGTTCACGGATCACGTTGCCTTCCAGGTCGATGACGAAAGCCTCGTCAATTTCCTCGGCATACTTGTCCAGCTTGGCGGCGTTGCCCAGCTTGTCCAGTTCGGCCTTGGTGCCGTACTGGGCGGAGGTGAGCATCTGGGAAATGGTTTCCGCCTTTTCGTTGGCATCCTGTTTGGCCTTGAGGCTCTGGGATACAAAGGCCAGAAGCGCTGCCACTATCACCACGATCACAGTGGTGTAGATGACGGTATATACGTTGTTATTTGTATTCATAGCGCTTATCCTTTAGGCGGTTAATGCTTTCTTGGCGCGGCGGCTGGTATGGGCCGATACCACGCAGTGGTCGATGAGCGGGGCCATGGTGTTCATCAGCAGGATGGCCAGCATCATACCTTCCATATAGCCGGGGTTCCACAGACGCACGACAACGGCGAGGGCGCCTACCAGGAAGCCGTAAATCCATTTGCCAGTTTCGGTCTGAGCGGCGGTCACGGGATCCGTAGCCATAAAGACGGAACCGAAGAGGAAACCGCCCATCACCAGCTGGTAGTAGCAGGGAACCACCGTGGCGCCGGAGATCTGGCCCAGCCAACCCACCAGCAGACCGCCGGCGAGGGAGCTTACCATAATCTTCCAGGAAGCCACACCCGTCCAAACCAGGATGAAGGCGCCGATGAGGATGGCGATCACGCTGGTTTCGCCGGTGGATCCGGGGATGAAACCGTAGAACATATCCATAAAGCTGTACTGTCCCACAGCGCCGGTGGCGGCGTCAAAGCTGCCGTCGTGGGCGATGGCCAGGGGCGTAGCGGCAGACACGGCATCCACGCCCTTCAGGGCAGGGACCCAGGTCTTGGACACCCACACGGAGGATCCGGACATGGAGGAAGGATAAGAGAAGAAGAGGAAGGCACGGGCCACCAGGGCCGGATTCCAGATGTTCATACCGGTGCCGCCGAAGACCTCTTTTACAAAGAGGACGGAGAAGGCCACGGCCAGGGCGAGCATCCACAGGGGAACGTCCACCGGAACGATCAGGGGAATCAGGAAGCCGGTGACGAGGTATCCCTCGTTCACTTCTTCACCGCGGATCTGGGCCGATGCGAACTCGATACCCAGGCCCACCACATAAGATACCACGAACAGGGGAAGCATCCGGAGCAGTCCGTACCAGAACATATGCCAGAAGTTCCAGTCGAGGTTATAGAGAGTAGAGGTCTGCAGACCCACATTGTACATACCGAACAGGGCGGCCGGCACCAGGGCGATGACCACCATGATCATGACACGCTTGAGGTCTATACCGTCCCTCACGTGAGCTCCCTTGGCCGTAACGGTGCCGGGAACGCGCAGGAAGGTGTCGAAAGCGTCATAGGTGGAATGCCACCAGGGTTTCTTTTCTTCTGCCATAGCTTATGCCATTTCTTTGATCATCAGGTCAATGCCCTTCTGGATAATGGCCTGGATTTCGTTCTTGGAAGGGTCTACGTAGTCGCACAGGGCGAGGTCTTCCGGAAGGACTTCGTAAATGCCGAATTTCTCCATCTTCTCGATGTCTCCGGCCAGGCAGGCCTTGATCAGGTAGATGGGGAAGATGTCCATGGGAGTGACATCCTCGAAGCATTTGGTTTCCACGAAGGCGCGGGGACCGCCGTGCAGGTTGGTATCCATGTCGTACCGCTTGCCGGGGGTGAGCCAGGAGAAGTACGCCCAGGAGGAGCTGTGCACCTTGGGACGGAAGGGCTTGGCCCAGCCGAACCACTCGCGCTCGTGGCCTTCACGGATGAGGGTGATCTGGTCCTGGAAGAAGCCCAGGCAGCCTTCGGCACCCAGGTTTTCTCCGGTGAGGACATCTCCTCCGATGACACGGATGTTTCCCTCTACGGAAGTGAGTTCCTTGACGGGCGTGCCGGGAAGGGCTACCACATAACCGGTGGCCTTGGCGGCGGGGCCGGTGATGGCTACCTTGCGGGTCAGATCCAGCTTACCGGTGTTGATCACGTGGCCGATGGCGGCCAGGTGCAGCGGGGAAAGCGTCCAAACCAGTTCTCCCTTTTGGATGGGGGCGATGTGGCTGATCTGAACCCCCACGTTGCCGGCCGGATGGGGACCGCTCACCTCATGGATGGTGGCGTTTTCTACCCGGTGGAAGACGGTGGAGGAGGAGCGCTCCTTGCAGATGGAGATGTGCACGGGGGCTATCTTGGCCAGGGCGTCGATACCGGCCTGGATGTCCGTGAGGGCTTCACGCAGGGTGAAGTCTGTATCCGCAGCCAGGGGAGCCGTGCTGAAAGAGGAAATGAAAATTGCCTTGGGCGTGGTGTCCGGAGCGGCCATGATGCCGTAGGGACGCTGGATGAGGGAACCCCACAGACCGCTCTTCAGGAGAAGGTCCTTGGTTTCCTGGGCCGATGCGGGAGCCTTGGTACCGAAGTCCACAAACTCCTGCTTGGCGTCGGCCTTGACCAGAACTGCCAGCAATTTTCTCTTTTCGCCCCGGACGATTCCGCACACGGTGCCGCTCACCGAAGAGGTGAGAAGAATCTCGGGACGCTGTTTGTCGGCCATCACGGGGGAACCTGCCTTCACTGCATCGCCCTCCTTCACCAGCAGTCTGGGGACCAGACCCTTGAAGTCGGTGGGCTTTACAGCTACTATGTCAGGAACCACGGTTTTGATGACCTCGGGGGCGGCGACACCCTTCACAGGGATGTTGAGGCCCTTTTTCAAAGCGAGATTGTTTGACATTATAAATGAGGTTTTGTGTATTTCCAAAAATACTCCGCGAAGTTACGAAAAAATTGCTAATTTCGCACCAATAAAATGGTACTGAGATGGAGATTTTGAGTGAATTGAATCCCGAGCAGAAAAAAGCGGTAGAGTGTATTCAAGGGCCGATGTTGATTGTGGCTGGCGCCGGGTCCGGAAAGACCCGCGTACTAACCTCCCGGATAGCTTATCTGATCCAGCAGGGAATCCCCCCGGAGCGCATCCTCGCCCTCACCTTCACCAAGAAGGCGGCCGGCGAGATGAAAGAGCGCATTGCCCTGATGGTGGGGGAGCGGCAGGCCCGTCGGTTGTGGATGGGAACCTTCCACTCCGTGTTCATCCGCTTCCTCCGGGAATTCTCGGAGGTCATCGGCTTTCCTCCCACCTTCACCATCTACGATACCACGGATTCCATCAGCTGCATCAAAACCTGCATCAAGCAGCTGAACCTGGATGACAAGGTGTATAAGCCCAAAGAGGTACTTTCCCGCATCTCCAAGGCCAAGAACGACCTCGTCACTCCCACTCCTTATATGCAGGGAGCCGGCGGCTACCGGGAGGCGGATAATCACAGCAAGAAGCCGGAGATCCACCGCATCTACACCCTCTACTGCCAGCTGTGCCGGCAGGCGGGCGTGATGGATTTCGACGACATCCTCCTGTATATGAATATCCTCTTTAAGCGCAGTGAGGAGGCTCTGAAGGCCATCGCCGGCCGTTTCAGCCACATTATGGTGGACGAGTACCAGGATACCAATATGGCCCAGTACCTGATTCTGAAGAAACTGGCCGCCGGTCACCAGAACCTCTGCGTGGTGGGAGACGACTCCCAGTCCATCTACGGTTTCCGCGGCGCCCAGATCCAGAACATCCTGAACTTCCAGAAAGACTTCCCCAGCGCCCGCCTTTTCCGCCTGGAGAGGAACTACCGCAGCACCAAAACCATTGTGAACGCGGCCAATTCCCTCATCGCCCACAACGAGGGCCGCATACCCAAGAACTGCGTCTCCATGGGCGAGGACGGGGAGAAGATCCATATCGTCC
>ONWU01000003.1 GCA_900321655.1 uncultured Bacteroidales bacterium
TGGTCCCGTTCCAGTTCACGGAAAAAGGAGCCGTAGCATGGAAGTTATAGTCCTGGCCGGCGGTCTGGGTACCCGCCTTCGCTCCGTAGTCAAAGAGATCCCCAAGTGCCTGGCTCCCATCTGCTTCCGGACACCGGAAGGGGCAGATTCGTGTCCGGACCCGTCATTTTTGCCCTCCCGGACACCGGAAGGGACTGATTCGTGTCCGGAGCGGCCGTTCCTGGGGTATCTGCTGGACTGGTTGGTGAACCAGGGGGTGGAGCACGTAGTTTTCTCGGTGGGTTATCTCCGGGAACAGGTGATCTCGTATGTAGAAGGCCATTCGTGGCCCTTCAAGTATGATTTTGCCATAGAAGAGTCTCCGTTAGGGACAGGAGGAGGAATCAGGCTGGCTCTGGAAAAGTGTTATGAGAATCAGGTATTTGTGGTCAATGGAGACACGTTCTTCCCAGTACAACTGAAAGACATGCCTTTTGCTTCGGCCGTAACCCTGGCTCTCAAACCCATGAAAGATTTTGACCGGTACGGTTCCGTTTCTGTCGCCCTACCGTCAGAAGAAAATTATTTTTCGGGACGGGACCCGAAAAACCAATTTTCCTCTGACTCCACGAAGCTCTCGCACCGAGGGGCGCTGCAGGTAAGGGCTTTTCAGGAGAAGCAGCACTGTGCGGAGGGGCTCATCAATGGGGGAGTTTATGCCATTGACAGGGGCAGGCTGGATCTGGGGAGTTTGCCGGAGCGGTTCTCTTTTGAGAAGGAGGTGCTGGAGCCCGGGGCGGCCCTGGGAGAGATTGGGGGATGGGTGAGCGGTGCCTACTTTATAGATATAGGTATCCCGGAGGATTACCGGAAGGCGCAGTGGGCCATTCCGGCGTGGTTTGCCGTGCAGAAGGCCTCGGAAGAGGTTCTGGAGTCTGAGGCAACGACGTTGTTTCTGGACAGGGACGGTGTCCTGAACCGGCATATCGAAGGAGATTATGTGCGGAATCCCCAGATGTGGGAATGGATGCCCGGCATTCAGCAGGCCCTGGCCAAATGGGCCCGAAAGTTTACGCACATTGTGCTGGTGACCAACCAGCGGGGTGTGGGAAAGGGGGAAGAATCGACCTGATTCTTGCCTGCACGTCCGTTTCTGAGACGGATCCCCGCCGAAAACCCAATCCTGGTATGTTCTACGAGGCTTGCAGCCTCTTCCCGGACATAGACGCAAAAAGCAGCGTCATGCTGGGAGATGCCCCCTCTGACGCTGCCTTTGCCAGGAACTGTGGGATGCCGTTTATTCTTCTGAATCCGGAAGCGGCTTCTTAGGGTTCTTGGGAATACCCAGCTTGATGAGTTGCCGGGCCGAAGTAAGGATGGAATTCCCCGATTCTCCCACTTTCAGGGATACTTTCTCGTATTCCTCCAGGGCAGCGTGGAGCTTGTCTCCCATAGCCGCGTGGGCTTTGGCAAAGTCGTACACACGGTCCACCATGGTCTGGGCCGCCTTGATAATCTTTTCCTGGTTGCGCACCTGGTCGTAGTTGGTCCAGGCCACGCGGATCATCCTCAGGAAGGGCATCAGCGTCTCTTCCGTGGTGAGGAGCACTCCTTGTTGATAAGCTTCCTGGAAAATATTGGGAGCCAATGTTTTGGCCAGTTGCAGGGAACTGTAATTAGGGATGAACATAATTACGTAGTCCAGGGTCTTGTATCCATCCCGGATGTAATCCTGATAGCGTTTGCCGGACAGGCTCTTGATCTGGGTGCGGATGGCCTGCAGGTTGCGCTTGGCGGCGTCTTCCTTGAGGAGGGAATCCTCTGTGGCTACCCAGTCCGAGAGGGCTTCCATGGAAGTCTTGGCATCGATGATGACCTCGGTCTTGTCCGGGTAGTGGAGGATATAGTCCGGCCTCATCCGCTTGCCGCTGTCTTCGTTGTACACAATGCTGCCCTGGACATCCCGCAGGGTTTCTTCCTTGTCAAAATCCCTTCCTTCCACCATGCCCTCGTTCACCAGCATATTGTAGAGGATGATTTCTCCCCACGTGCCGGCCATCTTGTTCTGCCCCTTCAGGGCCTGGGCCAGGTTGTCGGCCTTGCTGCCGATGGCCTGCGTCTGGTCCTGCAGGTGCTTCACAGCCTGCTCCACAGCGGTTTTGAGAGTGGCAGTGCCTTCGGTCTGGCTGCGCTTCTGGGCGTCGAAACTCTCCTGCATGGCCTTGAGGTCTTTTCCCAGCGGGTCCGTGAGGTTCCTGAAGGTCTCTTCGGCCTTTTTCTGCAGGGATTCTTCCCGCTGCTTCAGGAGTTTTTCCGTTTCGGCCGTCAGCTGGCTGCGCACAGCTTCGAGCTGCGCGGAGAAGGACTCCTGCTGCATCTTTTGCAGTTTCTGTGCGTTCTCCAGGTCTTTCTGCGCGGCGATAAGCTCGTTCTCGAGGGCGTTGCAGGCCTTTATCTGCTGGGCGCGCATGACAAAATACGTGATGACAAAGGCGACAAGGGCTGCCGCTCCGGCTGCGAGGGCTATTAGAAGATAGGTATTCATAAGCTTTTGAGAATGCTTTGGGCACAGACATAGCCGGTGCTCCAGGCGGCCTGGAGGTTGAATCCTCCCGTGATGGCATCTATATCCAGCACTTCGCCTGCGAAATACAGACCCGGGTGCTGTTTGCTTTCGAGGGTACTCAGATTGAGATTGGAAAGGGCTACGCCGCCGCAGGTGACGAACTCATCCCGAAAGCGGCTTTTGCCGGAAAGGGGATAGGTATCGGCCGACAGGACGGCAACCAGGCGGTTGAGTCCTTTGCTGCCCACCTCGGCCCAGCGGATGTCCGGCCTGAGGCCTGCTTTGGCCAGCAGATGGCTCCACAGGCGGGAGGGGAGCAGGTGGGTGGTAGAAACCAGCTTCTGGGGGTTCCCGGAGGCGGTTTCCTGCAGTTGCCGGCGGATTTCATCCTCGTTGGTGCGGAGCCAGTTGATCCACAAGGTTCCCTTGTACCCGTCTTCGGCAAGCTGGCGGGCGGCATAAGAGGAAAGCTTGAGGGCGGCCGGCCCGCTGAGACCCCAGTCTGTGATCAGGAGCGGCCCGTCGGCCTTGAAAGCGGTGCCCGTCAGGCCGATGGTGGCTTCTACCACCAGTCCCATCAGGCTGCGCAGGGCAGGATCCGGGACGGTGAAAGTGAAAAGGGAGGGGACGGGCGGCATAATGGCCAGCCCCAGTCCATCCAGGAAGGGAAGGCCTTTGGGAGCGCCTCCTGTTGTAACTACCACGTAGTCAAATGCTTCTCCGTTCACCAGGCCCGGCTGTACGGACGTGACCGGCGTGTTGAGCCTTATATCGGCCCCGCTCATGGCCTCCAGCAGGCAGTGGACGATATCCATAGCATCCTGTGAACGGGGAAACCAGCAGTGGTCCGGCTGCAGGACACAACTGACGCCCCGCTGGGTGAACCAACGGATGGTATCTTTTTCGGAAAAGACCTGCAGGGCCCGTTTCATTACGCGTTCCCCACGGGGATAGGCCTGCGAAAGCTGCCGGATTCCCTCGAAGGAATTGGTGAGGTTGCAGCGGCCTCCTCCTGTGATGGCTACTTTGGCAAGGGGCTTTGAACCCGCTTCAAACACCGTCACAGGGAGGTTGGGTGCTTGTTTTCTAAGAGCTGCGGCACAGAAACAGCCGGCGGCTCCGGCCCCTATGACGGCCACTTTAGGCATCCTGGGCTTTGATTTCTATAACCTGGTCTGCCACTTCCATCGCGGCCGGCCTGTGGGATATGAAAAGGATGGTTTTGCTTCCGTGATACTTCTGGTGCAAGTTTTCGATGAGCGTTTTTTCTGTCTGGGCATCCAGGGCCGATGTGCTTTCGTCCAGGATGAGTACGCTGCCCGGATGCAGCAGAGCCCGGGCTACGGCAATGCGCTGGGCCTGGCCCTCGGAAAGGCCGCTTCCCACTTCTCCGCAGGGAGTATCCAGCCCGTGGGGAAGGGAATAGACAAACGAGGCTGCAGCTGTTTCCAGGGCCTGTTTCATCTGATGATCCGTAGCCTTGGGCTGGGCTAGCAGCAGGTTGGAACGGATGGTGCCGCTCAGCAGGGAATTGCCCTGGGGAACATAAAGGAAGTTGCTGCGGATGGCCGGACCGGCCGGAATGCCATCCAGCGTTACGCTGCCCTCAGAGGGCTGTAAAAGGCCCATGACCAGCCGCAGTAAGGTGCTCTTCCCGATACCGGTATGGCCGGCGATGACGGACATCTTTCCGGAGGGGAAGGTGCAGGAAAAATCTTTCAGGATGGGTTCCGGAGCGCCCGGATAGGAATAGGTGAGGTGGGATACCACTATTTCCGGGGCTTTCTCCAGCCGGACGGACTCTTGCCGGGGCTCTTCCTCCAGCTCCTGAAGTTCCATCAGGCGTTCGATGGAGGTGAGGGCATTGATGATGGCGGGCACCTGCCTTCCAAATTCGGCAATGGGACGCTGCACCTGGCCCACCAGTTGGAGGAAGGCCGTCATGGTTCCGTAAGTTACGGTTCCGTGCAGGATACCCAGGATTCCCCAGAGGAAGGCGGCCGCGTGGCCGGCCTGGAAACCGAGGAACATTAGTCCTCGGGATACGGCATTGTAGTTGAGTCTCTTACGGGTGTTGTCCTCCACTTCTGATTGAAGCCAGCCGAACTTCTCCAGCACCCTTTCTACGTTGGTGAGGGTGAGAACCAGCACACGGTGCTGCAGGCTTTCCTGCATCACCTGCTGCAACTCGCTTTCGCGGGCGCGGATGGCGGCCATCAGCTTGCGGAGTTGCCGGAAAAAGAGTTTGGAGCCAAAGACAGCGGCAAACATCAGAATCAGAAGGACCCACAGCAGGTTGGGGGCCAGCAGCAGGAGATAGGCCGATGCGGCCACCAGCTGAAGCAGTGTTATCACCAGGCCCGGGACGCGGCTTCCCAGGAGGTCTGCCACTACCCGGATGTCCTCTTCCAGGCGGTTGACGGTGTCTCCGGAGAGGAAGCGGTCTCTTCCGTCCCAGCGGCTTCTGAGAACGTGTCCGAAGAGTTGGATGCGCAGGGTATTCTGCGTCTTCACCAGGGTGTAACTCTCCCACCAGCTGGAGAAAATGAAGGTGCTGATCTGGAGGAAAAGAATGCCTGCAAATACTCCTATGGCCGTTTTAAGGGGCATAGCGTTGTTCCCGGTGGCAATGTCTACCAGCAGTTTGCTGGACCAGACAAAGCCCAGGGATGCCGCTATGCGGACAAGGCCCACCAGCACGCTGACCACCATTCGCCAGCGTACTCCTGCGGACATTTTCCAGGCCGCAGCGGAGCATTCGCGGAAACTCTTCATCTTATTCTGCTACACCTTGTTCTACCCAGCTTTCGGCCAGCTTTCTGGCATCCTGGAGGGCGATTTCGGCCGTTACATCATATTTTTCCTGGAGCAGAGCGGCCATATCTTCGGGCGTGAATTCCTTGCCGCAGACCTGTTCCCAAAGCCAGGCGGCGCTCTCGTTCAGGGAGAGCAGTTTGTTGAAATTGACCTGGGCAAGACCTTCGCCCACTACTACATGTTCTCCGCAGATGGTGCGGAGGGTAAAGCCTTCTTTGATTTTCATAATGATATTCTTCTGTAGATACCAAGGAGAATGCGACGGAAGGGGAGAAGGTACTTCCAGAGCACGCCCTTGGAGGGTTTTTTGGATTTGTCTTTTCTTACTACACCTATCACGGTTCCCAAAACATCGTCCTTGGTGCAGGTTTCCGTTATGTCCAGGTTTCCGTCTCCCATCAGGGTGAGGCGGTTGCGGTTGGCCGTGAGGACGCGGTGCAATACATAGCGGTTGTCCAGGCGGGCCAGTACGATGTCTCCTTCTTCCACATCCGGCAGGCGGCGCAGGATAACGCTGTCCCGGCCTTCCTTGATGAAAGGGAGCATACTGGTTCCCTTGGGAGAGAGGGTAACATCCCGGCCTTCCTGCAAGAGGGTGGCTACTTCTTCCAGTAGGATGTGATTGGGAATGACGAGTTTATGATCCATGGACTGTACTATGGCAAAGCTGCGCTGCCGCAGCGTCGGGCAGGCAGGAGAGGGTGAAACAAGGGACACGGGAGGCCAGGCCTTCCAGGGTGCGGTGCCAGCCTTCGGCCAGTTCCCGGAAAGGGCGGAAGGCCGATGCCGACGCCATCAGGGAGGCGTAGGCCTGCAGGGGAGAGAGCCGCTGGATGGAATTGGCCGGGGCCTGCTGGATGCGGACGACGGCTCCTACGGGAACGTCTTTCGCTTTGTAGCAGGGAGTTTTGCCGCTCCAGGGGCTGCCGAAAACGCGGGCTTCTCCCGTGGGCATCAGGCGCAGGATGGGATTGTCATCGTTCAGGAGCTCGGTTCCGGGGATGTTTTCCAACCATAGGCGGCTGTGGGTGCTTTTTCCCGTTCCGCTTCTCCCCAGGAAAAGGTATCCCTTCCCCTGGTTCATCACCACGGACGAGTGCATTTCCAGTGCTCCCCGGCGGGCCGTCGAAAAGGCGAACAGCAGCATCAGGGCGTTGTTCAGGCCAAATGTATCGTCTGTTCCCAGCAGGAACAGGCGGGCCGATGCAAAATCTTTTTCGCTGAGAAGGCGAACGGCTACGGGCGCCCCGGGCAGGGGACTCATCTGAAAAAGATACCCCTCGGGTGTATCCCAGAGGGTGATTTCCGGGAAACCGGGGCCGTCGTCCGTTTTAAAAATGGGGGCTTCCACCGCTTCCGGAAGACTTTCCACTTGCTGCAGGCAGAAGATCTCTTCCCCGGCTGCTGCGGCCTCGAAGGGCCGCAGGTTGGTCATCCTCTCCATCAGGGCTTCATCGGCCTGGATGCGGAAGGAGAAACCGGCAACGGAATATGTCTTTTCTACGTTCATATATCTTGTAAAGATAGCTATTATACGATTGATTTCAAAGGAATTCAGCGCATCTTGTGTTGTTTCAGCTCCCTTTCCAGCGCCCAGTGGCCGGGGCAGACCTGTTCCAGAAGGGCGTGGAACCTGGGACCGTGGTTGAGTTCTTTCAGGTGGCACAGCTCGTGGAGCATCACATAGTCCTGCAACTGGGGCGGAAGCGTGAGCAGCCTCAGATTGAGGTTGATGTTTCCCTTGGCCGAGCAACTGCCCCAGTTGCTGATGTTGTTCTTGATGGTTACCCGGTTGTAAGTGAATCCGTTGGCATCGGCCAGCTCCTTCAGGCGCGGAGGAAGCTGCACCTTGGCCTGGGCGCGCATCCTTTCCACCTCCGGGGTGACGGGCGCCCGGCGGGGCTTCCTCCTCAGAATGTAATACAGGCCCGTCAAAGGGTTGAAAAACAGCCTAGGCATCCTTCTTGGGGGTATCTTTGATGTGAAGATCCAGCTGCGGATAAGGAATCTCTATTCCGTTCTCTGCAAAGGCCTTGTAAATGGCTTCGCGGGCCTGGGCCGGGAAGGAGAGGTAGGTTTCCACCGTGGTATACAGGAGGACCTTGATATCTACGGAACTGTCTCCAAAATTCTCTACCCGAACCGTTACGGCTTTCTTTCTGTCCACCACCTCCCGGCCGTACTTGTCTTTGCGCATAAGGGAAGAGATGGCCTCCAGAATAACCTGACGGGCCTTTTCTACATCTGTCCCGTACCGTACGCCCACCATAAAGGTGACCAGCTGGTAGGAATTGTTCCGGGTGAGGTTTTTGAAATTCTTGTTGAAGAGGGTGGAATTGGTAAAGAACATCACCGAGCTGTCCAGCGCTTCTATCTGGGTGGTCTGGTAGCCCAGGCCGATGACGGTGCCGCGGATGCCGTCGCACTCCACGACGTCTCCCACGCGGACGCGCCCGCCCATCAGTTGGATGCCGTAGAAGAAGTTGTTCAGGATGTCCTTCATGGCAAAGCCGATACCCGTTGCCAAGCCGGTGGTAATGAGGGCCAGGCCCGAGGCGGGAATCTTGAGCATCAGGAAGACGATGATCAGGTACAGGCCCCAGCTCAGCAGGGTAATGAGGTTATCGGCCAGGTTGAAATTGATGTCCGTCTCCTTGAATACGACGCCTTCTCCCAGTTTGCGGATGGCTGCCTTCGTTTTGACAGAGCGGTAGAAGGCTTTGGCGGCGTATACGATATAGCGGAATACGTAATACAGGATGAAGACCAGGATAATCATGAAAAGGGACAGCTGGAAGCCCTTTTCAGTCTGGAAGAATGGCGTAAAGAAGATCCCCTGAGCTATGGTGGTGAAGTTGAATACCCGGCAGGCCATAAAGATGGCGGCAGGGAAGGAACAGATGGTGAGAAGGGGCATTACAGTCATCTTCATCAGGTCGTACAGCCAGGTAACTTCAATATAGGCCCCTTTGGCCGATGTCAGCGGCATGGTGGGATGCTGGCTGCGGTATTCGCTCTTGCGCTGCTTGATGCGCTTTTCATAGCGGCGGTCCAGCAGTTTGGAAATGGCGATGACGGTTTCCAGCAGGGACAGCAGGAAGATCCAGGCAATCATCAGCATCAGGGAACCCATCACTACGCCGGCCCAGGAAATGAGGGTGGCGATGGTGAAGACGATAGCGCCGGACCACAGCAGCAAGCGGTCCTGCCTGCCCACCTCGGCGGGAATTCTGTAATTGACGAAGAATTGCCAGATGGTGAAAAGCAGCAGCAGGGCCGGGAAAATGAGCCGGATGACGCTGTTGGGGATGAAGATGATGCGAAGGTAGATGATAAAGAACGCCATGATGAGCGTGGGCAGATAGGCGTGCAGGGTGCCGCGGATCTGGCGCTTGTCCAGCCGGATGAGCATCGACATAAAGATGGCTCCTGTCAACCAGGCGAATTCCGCCATCATGCTGGAGGAGCGTACGATGAAGGTATTGTGGCTGGTTGCCATATTGATCAGAAGGAAGACCCCGAACAGGAATACGCCCAGAAGGGCAATGATCATTCCCTTGTGGTCCCGGAACCATTCCCCCTGGCCCATACGGCTTTTCATAAGCCCTTTGTTTACAATGAGGGTGGCAACAAAGGTGGCCAGCAGCAGGATGGCCAGCAGCATGAAGGAGTATATGAACACGATAGGGCCTCTCCAGGAGCTGATAACGTGTTCTTCCATGCCCAGGCGCAGGCTATAGCGGCTGCGGATGTCTTCCCGGGCCCGGCTGATGCGGCGCGGCAGGGAGGAAAGGGTTTTGAAATAATTGCCCTGTCCCTGCACGAAGAGTTTCTCCTGCACGGCGGCGTACTGGTCCTTGGCATAGATGTACGCGCTGCGAAGGAGCTCGTCCGTCTGCTCGTAGTACTCGTTGTCTTTCTGGATCTGCTGGAGCTGGCTCCAGTAATAGGCTACAATCTGTTCCGCCACATACAGGCAGCTGTCCCTCACCGCAATGGTGGCTTCGTCCATCGCGAGGGTGGTTTCTCCTCTGACGAATTCGGGGGTGTCCACGATGGCGGTGTCGGCCTCGGCCAGTGCCACCGCTACGGAATCCAGGGCTACGGCCACTTTCCTTTCCTGGACAATCTCTTCTGCCGTACGCTCCGGGGGCATTTTCCTCAGGGTGAGCACCAGGCGGTTGTATCGGTCCATCTGGGCCGTGAGGGTGGCCTTGACTTCGTCGTAGGGGGTGCTCTGGCTCTTGAACTGCTCGTACTGATGGGTTACTTCGTTCAGGGCGAAGGTGAGGTCGAAGGTGTTTTCGGCCGCCTGGGAGTAGAGCATCAGGGACAGCTCGTTGCACTCGTCAATGAGCTCTACCAGGCGCTGGTGCTGCTCCTGGACCCGTTTTTCCACGCTCCCGCTGAACTGGAGCATCCCGCTGTAGGTTTCCTTCAGTTCCATCAGAAGTACGGAGAGCGTTTGGTGCAGGTCCTTTTCCTTGAACACCGCCCAGACAGGGGCTGCCAATATCATCAGAGCCCCCAGGGCTGCCATCAGTCTTTTCTTCATAGCTTGCCTTGTTCTTTTACAAACCACAAAGATACTGAAAATGGCCTTTTTTAACAAAAAAAGGCCCGGGTATTCCCGGACCTTGCTGGAATCAGAAGTCTCTAATCCTATTTGTTGTAGGTGGCCTTGACGAACGGTGCGGAAAGAAGGTAGTCTGCACTTTCCCGGAAACTTTCCAGGATATCCTCGTGCTTGTACCTTTCAATCTCTACCACAAAGTCTTCCAGGCCGGCCTTGTCGGCATTTTTGAAAATGGCGTCAAAGCCCACCATCCCGCTCTGGCCCACTTCCCACTCGTCCTTGATGTGGAGCATCCGGAAGCGGCCGGGATAGCGCTCAAAGTAATCCACGGGGGAAGCTTTGCCGATGACGGCCCAGTACACATCCATCTGGAAGAATACCAGCTGGGGATCCGTGTGCTGGAGGAGGTAGTCGTACATGACCTGGTCTTCCACCTTCTCAAACTCGTAGGCGTGGTTGTGATAGCCGTAGGCCATCCCGGCGGCCTTGCAGCGGCGGCCCACTTCATTGAGGTAGTCGCAGTAGACCTGCAGGTGCTTCAGGTTTTCCTGAAGGCCCATCCAGGGCGTTACAAGGTACTTCATTCCGGCTTCCTTGTGCACCTGGATGCACTTGTCCCACCATTTGAGGGCTTCCGTGAGGTCTCCGCTTTCCAGCTCTTCCCGGGACAGGCCGCGGGAAACGTGGGCGCTGAGTACCTTCATTCCGGCAGCTTCCACTTTCTTTCTGAATACTTCGGGCGTGTCTCCGTAGATGAGACCGTTCTCAGCGTCATAGCTGGCGGTTTCCACGGCGGTGTAGCCCATCGAGGCGATGGTCTTCAGGAGATCGGCGTAGTTCTCATGGGTAAGGATACTGCGTGCAGAGTACATCTGCACGCACATATCCTTCCTGGGAGAAGAGCCTTCCCCGCTGCTTGCACAGGCTGTCATGGCAACTAGAGCAAGGGCTAAAAAGACTTTCTTCATCTTAGTCCATCACTTTGATGCGGATGTTGCGGTACCACACATCGTCTCCGTGGTCCTGCAGGCCGATATAGCCTTCGTGGTTCTCTCCGCCGCAGTTGTTCAGCAGTTCGAAGGCGAGGGGCCAGTCTTTCTGGGAGAATTTGCTGGCTTGGAGCATATCCGTCCACTGCTGGGTCCACAGGTGGTATTCCAGCACCTTTTCATCGTTCTGGAAATGAACTACCGTTCCCTTGAAGACCAGGATCTTCACCTTGTTCCATTCACCGTAAGGGTTCTGGTTCTGGGGCTTGGCGGGGATCATGTCGTACAGGGAGGCACTCTGGCGGTTGCCGTCAACGCCCAGCAGGGCGTCCGGGTGGTTGGCATTGTCCAGCACCTGGTATTCGGGAGCAGAAATGTAGATGGGCTCGTAGCGGTCTTTTCCGTTCTCGTCCTTGGTGGTCACTTCCTTGGCCAGGTAGAAGATACCGGAATTGCCGCCCTTGGAGATTTTCCATTCCATTTCCAGGGTGAAATTCTTGAACTGGTGGGCAAAGATGATGTCTCCGCCTTCTCCGGTCTGGCCTTCGCCGCTTCCGGTGCCGCTGAATTTGAGGGCACCGTCTTCAATGGCCCAGCGGGCGGGAAGTTCGGTCTTGCCGTAACCGCGCCAGCCCTTGGTGGAAGTGCCGTCAAACAGAACTACATAGCCGTCCTCGTCTACCGGGAATTCGTCCAGATTCACCTGAGGGGCTTCTACTACGGTGTAGGCGGGAACACCGCCCTGCTTCTTATTGTTGTTTTTGCAAGATACTGCACTCATAACCAGAAGGGTTGCTGCAGATAAAAACAGGAGTTTTCTCATAATGGGTTATCTATTTTGTAAATTAATCTTTGGGCATTTCGGGAAGTTTCCAGCCGTCACGGAACACAGGTTTGATGAGCTCTTCGGCAAACTGGTTGGCATCTACGGGCTCTGTGTATACATTCTCGAAGGTGGGGTGACCGTCGTGGATGGAGAAGCCGTCGTGGATCATGGTGCGGATGGTGGCACCCTTGGGAATGTTGGTGAAACGCATATTCTCACCGTCCCACTCCAGTTCCTGGTTCAGGCTTTGCAGGCGCACGGCCACAACACCCATGGCGACCATCTCGTTGAACGGGCCGGCCTGGGCGAAGTCCGAAACGCAGGGGACGCGATAGTCCGGATGCTCCTTGCAGGCGCGCACCCAGTCCTGCTGGTGGGAAGTTTTCACCTCTCTGAGGACGTGCGGAACCTCGGGGTTACGGCCGCTCAGCAGGTACGGACGTACACCGTAGCAGCCACAGATGAGGGTATCCTTGGTGCCATAGAAAATGAGGCAGCCGCCGGCATCGTTCAGGTCCTTTCCAGCCGGGAGACCTTCCGGACGATCCGGGAGGATGCCGCCGTCCGTCCAGTTCACAACTACCTCGGGCATGGCTACCTTGGGCATATTGTCACGGGCGGGGAAAACGAAGCGGACTTTTTCGGCCTGGGGGCAGGATTCGGTGAGGAGGGCGGTAGAACTGCCCTGAACCTTGGTGGGATAGCCCAGCTTGAGGGCGGCAAACACCGGGTGCAGGATGTGGCAGGCCATATCTCCGAGGGCGCCGGTACCGAAGTCCCACCAGCCGCGGAAATTCCAGGGAGTATAAATAGAATGGTAGGGGCGCATCGGGGCGGGGCCGATGAAGCAGTCCCAGTTCATGGTCTTGGGCACCTTCTCTGCCTTGGCGGGACGCTCCAGACCCTGGGGCCAGATGGGACGGTCCGTAAAGGCATCCACGCGGGTGACTTCACCGATTTCTCCGTTCCAGATCCATTCACAGACCTTGCGGACCCCTTCCTCAGAAGCACCCTGGTTACCCATCTGGGTGGCTACCCGGTACTTCTTGGCCAGCTTGGTGAGCAGGCGGGATTCGTAAACGGTGCGGGTGAGGGGCTTTTCACAGTAAACGTGCTTGCCGGCCTTGATGGCTTCGGCGGCAATGATGGCGTGCGTGTGGTCTGCGGTGGCCACGATAACGGCATCGGCCTCCGGCAGCAGCTCCTTGAACATCACGCGGTAGTCGCTGTACTTCTTGGCGTTGGGATACGTCTTGAACACGTGGTCTGCGTACTTCCAGTCCACATCGCACAGGCCGATGATTTCCTCGGTCTTGGCTACTTCCGCAATGTCCGCGGCACCACGGCCGCCGATACCTACAGCGAGCACCTTGAGCTTGCGGTCCATCGGGGGCGGGGGAACATCCTTGGCTTTGGCCAGTACGGATTTGGGGGCCACGGTAAGACCAATGGCGGCTGCGGTTCCTGCCTTAAGGAACGATCTTCTGGAAATTTCTTTGGTCATAAATTTAGTGTTTTGGGTTTAAAACTTGCTTTCTATCCGGCCTGGAAACAGATGCGGTGGCTTTCCAGAGCATCTTCCAGGGTTATGGCAGGCTGGCGGGAAGGGTCCTTTAAGGCCTGCACAAAATCTTCTACCAGGGCGAGGTCTGCGTTGCAGTGAAAAGGGAGGGAGGCGTCCTGGCTGAAGTCATAGGACTGCACCAGGTTTCCCTGCCGGTCTCTTACTTCCAGGCTGCTTTCATCCGAAATGAGTTCTCCCTCCGTTCCGGTAAAAACGGTCTTCCGGCCTTCCCGGCGGGTGAGGGCATTCATCTCGATGGTCAGGAGGATGCCGTCCGTGGCGGTGAGGGTGACCAGCTGGCGGTCTGCCACATTGTTGTCGCAGCGGAAGGCGCAGCGGCCGAAGCGGCCTTTCTCTACCTCTTCCTGCAGCACTTCCTGCTTCGTTTTCCCTTCCGGGATGGGGAAGTTGCTGGTCCAGACTCCTCTTCTGAGGTACATGTCAAGGGCCGAATACGAGCAGCCGGGCTCTATCGGGCAGGTGATGCAGCGGTCTGTGCTGCCTGCGGGGGCATTCTCCGGCTTGTACCACTCCAGGCTGCCGGCGCTCTGCACCTGTTTGATGTGGGCTCCGGTGGTCCACAGGAGCATATCCACGTCGTGGCAGCATTTGGAGATGAACGAAGGCGTGGAATCCTCGGCCCGGTTCCAATATCCCCTGACATAGGTGTGCAGCATACGGTCTTTCCCCACGAATTCCTGGTGAGAAACGCCTGTAATGCGGCCGATGGCCCCTTCGCTGAGGAGTTCCTTCACCTTGCGGTATAAGGGAATGAAGCGGAGCACATAGCAAACGCCAATTTTTACTCCCCGGGCGCGGGCGGCTTCGGACAGCTGGAGGCACTGCTGATAGGACTGGGCGACCGGCTTTTCCAGCAGGACGTGCCAGCCTCTCCGGATGGCCTGCATCACCTGTACATAGTGGTAGCGGTCCGGCGATCCGATGATGATTCCGTCGCAAGGACCCTGGTAATTATCAAAGAGCTCTTCGGACGATGCAAAACAGACTGCCTGGGGGAGGGAAAACTGCTTCCGGCAGGCCTCTCTTCTAATTAAGTTGGGCTCTGCAAATGCCACTAACTCCACCTCTTGTGGGTGCTGCATGAAGTAGGTTAAGTATTTTCCGGTGCGGTTTCCGACTCCGATGGCGGCTAGTTTTATCATCTGTTCGCTTCAATCGTTATAAATTCGGTTAAATTTAGCGAGTTTTGAAGAAAAATCAAAATAAAACTGATTTCTCCTGAACCTGGATGGAATTCGCGAAAAATCAGTACCTTTGCAAATTCAAAAATAGACAATGACACTGCTGATCATATACCTGCTTCTGACGATGGGCATCTCCTTTCTCTGCTCATTGCTGGAATCTGTACTTATGTCCACCCCCATCTCCTACATCAATATGAAGGAGGACGAAGGAGACAAGAACGCTGCTCTATTCCTGAAACTCAAGCAGGAACCGGAACGCCCCCTGGGGGCCATTCTTTCCCTTAATACCATCGCCAATACCCTGGGTGCGGCGGCGGTGGGTCACCAGGCCACCGCCCTTTCGGGAGGAGACCACTGGTTCGGCATCATCAGCGCCGCAATGACCCTGCTCATCCTGGTTTTCTCGGAAATCGTTCCCAAGAGCATCGGCACCTCCCATTGGAAAAATCTCCTCTGGTTGTCCCAGCTGATGCAGTTTCTGGTATACCTGCTTTTCCCCATTGTCTGGCTTATTGAAAAGCTGCATCACAGCATCTCGGACGAAGATCCGGACACCGGCATCTCCCGCGAGGAAGTATCGGCCATGGCCAATATGGGAGAGGAAGAAGGTGTGCTGGACAACAGCGAGAACAAGGTGATCCAGAACATCATCAAACTGGACGATATCAAGGCGTACGACATCATGACCCCGCGCATTGTGGCGGCCATCGCCCCGGAATCGATGACGCTGAAGCAGTTCTACAAGCAGGAGGACCTTTCCCACAATTCCCGCATCCCCGTCTATTCAGATTCTCCGGAATTCATTACGGGCTATATCCTGCGGTACGACGTCCTGGAGAACCTGGCCGAGGACAAGTTTGATATGCGCCTGAAAAGCATCAAGCGGAAGATTGCGGCCTTCCACGAGGAGACGTCCGTATCCGACATCTGGGAAAGTCTTCTCAAGACCCGGGACCAGATTGCCCTCATCATAGACGATTATGGCTGTTTCCAGGGAATCATCACTTTAGAAGATATTATGGAAACCATTCTGGGAATGGAGATTATAGACGAGAATGATACCATTACGGATATGCAGCAGTACGCCAGGGAGCGCTGGCTCAAACGCAAGAACCAGTATAAGCAGATAGTGCTGCCGGAGGAAGAGCCGGAGGACTAGAGGGCTTCCAGCAGAAGTTCGAAAAGACGGGGCTTGGCATAACGGTCAAGCTCCGTTTCTTTTATCCAGAAATATCCTTCCGGTAATTCCGGCCGATTTTCCGGCTCCCATAAGTAAAAGTCTGCCAGAATGGTACGATGTGTAAGCTGATGCTTTACGCCACTTCGTATGAGCGTGGGTTTTGCGATGGCCGAAGGAAATTGGTTTTTCGGGCTACTGCACGAAAAATAATTATCTTCGGCCGTGGGGCTTGTTACCAGCGGCTCGTATAGCCCTTGCCAGATGTCTCCGGGGCCGCGGCGTCGGATGGCGGTTTCTCCGTTAAATCGCACGTAGATGTAGCTGAAACGACGCTCTTGCACCTTGACAGCCGGTTTCTTGACAGGGAGAAGGTTCACCCGGCCCGTCCGGAAAGCATGGCAGGAGGGCTGCAGGGGGCAGGTGAGACAGGATGGATTCTGCGGCGTGCATTGCAGGGCTCCAAAATCCATCATTCCCTGGTTGAACCGGGCAGGTTCGTCGGGGGGAAGGAGCTTGTCGGCCAGGGCCGTGAATTCTTTTTTGGCCTCTGTGGTCCCTACGGGAGTGCTGATTCCGAAGTGCCGGGCCAGCACGCGGTACACATTACCGTCTACGACGGCAGCCGGCAGGCCGAAGCAGATGGAGCCGATGGCGGCGGCGGTGTAGTCTCCCACGCCTTTAAGGGCCTTGATGCCTTCCAGGGTGTTGGGAAAGCCGCCCATTTCCACAATCTGGCGGGCGGCGGCGTGCAGGTTCCGGGCCCTGGAATAGTAGCCCAGACCTTCCCAGATACGCAAAACCTCATCTTCTGAGGCTTCGGCCAGGTCTTTTACCGTAGGGAAGCGCTCCATGAACCGGTGCCAGTACGCCGTCCCCTGGGCTATGCGGGTCTGCTGGAGGATGATTTCACTGAGCCAGACCGCATACGGATTCCGGGTCCTCCGCCAGGGCAGATCCCTTTCGTTTTCGGAGTACCAGTCCAGGATGATGCGGCTGAAAGGAT
This sequence comes from uncultured Bacteroidales bacterium, assembly GCA_900321655.1. Classification (GTDB taxonomy): domain Bacteria; phylum Bacteroidota; class Bacteroidia; order Bacteroidales; family UBA932; genus Cryptobacteroides. The sequence goes on from ONWU01000003.1 coordinate 16,706, forward strand.
TCACAGGAAACGTTTTAGGGCTTCGTACACGCGCTGGACGGGGAAGCCCACCACGTTGAAGTAAGAGCCCTCGATGCGGGTGATGCCGATGTGGCCGATCCACTCCTGGATGGCGTAGGCGCCCGCTTTGTCAAAAGGCTTGTAAGTGTCTACGTAATAGGATATTTCTTCGTTGGAGAGCTCCTTGAACCAGACTTCGGTGGTAACGTCGAAAGTCTCTTCACGGCTGGCGTCCCTGAGGGTGACGGCAGTGGTGACGTGGTGTTTTCGGCCGGAGAGGTCCCGGAGCATCCGGCAGGCGTCTTCCCGGTCCCTGGGTTTTCCCAGGATTTCTCCGGGCCGGTCTTCCGTGGCAGGAAGGATGACCATGGTATCGGCCGTGATGAGGATTTCGTTCTCTTTTAAAGGCCGATGAAAACCGTGGGACTTGCCCTGGGCCATCAGCCGGGGTACCTGGCCGTAGGGGACTTCTTGTCCGAATCTTTCCTCGAAGTTATTATTTGTATCTACCTCAAAATCAATATCTAATCCTTTAAGCAATTCTCTTCTTCTTGGAGAATTGCTGCCCAGGATGATGTGCTTTCCTTTGAGATCCATCAGAACTGCTTTTTGTAGGTTTCGGGATCAAAGATCCACTTGCCCTGTTTTCTCAGGGTCTTCTCGATGGCTTCCCGCAGGCAGCCTTTCCCGCCGGGGGCGTCGGTCATCCAGTCGGCCACTTTCTGTACTTCCACTACCGCATCGGAGGGGCAGACGGCGCAGCCGCAGGCCTTCATGACTTCGATGTCCGGGACGTCGTCCCCAAAGTACATTACTTCTTTAGGTGAAAGTTTGTAACGATCGCAGAATAAGGTGAATTCCTCCATCTTGTTTCTACAGTGAAGGAATACGTCTTCGGACTTGACGCCGCTGGCCGTCATCCGTTTGCGGATGCTCTCCGAACTGCCGCCCGTAATCACGGCAACGGGAAAACCGTTCATCGCAGCCATGCGGATGCCAAAGCCGTCCTTGGCGTCGTAGATGCGGAGAAAATCTCCATCCGTAGTGCAGAGAAGCGTGCCTTCCGTGGCCACGCCGTCGATATCGAAGGCGAAGGCTTTAATGGTCTTCAGATCCATCTCTTAAGACTTGCTGCCTCCTCCAAGCGGGCCGAAATCGGCCAGGTTAAAAGTGTTGCCGCCGGCCTGAGGGCCTTTTCCGCCACCCAGATCAATGACTCCGAACTGGGCCTCGTACTTGGAAATGTTGTCAAAAAGGGCATTCATCAGGCGCTTGGCGTGTTCCGGCGTCATGATAATGCGGTTGCCGATCTCCGGCTTGGCGATGCCGGGGAGGGTGGTGGCAAAATCTATGATGAATTCGCTTCTGGAGTGGGAAATGATGGCCAGATTGGAGTAGCATCCCTTGGCCACTTCCGGTTTCAGTTCCAGACTGATCTGATTCTGGGGTTTGGGTTGATTGTTATCCATAAGACGTGTTAATTTGTGCAAAATTAACAAAATTTCCTTAAATTTGTTGGATTGAAAAAACGTTAAATCCTATATGAAAGAACTCGCTGCAAAGTACAGTGCCAAAGAAGTGGAAGACAAGTGGTATGCCTACTGGCTGGCCCACAAGTTTTTCCATAGTGAACCCAATGAGAAACAGCCTTATACCATCGTGATTCCGCCGCCCAATGTGACCGGAATCCTGCATATGGGTCACGTGCTCAACAACACTCTCAACGATGTGCTCATCCGCAAAGCCCGTATGGACGGCAAAAATGCGTGCTGGGTGCCCGGAACGGACCACGCTTCCATTGCCACGGAAAGCAAGGTGGTAGCCAAGCTCAAGGCCCAGGGAATCCGCAAGGAGGACATCGGCCGGGAAGAATTCCTCCGGCATGCCTGGGAGTGGAAAGAAGAGCACGGAGGCATTATCCTGCAGCAGCTGAAGAAGTTGGGCTGCTCCTGCGACTGGGACCGCACGCGCTTCACCATGGAACCAGCCCTGTCGGAAGCCGTCATCAACACCTTTGTCTATTTCTATAAGAAGGGGTGGATTTACAAGGGAGTGAGAATGGTGAACTGGGATCCGGAAGCCCTCACCGCCGTGAGTGACGACGAGGTAATCCACAAGGATACCAAGAGCCATTTCTATCATTTGAAATACTACATCTCCGACGGAAACGGAAACCCTACGGACAAGTTCCTGGTGATTGCCACCACCCGTCCGGAAACCATTATGGCCGATGCCGCCATCTGCGTGAATCCCAAGGACGAGCGCCACTTCTGGCTCAAGGGCAAGAAGGTGCTTATCCCTCTGATCAACCGGGAGATTCCCGTGATAGAGGATGATTATGTGGAGATGGACTTCGGTACGGGCTGCCTGAAGGTAACCCCTGCCCATGATGTTCACGACTACGAAATCGGCCTGCGTCACAACCTGCCCGTGCTGGAAATCATAGACGACCACGGCAAGCTGAACGAAAAGGCCCAGATTCTGGTGGGAGAAGACCGTTTTGTAGCCCGTAAGAAGATTGTGAAGATGCTGGAGGAATCCGGCAACCTGGTGAAAACCGAAGAATACATCTCTCCGGTGGGCTATTCCGAACGTACGGACGCCGTCATAGAGCCCAAGCTCAGCGCCCAGTGGTTCCTGAAGATGGAGCAGCTGGCCAAGATGGCTCTGGAAACCGTGGAGAGCGGCCGCACCAGTTTTATCCCGGAAAAATATGTGAATACCTACCGCCACTGGATGGAGAACGCCCGCGACTGGTGCATCTCCCGCCAGCTGTGGTGGGGCCAGCGTATTCCGGCGTATTACCTGCCCGACGGCAAGTTCGTAGTGGCCGCCTCACTTGAAGAAGCACTTCAAGAAGCGAAAGCTATTAATCCTAATATCAAGGCGGAAGACCTTAAACAGGACGAAGATGTGCTGGATACCTGGTTCAGCTCCTGGCTCTGGCCTATTTCCGTATTTGACCCCGAAAAGCCCGGCCATCCGGAGCATCAGCCCAACAAGGACTTGGCGTATTACTATCCCACCAACGACCTGGTGACCGGCCCGGACATCATCTTCTTCTGGGTGGCCCGTATGATCATGGCCGGAGAGGAGTTTATGGGCAAGGAGCCTTTCTCCAACGTGTATTTCACCGGCATCGTGAGGGACAAAATCGGCCGGAAAATGTCGAAAACCCTTGGAAATTCTCCGAATCCCCTTGACCTTATCGAGAACTACGGCGCCGACGCCGTGCGTATCGGCATGCTCCTTTGCTCCAGCGCCGGCAACGATATTTTCTACGACGAGGCCCAGATCAAGCAGGGCGCTGCCTTCTGCAACAAGATCTGGAACAGTTACCGCCTGGTGAAAGGTTTCCAGGTGGCCGATATTCCCCAGAGTCCCGCTGCTGTGCAGGCCATCGAGTGGTTTGCCGCCAAACTTTCCGAGACCATCACGCTGTTGGAAGACCATTACAGCAAGTTCCGCATCTCCGATGCCCTGATGGCCATCTACAAGCTCTTCTGGGATGATTACTGCAGCTGGTACCTGGAGGCCATCAAGCCTGCTTTCGGCCAGCCGGTAGATCCTGCTACTTATAAGGTAACGCTTTCCTATTTCGAAGCCCTCCTGAAACTCATCCATCCCGTGATGCCTTTCATCACCGAGGAACTCTGGCAGGACATCGCCGAGAGAAAGGAAGGGGAGACCATTATGTATGCTTCCACTCCCAAGGCCGAAGCTTACAACCCGGCCGTGCTGGAGAACTTCGCCCTGGTGGCCGAAGCGGTGAACGGCGTCCGTTCCGTCCGCAACCAGCGCAACATCGCTCCCAAGGAAAACCTGCATCTTCTTATCAAGGGAACTTCCTTCCCTTGCCTTCCCATTCTGGAGAAGATGGCCGGCGTGAAGGCCGAACTGACAGGGGAGTTTGGGGATGCCCAGGGGATGGGCTTCATGGTGCGCACCCAGGAAATGTTCGTGAAACTGGACGGTCTGGTGAATGTCCAGGAAGAGATTGAAAAAGCCCAAAAAGAACTGGAATACCAGCAGAAATTCCTGCAGGGAGTGCGGGCAAAACTCTCCAATGAGAACTTCGTAGCCCACGCTCCGGCGGCTGTCATCGAGAACGAACGCAAAAAAGAGGCCGATTCGCTCTCCAAGATTGAAAGTCTGGAATCCAAGCTTAAGGCGTTGAAAAAGTAATGATAAAACAAAATTGTTAAATGTAGTAACATTTTTGTTATGGCTATTTTTAAGACTTCTTTCCCTGTCCGGTACTACGAAACGGATCAAATGGCGGTGGTTCACCACTCCAATTACATCCGTTACTTCGAGATAGCCCGGGACGAGATGATGGTCCAGCTGGGATTCCCTATTGAAAAGTGCGAAAAGGAACTGGGAGTGCTGGTCCCCATCGTGTCTGTGGAATGCCACTTCCGGCATCCCGCCCGGATGGGAGATGTCCTCACGGCGACGGCCGAAGTGAACCGGGTTCCGATGGCCAAGATGGTCATCAAGCAGACCGTTTATAACCAGGACGGTGTGCTTTGTGCGGAGGGGAGTGTTACCCTGGGATTCCTCAATAAGGAAACTTTTATGCCGGTGCGTTGTCCGGAGCCTGTGACCGAACTGTTTGAAAAATTCATTAATGCTTAATACTATGCTTACTTACCCGCTTATGTTTGGAACCTGGGAGATTGTCCTCATTGTTCTTGTGATTGTTCTCCTTTTTGGTGGCAAGAAGATTCCTGAACTGATGAAGGGAGTCGGCAAGGGTGTCAAGAGTTTCAAGGAGGGAATGAACGAGGTGGAGAAGGAAATCAAGGATGTAGACGCTACCGTCGACAACAAGAAGGAAGAAAAGTAAGTGGAGCAGAAGGACGTAGAAATGTCCTTCTGGGACCACATTGAGGCGCTGAGGGGAACGCTGCTCCACTCAGTGCTGGGGGTAGCTTTGGCTTCCATTGTATTTCTGGCTTTTCCTAAACCCCTCTTCAAAGTGGTCTTCTGGCCCACTCGGCCGGATTTTCCCCTGTATCGCCTCCCGGGCGTGGAGTTCTCGATGGATCTGATCAACATAGATTTGTCGGCCCAGTTCTTCTTTTACCTGAAGGTGGCGATGCTGTGCGGTCTGGTGCTGGCTTTTCCCTATGTGATCTGGGAAATCTGGAAATTCATTGCTCCGGCCCTGTACGAACACGAGAAGAAAGCGGTGAGCCGGGCATTCGGCCTTTCTTCCGCGCTTTTCTATCTGGGAGTGGCTGTGGGGTATTTTGTGGTATTGCCGGTTTGCTTGATTTTCTTTGTGAATTTTACGGTGAGCGATGCCATTGTCAATACCATCTCGCTCAGTTCCTATATGTCCCTTTTCACTTCGATGGTGTTCCTGATAGGGATTCTGTTTGAATTTCCTACTGTGATCCTGGTTCTGTCCAGTCTGGGTGTGGTTACCAGGGATAACTTAAAGCAATGGCGCAAGTATGCGGTTGTAATTGTCTTAGTATTAGCCGCTTTAATTACACCAAGCGATCCTTTCTCTATGTTTGTCCTGGCCATTCCTCTGTATGGCCTGTTTGAATTCTCCATCCTCCTTTGCAGGAGGAAAGTTCCTGCTGAAGAATGATATCTGTCAGTAATGTAACCGTGGCCTACGGCAGCTATGTCCTGCTGGATGGGATTAATTTCCATATCAGCGAACAGGATAAGATTGGCCTGGTGGGTAAAAATGGTGCCGGCAAATCTACCTTGATGAAGCTTATAACAGGGGAGCAGTCGCCTACGAAAGGGAGTGTGGAAAAGCCCTCCGGCGTCAGGATCGGGTATCTGCCCCAAGTTATGGAGCATCACAAGGGGCATACCGTTCTCCAGGAAGTCCTTTCTGTCTTTGATCATATTCATTCTCTGGAAGACGAATTGCACCGGATTACAGGTGAATTATCAAATAGAACGGATTATGAATCAAGCGATTACGCGTCTTTAATTGAACGTCTTAACGAAATAAATGATACCCTGGCGCTGGAATCCGGCCTGTCTCCGGAGGCCCGTGCTCAGAAGGTCCTGTTTGGCCTGGGGTTCAAAGAAGACGAACTGGGGCGAAAGACGGAAACCTTTTCCCAGGGTTGGAATATGCGGATAGAGCTGGCCAAAATCCTCCTCTCTTCACCTGAAGTATTACTTTTGGATGAGCCAACTAACCACCTTGATATTGAATCAATTGAGTGGTTTGAAGATTACTTGAAGAGTTTCCGGGGATCGGTTCTTCTGGTTTCCCACGACCGCAAGTTCCTGGATAATGTCACCACTCGTACGGTGGAAATCATGCTGGGGCATATCCATGATTATAAAGTACCTTATAGTCAGTATGTCGGCCTCAGGGCAGAACGCCTGGCTCAGCAGACAGCTGCTTACGAAAATCAGCAGCGGATGATTGAAAAGACGGAGGACTTCATCAATCGCTTCAGGAACAAGCCCACCAAGAGCAATCAGGTTCAGTCCCGTATCAAGGCCTTGGAGAAACTGGACCGGATAGAGATTGACGAAAGCGACAATTCCAAACTCTCTTTGAAATTTCCTCCTGCGGAACGCTCTGGAGATGTGGTATTTAAGGGAGTTGACCTAAAGGTTGGCTACCCGCAGAAAGTAGTATTTTCCGATGCTCAGATAGAGATTAAAAGAGGGGAGAAGGTGGCTCTGATCGGCCGGAATGGAGAGGGAAAAACCACCCTGATGCGTGTGATCATGCGGGAATTGGATCCCATTTCCGGGGAGGCCCGTGTCGGGCACAATGTCCATATCGGCTATTATGCCCAGAACCAGGAAGACATCCTGGACCCTTCCGAAACCGTTTTTGGCACGCTGGACCGCATTGCGGTGGGGGAGATCCGCACCAAACTGAGAGACATTCTGGGCGCTTTTCTCTTCAAGGGAGAGGATATCGACAAGAAGGTTTCTGTCCTCAGCGGAGGAGAGCGGGCACGGCTGGGCATGGCCAAGCTGATGCTCTCTCCTTATAATGTATTGGCGCTGGATGAACCCACCAACCACATGGACATCCGCTCCAAGGATGTGCTCAAGCAAGCCCTCAAGTCTTTCGACGGCACTCTGATTGTGGTATCGCACGACAGGGATTTCCTGGACGGCCTGGTGGACAAGCTCTACGAATTCCGGGACGGGAAGGTGAAAGAACATCTGGGCGGCGTGCAGGAATTCCTGCAAAAACGGAAACTGGAATCCCTCCAGGAACTGGAGAGAAACCATCCGGCCCCTGCTGAGGCTGAGGAGAAGCCGGCTCAGAAGAAAGAATCGGCCCAGGCCTTCCAGGCGCAGAAGTTTATTTCCAAAGAGCAGCGGAAAATCCAGAACCGGGTGAGTTTCCTGGAAAAGGAGATTGAAAAGCGGGAAAAGCGGATGGGGGAGATTGAGACAGTTCTTGCCAACCCCTCCGAAAAGGATGATATTATGGAACTGACGCGGGAGTACCTGGAACTCAAACGGGCCCTGGATGCCGATACGGATGAGTGGACCCTGCTGATGGAGCAATTGGATTAGCTTATGATTTACGACTCGCATATGGATACTCCTTCCCAGCTGATGCGGCTGAGGAACCTGGAGATTGACAACCCGCAGGCCCACGTGGACCTTCCCAAGATGAAAGCCGGAAGGGTAGACGGAGCCTTTTTCGCTCTCTATACTCCGCCGGAAATGTTTCCGGATGCGGCTACCCGCTATGCCCTGGAGATGATTTCGGCCGTTTATGATGTGGCCGATGCCAATCCGGACAACGTGGCGGTCACCTTTACTCCTGAAGAGGCGGCTCGCAACCGGGAGGAGGGGATTATCTCCCTGTTCATGGGAATGGAGAACGGGGCTCCCATCCAGGAGTCGCTTTCGCTCCTGAGAACCTTCTACCGTCTGGGCGTGAGCTATTTAACGCTTACGCACAACGGAGACAATGCCATTGCCGACAGTGCCGCCGAAGGAAAGCGCTGGGGGGGGCTGAGCCCTTTCGGCCGGCAGGTGGTGGCCGAAATGAATGCTCTGGGAATGATGATAGACCTTTCCCATGCATCAGACCAGACCTTCTGGGACTGCATCAAACTGTCGGAGGCTCCGATTGTGGCCACGCATTCCTGCTGCCGCTCCCTTTGCAGTCACCGCCGCAACCTAACGGACGAGATGCTGCAGGCGTTGGGGGAGAAGGACGGTTACGTGGGAATCAATTACAACCCAGGTTTTCTCTCGGATGATTTTGGTAAGGATCCCCGGGAGGCGGCGTTGCTGGATGAAGGGGAGAAAGTGGAAGAAGCCTTCATTCAGGACCCCGGTAATGCCGAAAAAGTAAAAGCCTGGCTGCGGATGCAAGAGCGGCTGAAGAAAGAGATCAGGCGTCCGGGAGTGAAAGAGATTGCCGATCATATAGACCATGCCGTAAAGTGGGCGGGGATCGACCACGTAGGAATCGGCTCCGATTTTGACGGTATTCTTCTTCCTCCTGCCGATGTGGAAAACATTGGACAGTCCGATGTCCTTTGGGAAGAACTGAGGCGTCGCGGATACGCTCAAGAGCAGATTGACAAGATTTCCGGTGCCAATTTGATGGAAGTATGGAAAAGAGTCATAAAGTGCTCTGAATAAGGATATTAGGTTGATTTAAGCCAAAAAGAAACACAAATGTTATAACTGTTAACATTTGTGTTTCTTTTATTTATAGTCAAGAAATTAGATTTCTTCGAGGATTTGCAGCCTCAGGAAGTTCAAGGCCGATGCCGCGAAGCGCTCAATGTTTCGGAGGCGGTCGTTTTTGTAATTGTATTTGACCGTAACGGTGTGCCGGGGAGTGGCCACTCCCACCCAGACGGTTCCTTCCGGATTGAACTCATCTCCTCCCGGACCGGCCAGTCCGGTGGTGGCAACGGAGTAGTCGCTGCCCGTGAGCTTCCTCACTCCTTCGGCCATGGCCGCCGCCACTTCCGAACTGACCACTCCAAATTTTTCTATGGTTTGGGAGGGAACTCCCAGAACTTTTTCTTTCACACAGATGGCATAAGATGTGACGGAGCCCAGGAAGTATGCCGATGAGCCGGGCACAGATGTGAACAGGTGAGCTATTTCTCCTCCTGTACAGGATTCTGCACAGGAGACCGTGAGGGAATGCTGTTTCAGAAGTTTGCCCAGCTGGGTTTCCAGGTTGGAATCTTCGTCGGCATAAACCAACGGGCCCAGGATAGATTTCAGTTGCTCCATCCGGGCTTCCATTTTCTTCCTTTCTTCTTCAGGGTCTCCTCCATAGCAGGATAGCCGGAGCCGGATGCCGGTGAGGGGATTGGGAAGATACGCCAGGTGCATCTCCTCCGGGAGAGCATCTTCCCAGGAGGCAATGCGTTCCGACAGGGCACTCTCCGCTATTCCGTATACCATTATGTTCCGATGGAGTATGCTGGAAAGCTGTTGGTGCTGCCGGATGTCTTCCAGAACGGAGGGGATGGCGCCCACCGCTTCGTGGGGTACCCCGGGCAGGGAATACAGCGTTCCTCCTCCTTTCACATTCCTGAAAATCATGATGGGAGCCGTTCCCAGCTGGTTCACGAGGACTTCGGCGGTATCCGGAACATCGGCCTGGGCCAGATTGATGGGGAGGACGTCCAGTCCCCGGCTCTGGAGGATGGAATGCACTTTTTCCAGCTGACCGGGATGTCTTACCAGGCTTTTGCTGCCGGTGAGACGGGCCAGCACACCTTTGGTGATATCGTCTTTGGTGGGTCCCAGGCCCCCCGTCGTGATTACAACATCGTTCTGGGCCAGTTCCCGGGTGAGGGTGGATTCTATTTCATCGGCCCGGTCTCCTATGGAGAGCATCCTGCATACGTGCAGGCCGATTTCTTCCAAGGCAATGGCCAGATGCCTGGAGTTGGTGTCCAGAACCTGGCCAATCAGAATTTCGTCACCGATGGTAACGATACAGGCTTTTTTCATTTATCGGGTTGTGCTAAATGGATCAACAATTTTTGGAACGGGAAAGGCCGAAGGGTGGTTTCAACCAGGGAAGCGCCTGCCTGGAGGCACTCCAGGGCATCTTCTATGGTATCCGCCGATCCTATGACAGGGAAGCGGTGCTGTGTTTGGTCCAGTACCCAGCCCACTTTCCTGGCTGGCACTACCACGGCGTCTATCCCGGACAGGCGGCAGTGGTCCAGCAGAGCGCTAATCTCGTCAGGTGTATGTCCGTGGGAGATTCTGAGGGCGATGGGAGTGTAGTGCTCGTAGCACAGACGCAGGTTCACTACATCGTCCAGCAGGACGGTTGTATCTGAGATGTCGGGGGAGTCTATCCCATGATCCAGATCCGGATCTATTATAATAAGGTCTGAAAAATCGTAAACCAGGGAAAAAGTCCGGCTTAGATCTGCCGATACGTTTACGGCCAGGATGGTTTTATTTCTATATTCCTGCAGGCCCAGGATCCAGCTTAGGACCTCCTCTGACGGAGGAGAGAGAGTTACGAAGCCTGCGCCGTAGGTTTTGCAGTCTTTCAGCTGGCGAAGACTGGGGCTTTGGCGTATACCGGCCGGATTCTTGAAGGACAGACCCGCGAACGTGGTGTCCAGCGCCTTCTTTTTATGCGATTTGAATAGACACATAGCAGCGTTTCTTACGCTGCAAAGTTAATAATATTATTCGCATTGACGGAATTCCTGAAAGGTTTTGTCCGAGAAGAATACCATTATTTTGGAGATCTCCTTGTTGGTGGAGGGCGCCGGAATGGAGAAAAGATCCAGCTGGACGGGCTCATCCTGTGCTGGAGCGCTTTCCACGGAGGGAGCCGAAGCTTCTGACGCATCGTGATACATCTTGCCTTTTCCACTGAGAAGCCATTCCAGGTTCAGATTGGGGTAGTGTAGGATTAAACTCTCCAAAAAATCGTATCCGGGCTTGTTTCTCCCGGCCAGAATGTTGGACACGCTGCCTCTGGCGACAGACAAAGTGTCTGCCAACTGGGTTTGTGTAATGTTCTCTGCTTGCAGGAACTGTAAAAGCCTTCGATTCATATTTGTGAACTTGTTCGCCACAAATATAAAACATTAATTTTGAGAAAACAAATAATTTTTGGGGGCAAAATATGGGATAGAGGTGGTTTTCGCATTTGCTGCCACGAACTAATCCTTTATATTGTATCATGTAAATAACTGATTATAAATAATTAAATTGTAAATGTATTCTTACTTATTCACTTTTAGCGGCGTGTTTTCCTGAGTTTGCTCTTTGGCAAGGTTAATTAAAACTTAAGTACGAAATATATAAATAACTGATTATGCGACGAATACTACACATGAAAAAGTATCGATAAAAATTTATGATTTTGATTTAGCGGCCCTGTTTCAGCGGATTGAATATTGTGCACAATGTTCAGTTTTGTGAACAAAACAATGAAATTCGTGTTTCAGTTTTGTGTACAAAATAATGAAATAGAATAGGTCTGGGACAAGGTTTTCGTATTTGGGGTAAATGATGTATCTTTGTTCAAATTATTGAACTGGACAAAATGATACCCGAAATCCACATTGAAGACTATAATTACGGTCTCGATGACGAGCGAATTGCCAAATACCCTCTTCCGGAAAGAGATGCGACGAAGCTTCTTCACTACCGGGCCGGTCAGATTGATGAAAAAACTTTCCGCGATTTGCCGGATCTTCTTTCCTCGGAGACCTTGATGGTTTTCAATGACACAAAAGTGGTCCCGGCGAGGCTCCATTTTCAAAGAGAAAGTGGGGCTCATATAGAAATTTTTTGCCTGGAACCGGTGGATCCGGTAGAATATAACCTGGCCTTTGGAACAATTTCAGAGTGTTCCTGGAAGTGCGTGATAGGCAATGCCAAAAAATGGAAAGAAGATGTCCTTCATTTGTACAATCCGGCCTCTGATAATATTCTGGAGGCACTTTCGTTGCGAGCAAAATTGTTACACAGAGAGGGACAAACGGGAATCGTGCATTTTTCCTGGCAGGGAGGAGCTCCGTTTTCCAAGGTTCTGGAACTGGCCGGTACCGTGCCCATTCCTCCTTACCTGAACCGGGAGTCGGAAGAGGTTGATACGCAGCGATATCAGACGGTTTATGCCCATATAAGAGGCTCTGTAGCCGCTCCTACGGCCGGTTTGCACTTTACTCAGGCGGTTCTGGACCGCTTGAGGGACAAGGGGATAGACATGGAAACCGTGTGTCTTCATGTAGGGGCGGGTACATTCCTGCCGGTGAAGAGTTCCCTTGTCTCTGAGCACCCGATGCACCGGGAGCCTTTTGTGGTTTCCAGGGCCCTGATAGAGCGTCTGGCGCATAAAAACGGGCCTTTGCTGGCCGTCGGAACCACCTCTGTCCGCACCCTGGAGTCCCTTTATTATGTTGGCGTGAGCTGCCTGGAAAGGGGAGTTCCGCAGGATGTGGAGCAGTGGGCTCCGTATACCCGGGAATACCCCTATTCCACGGACGAAGCCTTGATGGCTATCGTTAAATATTTGGATGACAATAAGTTGGATAATCTTGTGGCGGGAACCCGCATCATTATCGTTCCCGGGTTCCGTTTCCGGCTGGTAGACAAACTTGTGACCAACTTTCATCAGCCTGAAAGCACCCTTATTCTATTGGTGTCTGCTTTCGTAAATGGAGATTGGCGAAGCATTTACGAGTATGCATTAAAGCATAACTTTAGGTTCCTCAGTTATGGCGACAGCTCCTTGCTGGAAAGGGGATAGGGAATATTCGATAAGTTTTGCTATCTTTGCATAGAAACATCAAGTGAGATTTTTATGGATCTGACAGAATTTACCGATATTGCTCCGTTCAACGACGAAGAAACGGCTGCTGCATTATCGCGTTTGGCTAACCACCCCAACACGCCCTGGATTTCCAGGTACATTTTTCCGGACAAGCCCGCCAGTTTTCTGGCAGAACTGCTCAGGAGCATTCACACCGTGGATGATTTCCAGATGCTAGTCATGTCCAAGGCTATCCGCTGGGTGATTTCCACCACGATGACGGAGTTTACCTATGCCGGAATAGAGAATATCAAAAACCTGGAAGGGAAGTATCTGGCTATGTCCAATCACCGGGACATCATCCTGGATCCGGCCATTATGCAGATAATCCTGATGGAGAACGACCTCCAGCCCACCGAGATTTGTGTTGGAGATAACTTATTGAAACAGAAGTCTGTAGAGCTGCTTATCCGCTCTAATCGTATGATCAAGGTGATTCGGGGGATATCGGCCCGGGAACTGTATCTTTCTTCCCAGCAGCTGTCCAAGTACATCCGCGAAAGCATTACTTCCGGGCACAGTTCCGTATGGATTGCCCAGCGCCAGGGCCGTACCAAGGATGGCATGGACGTAACGGAGCAGGGCCTTCTGAAGATGGTGGATATGAGCGGTACAAAGGATTTTGTGGAGAATTTCAAGGAAATCCAGATTGTTCCCATCAGTATGTCCTACGAATACGAGCCCTGCGACATCATGAAAGCCAGGGAGTTGCTCATTTCCCGCACGCAGAAGTATGTAAAACGGGAATTGGAGGATCTGGAAAGCATCATTCTGGGTATCAAGCAGCAAAAGGGCAACGTTCATATGAACATCGATTCGCCCATTACGGAGGCCGAGATTATCGAGGCGGCCGAATGCGACAAGAACGACCGCTACAAGAAGATGCGCTATGCCGTAGACCGCCGCGTCATCCAGGGCTACAAACTTTGGAAAACCAATTATATGGCCTATGACTGGGTGAATAACACCACCAAGTACGCAGACCATTACGACAAGGCGGATCTGGAAGCTTTCCAGGAATATGTGGCTGGTCAGCTGAAGCTGGTGGAAACCACGTTGGACCAGAAGGAACTGAAGGACATTTTCCTGCACATCTACAGCAATCCTGTGCTGAACAAGGAAAAGTTCATTTAGTTACACAATTTATATTATGTTAACTTGCCGATAGAAGGAGAATCCCCTGTCGGCATTTTTGTGAAAAATGAGCAGAAAACGCATTGATCTGGTGCTGGAAGGCGTGACCATCGAAGCGGTGGCCGCCGAAGGCAAAGCGCTCACGCACGTGGACGGCATGGTAGTGTTTGTGGATTTCGCCGTTCCCGGAGACGTGGTGGACATTCAGGTATACAAGAAGAAAAAGAATTATATGGAAGGCTTTATCAAACGCATTGTAAAGCCTTCAGAGCATCGCCTGGAGCCTTTCTGTGAGCATTTTGGCGTCTGTGGCGGGTGTCGTTGGCAGCCGCTCCCTTACCAGATGCAGCTGGATGCCAAGCGGCAGCAGGTGGAAGACCAGCTGGTGAGAATCGGCCATCTTCAGGTGCCTGAAATCAGGCCTACCCTCCCCTCCGAGGCCACCCGTTACTATCGTAACAAATTGGAATTCAGTGCTTCCTGTAGCCGCTGGATCCTCAAGGATGAGAATCCCGATGCCCTTTCTGATAAGGAAAAAGTGGGCCTGGGCTTCCACGTAGGCAAGTTTTTCGACAAGGTCCTGGATATCCGGGAATGCCACCTGCAGAAGGAGCCTTCCAATGCTATCCGTCTGCATATCAAGCAGTTCTGCTTGGATCACGGGCTGGAATTCTACAATATCCGGGAAAACCGGGGCTTTTTCCGCAATATGTTTGTCAGAAGCACGGAAAAGGGAGATTTCATGCTCATTGTGGTGTTTGCCCGGGAAGAAAGGGAAAACCGCATAGCGCTTCTGGATTCCGTTGCGGCCGCTTTCCCCCAGATTACCAGCCTCTATTACATTATCAACGAAAAACTGAACGATTCCATATCGGACCAGTCCCCTGTCCTGTACAAGGGAGAAGACGCCATTTACGAGGAAATGGAGGGCCTTCGTTTCAAGATCGGCCCCAAGTCCTTCTACCAGACCAATTCCCGCCAGGCGTACCGTTTATACAGCGTTGCCAGGGAGTTCGCCGCTCTCACCGGACATGAACTGGTCTATGATCTCTATACCGGAACAGGTACCATCGCCCAGTTCGTGAGCCGGCAGGCATCCCACGTCATCGGTATTGAATATGTGCCGGAGGCCATCGAGGACGCTAAAGTCAATGCCGATGCCAACGGTATCACCAACTGTGAGTTCTTTGCCGGAGACATGAAGGACGTGCTGGACGAGGCCTTCATCGAAAGGCATGGCCGGCCGGATGTCATTATCCTGGATCCTCCCCGTGCCGGTATCCATCCGGATGTGGCCCAGGTGATCCTGAAGGCGGCTCCCGCCCGTATGGTATATGTGAGCTGCAATCCGGCCTCCCAGGCCCGGGATCTGGCCATTCTGTGCCGGGATTACGAGATTACGGCGGTGCAGCCGGTGGATATGTTCCCCCACACCATGCACGTAGAGAATGTGGTGGTCCTCAGGCGCCGCAGCTAGTTCACTTTGATTTCCATCTGGATTTTTTCCCGGCGGCCGTCTTTGTAGAGAATCCTGGCCGTCAGGATGTGCGTTCCCCTTGTCAGGAGGAAAGAGGTGTTTTTGAGAATGTTCCCGTCCCAGCTCCACTCCACTTCCTGGATGCAGACGTGGGAAGGAACTTTCAGGCTGGGAGTGAAACTGTCCCCTGCGTGATAACTCCCCTTCCCTGGTTCTATGCAGGCATAGCCCATCTGGTCCAGGGAGCGGGCCGGCACTTCCCGGGCGTCGGCACTGAGCATCAGGTCCAGATACTGGCCCAGCGAGGCAGATTTGAGCTCCTTCCAGCTGGACTGCTCCAGGGAGAAATCGCTCCAGTAGCAATTGCCCCTGCCACCCGGATAAACCACGCTGAGCGGGTAATTGCCCTCGGCCTTTTCGAAGCCGTAACCAATATAGACATCCAGGCCTTCCGGGATGCGTAGGTTTTCTTCCGTGAGGTCTACGCTCACCCGGCGGAATTCTCCCAGCGTGGGGTTCTCCACTTTTTTATTGAGGGCCCGTACGGGGCCGAAGTCTACGGTAATATACATATCCCCCAGCCCTTCTCCCTGGGAGAGGATATGGGGATAGCAAACCACCTGGGTAATCTGCATCCCTCCCAGATCGCATAGCTCCTTGGCCGTAAACCGCACGGCGCCGATAGCTGAAGACTGGAAGAAACTGCCGGACTCCTTGGAAGGATCGTACTTCTCCAGGAGGGCATGGGCGGCTTCTCCGGGGGTATGCAACTGGATAAATACGCTGCCGGCCCGGGTCCCTTCTTTGAGACTGACGGGCACGGAAGCCTCCAGATAGCCATTTTTAGACGCTGTCAGGGTAAAGGGGCCCTCCCCTTCTATCGGCAGGATAAAAAAGCCGTCTGCACCCGTTTTAACGTTTTCTCCGCCTTCCAGCAGGCCGATGGTGGCGTCTGCTACAGGCCTTCCGGCAGAATTGCGCACGAGGCCGTTAATATTGGCTCCGGCATCCTTCAGCACGCGGAAACGGCTTATCCCCTTTTCACTTTCTATACAGGAGAGTTGGACGCCCGTATACTCCCCTTCCCAATCCAGAGGTTCGTAGGCGTGTTGCCGGGAAGCGCCCGGGAACACCAGCGAAGAAGCGTTGTACGCCTGGCCGTAATTGAGCGAGGAGGGCGTGGCGGAAGGGATGATATAGAAACAGGGGTGATTACCTAAGTTATTTAAACTGTTGTATTTACGCCAGTCTTTCCAGAGGTCCAGGGCCGATGTCTCCCCCACCGGGCGCTCTGACTGGTCTACGTGGTACACCAGCAGGCCTTCCGGCAGCGGAGCGTCCCAGGCGGTACCGTCCCGGGTTTCCACCAGGAAGAATTCCCCTTCCGTGGCCGTAGAAATGCGGTACGCCTGCTGCCTCTGCACCGGCCCCAGCACCACCTCCCCTTCCGGCAGTTCGGGAATGGCTTCCTGCCAGCCCAGCAGGACCCTTTCCAAGGCGTTCAGATAGGGCGGCGTACGGCCCTCGTTGTTGTACAGGCCGCGGCACATCAGGGAAAAGTCGTACAGGCCGCCGGCGAGGCCGTCCGTTGCGCGGTTGACGTCGTAAAAGTCCGGCAGGCCCAGGGCGTGGCCCAGTTCGTGGCAGAAACTGCCGATGCCGTTGGGCCGGGCTCCTTCTTTCCCATCCAGTTCGGCCGAGCAGAAATAGGCGTCCAGCATCACTTGGTCGAAGGTGGTCTCTCTTTCGGGGCAGTCGCTTTCCTGGACGTTCCAGTGGTGGGACCAGATGGCGTCGGAGGTTGCTCCTGCCGCCTGGTCGTAGCCGGCGTAAAAGAAGATGCAGAGGTCTATCAGGCCGTCTTCGTCCTTGTCGTAGACGGAGAAATCCACCTGCTCATCCATGAGGGCGCACGCCTCCAGAAGGGCCTTTTCAGGGGCGCTGTCGTCCCTATCTCCATCCCTGACAATGTCTTTTCCGTAGTAGGACATCTTCTTATCCAGTTTCACCGGGCCGAAAACGTCGAAAACGGGCTCAAAAACCCCTCCGGAGTTGTCCATGAAATAATCCCGGACACTTCCGGAGGCTCCGTTTTCACTGTAGCCGGGCTTCAGGAGAAGATCCTGGAAATGGGACTGGGGCTGCGGCAGGATGAAGGGAACGTCCGAAAACTCCAGCAGAACTACCGGAATGTGTACCTGCCCCCGGGAAGGAATGATCTGCTGCGCCCACAGGGCCGATGCCTGGAGCATCAGGAGGACGGCTATGATTCCCTTTCTTCTCATCTTGCCAGTACGAAAAAGGTGTTTTCGTCTTTCTTGAGCCAGATAAGCTTAGGGGTGACCTTAAGCACCTGTGTGTTCTCAAATGTTTCTGACAGAAGGGTATAGCCGTTGGTCATCACGCGGAAATGGAGTGAGATTCTGTCCCCTTCCTTTACGGTGGCCGGGATGCCGTGGATACTCATTACCTTCCTTTCGCCAGGGTCCAGCAGGTGGAACAGGAGTGTTCCGTCCGGGCATTCGATGGTGGACAGCTGGTGGCGGTCTTCACTGTATACCTGGTTGCCGCCGGGAATGCCGTATGCGCCGGGGATTTGCACGTGCAGCACCGGATCTTCCTTTTCCGGCTCCGGCTGGGGCACCGGCTTGGGCTTTTGTTCGCAGCAGCACAGGAAAAGAGCCAGAAGCAGGACTCCTGCCTGGCTGACACGCTTTCCTATGAGGCGGTGTACCATCAAAAATCTCCAATCTATCCCCACAAATTTAGGCAAATTCTCTAAGTTTTGCTAATTTTGCACCTCAAAAAACTAAAGCATGCTACTTCAAATCCTAATCCTTCTTGCAGGCCTTGCGCTGGTGGTTTTTGGGGCCGATTATCTGGTGGAAGGTGCCTCCGGCATCGCCCGCCGCTTCGGTCTGAGCGAGTTTGTCATAGGTCTGACCATAGTGGGGATGGGAACATCGGCCCCGGAGATGGTGGTCAGTTTTATCGGCGCTTTTCACGGCAATGCCGATATCTCCGTTGGCAATGTCGTCGGGTCCAACATTTTCAATACCCTGCTTATTCTGGGTATCACGGGCATGCTGCTCCCGATGGCCATCACCCCGGAAAACCGCCGGCGGGACGTCCCTATGAATATAGTGGTTACTTCCCTTCTTGTTCTGCTGGGTTTCAAGCATACAATTCTAGGTATCGGAAGTGATGGTTTAAGTAGGGTTGACGGGGCTGTCCTGGTTGCTCTCTTTGCTGTCTATATGTGGATGAGCTTCCGTTCTTCGGGTAGCGGACAGACGGATGATTCCCCTGCCGGGGAAGAAACAAAGGAAATCAAGCCCGGCTGGGCAGTCCTGATGATTGTCGGCGGACTGGCGGCCCTTATTTTCGGTGGTAACCTCTTTGTGGATTCGGCTACGGAGATAGCCCGCGAGCTCGGTGTAAGCGACAAATTCATCGCCATTACCATCCTCGCCGGAGGTACTTCCATGCCGGAACTAGCCACCTGCATCGCTGCCGCCGTCAAAAAGAAAGGCCAGCTGGCCCTGGGAAATATCATCGGCTCCAATATCTACAATATCCTTCTCATTTTGGGAGGATCGGCCCTTATCCATCCCCTTTCCTTTGCGGGCATTTCCTATGTGGATATGGGAGTTCTGCTTCTGAGCGCGCTGGTGCTCTGGACAAGTTGTCTGGTTGGCAAAAAGAACATGCTGGACCGTCTGGACGGGGCTTTCCTGGTTCTTATCTGGGCGGCCTATATGGCTTATCTTATCATGAACCTGTAGCATGCGCAGAGCCTTCCTTCCCATATTCCTTTCCCTGTTCCTGCTGGGCCCTCTTCCGGCCCGTGCCCAGGACAGGCAGCTGGCCAATCACCTGGCCCTGGGGATTACGGCCGGGACGGATGGCGCGGGCCTGGAACTGGCACTCCCCTTTTCACCTTTTGTACAGCTGCGCGCCGGCTATTCCATCTTTCCCTATACCGATAAGAAGACGGTAGACCTGGAAGAGGATTTCAAGGACCAGGATCTGGATTTTGGGGCGGTTCCTGTCTACAGCACCTTGTGGAAATGGGGGACGGGAAAGGTCTTTTTGGACATCTTCCCGCTGAGAAAGCTGGGCCTCCGTTTTACGGTGGGTGTCTATCTGGGCCCCGGCAAGGTTTTCAACGGCTATGGAGACCTGAGTGAGCATCTTGAAGAGTCTGATTACACTTCGCGTGTGATTAAATACAATACGTTTTCGTTCACTACCGATGCCCGGGGCAAGGTGCAGGTGGACGGCGCCATGAAACAGGTGACTCCTTATGTAGGACTGGGCTATGGCCGTGCCATCAAGCCGGACAGCCGGATCCGCTTCAGCGTGGATTTGGGAGGAATCATTACCGGGGGCCTCACGGTGCAGACGTACAATTATAGCGTGAACAAAAACGGGGAGCCTGTCGTGCTGCACAGCAGTGACCTCAAGGATCCTGTGGACGGCCGCCAGCGGGACAAAGGCTGGATAGACCGGATAAGCAAGTTTCCCTTTGTTCCCATCCTTAAACTGAACGTGTATATTCTCCTGTTTTAAAAAAGTATTACCTTTGCAAGAGTAACTAAACCCTAAACCTATGTCTGTTACCATCAAGACCGTTCAAACCAAGGCGGAATTCAAGGCTTTTGTCAAGTTTCCCCTGGAATTATATAAGGGCTGTCCCTACTACGTCCCCAATATCTATTCGGACGAGTTAAGCACCCTGGATCCCGCCAGGAATCCTATGGGCAAGTATTGTAAAACCCGTAAATTCCTGGCATACAAGGACGGAAAGGTGGCCGGCAGGGTGATAGCCATTATCAATGAGATTGCCAACCGGGACTGGGAGCACGCAGAGGTCCGTTTCGGCTGGATGGATTTCATCGACGACCAGGAGGTTTCCCGTGCCCTGCTGGAGGCTGTCATTGCTTTCGGCAAGGAAAACGGAATGCACCAGATCAGCGGTCCCCTGGGCTTCACGGATTTTGACAGCGAAGGTTGCGTGGTGGAAGGTTTTGATGACATTTCCTCCTTTGCCCTCAAATACAATTATCCCTATTATGCCAGGCATTTCGAAGCGCTGGGTCTTGCCAAGGCCAACGACTGGCTGGAACTCCGTATCTTCGTGCCCAAGGAAGTTCCTGACAAGGTGGTAAGGGCTTCCCGGATGCTGAAGGAAAGATATGGGCTCCGGGTGAGAAAGGTTTCCCGGAGGGAAGTGAACAGGGAGAATTATGGACAGAAGATCTTCGATCTGATCAACCGCACCTACAGCCAGTTGTATGATTTTACCATCCTTCCTCCGGAAGTGATTGACGGCTACGTCAAAACATACCTGGGCCTGCTGGATCTGAAGTTTGTCACGCTGGTGGAGGATGCAGAAGGTAAGCTGGTGGCCGTTGCCCTCACGATGCCTTCCATTGCCCACGCAGTGCAGAAAAGCCGGGGATACCTGTTCCCCTTTGGCTGGTGGTATCTGCTCAAATCCATGTATTGGAAATACGAGGCAGGACTGGAACTCCTTTTGATTGCCGTAGACCCGGAATACCGGAACCGGGGCGTCCATGCCCTCCTTTTCAACGATATCATCCCGAATATCCAGAAGGGAGGCTTCCAATATGCCGAATCCAACGCGGAGATGGAGAGCAATACCAGCGTCCAGAACCTCTGGAACGCTTACGACAAGGAACTTAAGCGCCGTCGCCGCGTCTATACCAAAGAGATATAAATGTCTGCTTCTTCCACGATGCTGCCCCCGCTCCCGGAGCGGATGAGGCCCCGGACCCTGGACCAGTATGTGGGCCAGCGGCACTTGGTGGGTGAAGGTTGCATCCTGCGCAAGATGATTCAGAGCGGGAACCTGAGTTCTTTCATCCTCTGGGGCCCTCCGGGAGTGGGAAAAACCACCCTGGCTCACATCATAGCTGAAACCCTGGACAGGGATTTCTACACCCTGAGTGCCGTCATGGCCGGGGTTAAGGATATGCGGGAGGTTTTTGACAAGGCCCGCGGCAATTCCCTCTTCCAGCAAAAAGGTGCCCCCATCCTGTTCATAGACGAAATCCACCGCTTCAACAAAGCCCAGCAGGATTCCCTTCTGGGTGCTGTGGAAAACGGAACCATCGTTCTGGTGGGTGCTACCACTGAGAATCCTTCGTTCGAGGTAATCACTCCCCTTCTGTCCCGTTGCCAGGTCTTTGTCCTGAAACCGCTGGCCAAGGAAGATTTGCAGGTCCTTCTGGAAAGGGCCTTGAAGGAGGATGTTCTTCTGAAGGACAAGCCGATTGAACTCCGGGAGAGCGAGGCGCTGATGCGCTATAGCGGAGGAGATGCCAGAAAACTTCTGAACGTGTTGGAGCTGGTGGTGGACGCCCAGGCCGGTAAATCCCCCATTATTATTGACAACCAGACGGTTACGGATTCCATCCAGGAAAATATGGCCATCTATGACAAGGATGGCGAAATGCACTACGATATCATATCGGCCTTTATCAAGAGTATCCGGGGAAGCGACCCCAACGCTGCTATCTATTACCTGGCCCGGATGATTGACGGTGGCGAGGATCCCCTCTTCATTGCCCGCCGCCTGTGCCTGAGTGCATCGGAAGACGTAGGCCTGGCCAATCCGAACGCCCTGCTGCTGGCCAATGCCTGCTTCGAGGTTGTTTCCAAGATAGGAATGCCGGAAGGTCGGATTCCCCTGGCCGAAACCACGGTATACCTGGCTTCCTCCCCCAAGAGCAATGCCTCCTATATGGCCCTGGAAAAGGCCCTTGCCGAAGTAAAACAGTCGGGTAATCTGCCGGTTCCTCTCCCCATTCGGAATGCTCCTACGCAGCTGATGAAAGACCTGAACTATTCTGATGGCTACAAGTATGCCCACGACTATCCGGGGCACTTCGTAGATATGGAGTTCATGCCGGATGCCCTGCGCGGCAAGGTTTTCTACACTCCGGCCGAAAACAAGCACGAAAATGCCCTGAAGGCCTATCTGGAAGCCTGCTGGCCTAAATATTATCCCAAAGGTTGAATCGAAGAGTGCCCGGGGGTGCATTTAAAGGGGGCGGGGCCCCCTTGAGTACCCTTCTGTTATCCCTTCGTCAGAAGGGATAACCTACTCCGAAATGGACGGCGAAATTACCGTTGAGCCACTCGTTGGTGGGGACCCAGCGGTTTCCTTCGGGGCGCTGAGGGTCTCTTAACCGGATACCCATATCCACGCGGATAAGCAGAAAATTCAAGTTCAGACGGGCGCCGAATCCCCAGTCCAGGGCAATGGATTCCGGAAGGGTTTTCAAGGAGAACTTGGCACCGTCCAGGGTGACTTTCGAGACATCCCAGATATTGCCGGCATCTAAAAACAGAGCCCCTTCCAGCTTGGAGACAAGCGGGAAACGGTATTCTACGTTGCCTTCCAGTTTCATTTCTCCTACCTGGCTCGGGATGGAGAATCCTTCTATGATCTCGGAAGTTCCGGGACCCAGGCAGCGGGCATTCCAGCCACGCATGGACATGGAGCCGCCCACATAGAACTGCTTGTCGATAGGGGCCGTAGTGGAGTTGCCGTAGGCATAGACTATACCTCCTCCCAGGTGCAGGGCCAGGGCCTGCCTGTCTTCCTTTCCAAAACGGAAAACCTTGCCCAGATTAACTTCTGTACGGACATACTGGGCGTACGGGGTGTCCCAGATCAAATGCTCTTTATCTTCATTTACGGGCAGTACCTGGTCGAAAAGGCTGATCACATTACCGGAAACGTCCATCGAGACCCGGACATAGTGGTACGGAGTCATAGGGACGGAGGACGAATTGGTGGTGTAATACATCATTCCGCTCACACCCATATCGAAGCGGGCCATATAGGCCATAAAGACAAAGGGATTGGATTCCAGCAGCTTCAGCATAAAATCGTCATCTATGTTATACAGATGCGAGATATTCAGGCGCAGCGGCGAAAGCTGGTAAAAGAGATTCTGGTTGAGCCTTCCGTTGTAGGTGAAGGCGGTGGAAATGACCGTCCGGCGGAATTCCGGCCTGTCCTGGTAGCTGAAAGCCGCCGTAACATCCGTTCTGGGGATGTTGGGACCGGTAAAGATGCGGTTGGGAAGGCCGATGAATTTGGGAAAGCGCAGAGTGGCCGATACGCTGAGGTCTGTGGAATACGCCTTGGTCTTGGGCTTGAACTGGAAATTGCCTTTCAGGCCCAGGTTCAGCTGCTCTCCTCCGTGGAAAATGTTTCTGTGATAATACGTGAGCTGCGGGGAAATGCCGAACAGTCCCGTAGAGTTGACAGAGGCCTCCAGATTGGTTTTAAAGCCCTGCAGACCGGAATTGCGAAGGGAAATGGTACAGTCTACCCGGTCTTCCGAGACCGGCTTCAAGTTAATGTTTACGCCCGTCAGCATGCCCACACTGGCAAAGCGGGCGTAATTGGTGTTGACATCGGCCTCGTTATATAGCTGGCCGGGCCGGAGGATATTGAGATTTTCCAGCACGGAAGGGCGTATCTTCAGTTTTTCGGGGTGTGAGATGGTTACATCCCCGAGGAAAAACTTCTTATGCTCTTTGGCCGATGACGGGGCATCTCCCAGCGCATAATCCCGGATGGCGTATGTCAGGCGCGCCGTACCGTCGTGCGAGAGGGTATCGGCCTCGAAGGCATAGAAAGACTTGGTGAAGCCATAGTAGCCCAGGGTTCTGAAGTATGCCGATGAGCGGTCTGCCTCTACCTCCAGGTTGGATTCCGAGAGATACTGTCCGGTGGCTACGCTGGTGTTGGGAAGGTCTTTCAAAAACTCCTGGCCGAAGGTTCCATAGGAAGGAACTTCATAAGATATCTCGCTGATTTTATAGCGTTTACCAAGCTTTACCGAATACGTTACATAAGCTTTCTTCTTGACCACATCCACCTGACTGGTTACCCGGGAGCCGTAGTAACCAATGTACTGGAGGTGACTGGCCAGGTTGGCAGCGCTTTGCTCTACGCGGGTGGAATCAAAGATGATGGGATCTGCTCCGATTTTCCTCAGAAAGCGTTTGAAGGGAGTGGAGCCGTCTCCGCTCCAGTTGTAAACCGACAGCAACGGGTTCACACCCAGGATGTAGGAATTGGGCTTTTGGGCTACGTAAGACCCCAGCTCCGACACCTTGAAGGAAGGATCGTCTGCTACGATGGTGTTCTTGCGGAGGAGGTACTCCCCTTCTGAAAGGGAACGCGTGGTGCTGCACCCCGCCATCGCCAGCAGGCAAAGGGAAATAAATATGACTTTCCTCGGCTTCATTCATACAAATATAACACTTTTTTACCTATATTTGCACACTAATCCTGTTCAGACGGAAATGAAAAACAAGTACATCGACCTAATTGACCAGACCTTCGACTTCCCCCAGGACGAATTTATGGTAGTGGACGGAAACCTCCTGTTCAACGACATAGACCTGATGGATATCATCGAAAAGTATGGTACCCCGCTGAAAATCACCTATTTACCTAAGATTTCCTCTCAAATTCAGCGCGCCAAGCGCCTGTTCAAGGTGGCTATGGCCAAGGCCGATTACCAGGGTGAATACCACTACAGCTACTGCACCAAGAGTTCGCAGTTCGCCTTCGTGGTGCACGAAGCCCTCAAGAATGACATCCACTTGGAGACTTCATCGGCCTACGACCTGGACCTCATCGAGGCCCTGGAGCGGGACGGTTCGGTCAGCAAGGAGGAACTGTTCATCATCTGCAACGGCTTCAAGCGTCCCCAGTATATCCAGAATATTGCCAAACTCAGAAAGGCCGGCTGGAAGAACATCATCCCCGTCCTGGACAACAAGAATGAATTTGAAGACCTGGCAGACCTCATTCAGGAAGATACGATGATGGGTATCCGCATCGCTTCCGAAGAAGAGCCCAACTTCGATTTCTATACCTCCCGCCTGGGAATCCGCTATTCGGACATCCTCAAGTTCTACAAAGACACGGTGGCCAAGTACCCCAACTTCCACCTGAAGATGCTGCACTTTTTCATCAACACCGGTATCCGGGATACGGCCTATTACTGGAACGAACTGTCCAAGTGCGTGAAGGTATATTGTGAGCTCAAGGCCATCTGCCCGGAACTGGACAGCCTGAACATCGGCGGCGGCCTTCCCAACAAGACTTCCCTGGCCCAGGATTTTGATTACGAGTATATGGTGGAGGAGATCATCAACCAGATCAAGGTCACCTGCAATGCGATGGGAGTGGAAGAACCGGATATCTTCACGGAATTCGGCTCCTTCACCGTGGGAGAAAGCGGGGCCACCATCTTCAAGATCCTGGATATCAAGCAGCAGAACGACCGCGAGAAGTGGTATATGATTGACAACAGCTTTATGACCTGCCTGCCGGATACCTGGGGCCTTAACCAGCGTTTCATCCTGCTGCCCATCAACAAGTGGAACGACGAGTACCAGCGGGTGTTCCTCGGCGGCCTCACCTGCGACAGCCAGGACTTCTACAATGCCGATTATCACGCCAACGCCATCTTCCTTCCCACCATCCGCAGCCGCCGGGAAAATCTCTATATCGGCTTTTTCCATACCGGAGCATACCAGGAAGCCCTTTCCGGCTTTGGCGGAATCAAGCACTGCCTGATGCCTTCTCCCCGTCACATCCTCATAGACCGGGACAAGGAAGGCAATCTGATTACTTCCGTCTTTTCGGAAGAACAGACAGCGGAATCTATGCTCAAAGTCCTGGGCTATAAATGATTACCTCCGCCGAAATAAAATTCATCAAGTCGCTGTCCCAGAAGAAGTTCCGGGACAGCAGCGGTTTATTTGTGGCCGAAGGGGAAAAGCTGGTGGCTGAAGCTCTCTCTTCCCGCTTCGAGGTGGAGAAGGTGTATCGCAAGGAAGAGATTGGAGACGCGGCGATGGCCCGCATAACGGGCCTTTCCTCCCCTTCTCCGGCCCTTGCCCTCATCCACAAGCCGGAAGACCTTTCAAAAGGACAAGTGCCAGAAAAAGGCCTTTTCCTGGCACTGGACGGCATCCGGGATCCGGGGAACCTGGGTACCATCCTGAGGGTGGCAGACTGGTTTGGAATAGAGGCCGTTTTCTGCTCTGAGGATACGGTGGACTGTTTCAATCCCAAGGTGGTGCAGGCCACGATGGGCGCCATCTTCCGCGTCCGCATCCATTATACGGATATCCCGGCCCTCTGCAAGGGGGTTACCGCCCGCTCCGGCAAGGTGTACGGCACCTTTCTGGACGGAGAGAATTTCTATGCCAGGGAGCTTTCCAATGGCCCGGACTCCCCTTCCCTCATCGTTATCGGCAACGAGGCCAACGGCATAACGGAAAAGACGGCCGCCTGTGTGACGGACCGTCTTTATATCCCTCCTTTTCCGGCCGATGATGCCGGTTCGGAGTCTCTGAATGCGGCGGTGGCTACGGCCATTACCGTAGCCGAATTCCGCCGCCGCTTATTTTAGGAAGTTTCTGACAGCCTCCTCAATCTGCTTACGTGCCTGCGGGGTGAATTGCTTCGCATTCAGGAAACTGTCATTGTGGCAGCCTCCAAAATTCAGGACCTTCACCACATTGGGGTTGGCCTGGGCCGCGGCATCGTCAATGGCTCCGCCGGTCCAGGGGTCGTTGGTGCCATAGACGAACACCATCTTCTGCTGGCTGTCAGCTATCCAGCTGCGTACGCTTTGCATCAGTTTGCCACCATCCCACTGGCCTTCATAGTAATCCATTTCGCGGGCACGGCCTGTCGCCAGATATTCCACGGCGTAGCCCACTTCGGGAGTAAGGAAGGAGCCGGAAGGCAACCAGGAGAAATCCATTCCTACGGCACCCAGTTCCCTCACGGACGCTACGCTGTAGGCCAGGGAGTACTCGGGGTTGTTCCGCAGGGGCAGCATATCATCTGCCGTGTGGATGGCCTTGGTGTCCTCATCTTCACCTGCTTCCTTTGCATAAACCAAATCCTTGAAATCTTGTTCACTCATAAAAATAAAAAACAGGACCTGGTCCAAAGGGCTCATCATGATGCTTTCCTCCTGCTCATCCTTGATCAGATCCGGATCCGGAACTCTCTGGGCCCAGTCGCTGAAGGGAACGTCGGAAAAACGGGTTAGCAGCGTTTCCATATACCCCAGCAGAAAACCGGCCAGCATACGATCTTCCGTTGCGCCTTTCAGCTGGTTCATAATGGTGAGGTACTGGTCCGGAGATTCCTGGTGGAATCTGCACAGGATGGCGTTCCGAAGGATGGGCTTGCTGACGCTCTGCTGCAGGATCTTCTGCAGGTTGGCATATCCCACGGCCTCTATGGAACCGGCGGGATAGCCGGCGCCGCAATTCGTGAGGACGTACTTACCTACGGAAGCATCCAGCGGAGACTGGGCCGAACCGGGCAGAAACGGAGCGCAGAACGGAACATACAGGTCGAAATCCTTCCATCCATTGAGGTCTGCATAATAGGCGTGGAGGGTGCTGGTAATGCCTCCTTTGCTTGCACCTGTAGCAATCCACTTGTTGCCGTTCTTGAATACGTTTGCCTTGAGCATAGCCACAATGTTGTGGATGTCGTATGCACTTTGGTCGGAGTAAAGATAAGTGAACTCCACGTTATTCATATCCTCCGGCTGGGACTGGCCAAAGTAACGGAACTCGATTTCCACCAAGTTGGCATCCAGAAGAGTCGTCAGGTCGTCCTCTTTCACTGCCTTTCCATCCATACTCAGTTCATATCCCTGGGTGATCACAACCACGGGCTTGGCCAGGTCTTTCAGCTGCAGGGCTACCCGCTGGTAGAACAAGCCTTGGGCGGGAGCATAGTGGTCTACCGGTTGGGTGTAGAAGAAGAAGTACTGCTTCACCTGAGAGCCCGTTTTGGATTCAGGCAGTTTGATTTCCACGTGGGAAACGCCCGGGATGGTTTTGAGGAGTTTGCTGATATCGTCATCCTCTACTACCGTATTTCCCGTCTGGTTCTCGTCGACGATCTCCTTTACATAGGTCTTGGTGCAAGCCTGAAGGGCTCCAAGAAGAACCAGGGCGGAAGCGAAAATGCAATCTATTTTTTTCATCTTGTTCTAGTCTTTAGGTATTATTTGCCGGAAGTAATGTATTGAAGGGCTCTGTCCAGCTGGGAATCCGGTCCGTTGCCGGATTTCCAGGCTCCCAGGTCCAGATGGACCTCGATGTCCGGGGTAACGCCTACTCCTTCCAGTATCTTGCCGTCTCTGGAAAAAGCCGCTAAGCAGGGACAGTAAACATAAACCGGAGTTTTTCCCGAAACGCCGATATGACCGGCATAGGTGAAACTGTAGTCTTCATTTCCTATCAGGCCGCAGAGGCCTCCCCAGGTGCGGGTGCCTACCAGTTTGGCATTCTCTACCAGGGTGGCGCCCATACTGGTCATTTCGGCCATACTCACGGACCGGATGTTGGCCAGCACCGCAATGGGTTCGGTAACCGTGACGTGCGGCTGCTCGTAAGTTGGCATAACCTGCGGAACGAGCGGCGAATAGTCGTATCGGCCCACTCCCTTCTTGGTGCGGCTGTCCATTACGTGCTGACCACCGGAAGGCAGCAGGGCTCCCAGGACATACTGATAGTCCGATACCATACCGCCGCCATTGCCGCGGACATCGATGATGACACCTCCCAGCTGACCGGCGTTGTGAAGGTCCTGAATGGCATTGAACCAGGAATACCATACATCGGCCACTTCAGCGGCCAGCTGCCGGGCATAGGGTTTCAGCGATTCCGTGCTGGTCTGGTAAGTGGTGAGGAAGGGGGTAAGCTCGAAGCTGTCGAAGTAAAGATAGGCAATGTTTCCTTCAAAAAGGGCATAGGTAATATGGATACCGTTTTCTATCATTTCGGCGTCCAGCTCGTGCACTCCATTTATATTCAGGTAGCTGTACTTGATTGCCAGGTCATTGACTGCGTTAATGATGGCTTCATTGCTGCTGAGTCCGTTCAACTGATTCAGCCCGCTGAGGATAGCCTTGGCCGTGCGTTCGTCGCTGAGCTCTTCTTCCGTGGGAAGGGTCTTTTGGGACGTGGCTTTCAGAATCCGGTTGGCCCATACGGATAGGGAATCCATAACGCTTCTGATCTGGAGAGCCCCTGTCGCATTCACCGATTTGTAATCTTTCAGTTTGCCCTGAGTTTTTCTATAGTAGGTGAGGTCGGGCTCCCGGGGAACGCCGGAAAGCGCCACAACGGCCTCATAATAATCGTCTTTGCGCTCCGTGCTGTTCCGTTCATCGCCGGGCGAGACCTTGACAAACTTTTGGGTCATATGGTTATAAAGCTTTACGTTCATATGCCCATCGTGAAGAGGACCCACCACCTCTTTCAACAGGGCCGTGAGTTCATCGTCTTTGATGGTGCGCTTGGTGGAGAGGGTATCCAGTTCCACAAATTTAGGGTAGTATTTGTCATACACCTCGTCCCAGTCCAGTCCGTGTTCTTTCTCGTAGTCCCAGATAGCATAATTGGAATTGAGACCTTCCCAGAGAATCTTGAATTTCTCTCCGTAGCTTTTCTGGGCCAGGCTCCAGGTCAAGTCGTCCACATAGGAGTAATTGTGCAGCGTGTCGCTCTCCCTGCGGCAGGAAGCCAGCGCAAGGAGCATCATTGCGGCAACGGCCATTCCTTTGATATAGTTTTTCATGGCTTTCGGGGTTTAGAATTTGTAATAAACGCCGGCCTGCAGGCCGATGGTGGTGTCGTAGCGGAAGTCTTTCACCCGCATATATTCTTTCACCTGGCTGGTGAGGCTGTAGTAGCAGCGTGCTTCCAACTGAACGGCCCAGTGCCGGTTGCAGCGAAGTTCCATTCCGGCCCCTCCGGCAATACCCAGATCCAGCCGGTTGTCCCTTTCACTGTTGAACTCCACGGGGCCGGCAAAGGCGTACTGCTTACCGGTCAGCGCATTGATATCACTTCCCAGACGGTGGCTGGTGAGCCAGAGGCCGCAGTAATTGCCCAGGTTGAAGAATCCCCTCAGCGGGAAGTTATCTCCGCCGAAGCTGAAGGAGGCCATGACCGGAATCAGAAGATAGTTGTTGAAGTAAGTGTAATTCACCTGAGAAAGGTCTGTACGGCTGATGTTGTAGTTCTTCTGCGTGAACAGAAGGTCTGCCCTTACGCCCAGCCATTTGTAGAAAGAGTACTGGCCGGAAACGCCGCTGGTCAGGCCAACGAATCCGTGGAGGTTGTAATCCGTCATGTAATGGACACTCTGGGAGTGTACGTTGTAGTCTATTCCCTCAATGATACCCACTCTCCACTGTGCACGAAGAGTGAAAGGCAAGAGGATGAGAAAGACTACCATCAGAAATGCTTTTTTTCTCATAGTTTGTAATTATTAAATCTTAGTCTGATTAATTCATTTCAAGAACGCAGAAATCACGCTGCGGAACAGAAAGGGTATATACCGTACGGACCAGCTTGATTCCCAGGAAGTCCAGCGCCTCGGAGGGAATGCAGACCGTTATTTCGGCCTCCTGCCCGAAATTGGATACGACAAGGAATGCTTTTTTCCCGTCGCTGCGAACGAAAGCGAAGTGACGGTCCTTGTCGAAGTGGCCTTCGTCCTGGCAGTAACACAGATCGAAGGTCCTGCCTTCCCGGAAGGCGGGCAACTGGGCCAGTTGCAGTACCTGCAGGTACCTTTTCTGCACCTCCTTATCCGGATGCTTCAGCGCCGGAACGGTGCACCAGTCGAAGATGGAGGTTCGTCCGTCCAGACCGCTGAATCCTTCGGCCTGCATGCCCCTCTCCCCCATTTCCTGGCCGAAATACAGCATAAAGGGAGCATTGCTCAAAAGGGCCGATACGGCCAGCGCCGCATAGCCTCCGGAAGCGCTGCCACAGAAAAAGTCCGAGGCAAGCCGCTGCTCGTCGTGGTTCTCCAGGAAGTTGAGCATGTGGGGCTGAAGGTCTCCCAGGAACTGCCAGTTCCAGGTGATGCCCTTAGCGGAAGCATTGCTACAGGTAACAGCCCGTAAAGTATCATATAATCCAGACTTGTCGTAGAGTAAATCAAAGCCGACTTCCTCTACATACAGGCGGTATTTTTCTTTATCGTATACCTCGGCCACAAAAAGGGTCCCGGGATACTCTTTCCGGATGGAGGCAATGAGCCACTTCATAAACTGCCAGGGGACCATCTCCACCATATCGCAGCGGAATCCGTCCACTCCCAGGGACACCCAGAAACGTACGATCTGGAGCATCTTGTCCCAGGTGGCCGTGTGGAAGTCGCAGTAGTTGATCTTGATGGTTTCATACCAGTCGTTGATGCCGGGAGAAGGGGTGAAGGCATTGCCGGATGCCTTTGCCGGAAACTCCTCGAAAGGATTTCCCGGAGTGGGAACCGGCAGGTGGAGGGACTGTCCGGGAAAGTAGAAAAAATCGTTCTCCGGGGCCCAGTGCACGTTTTTATTGTCTTTGTGGCCCAGGTTTACATTGTCCCGGGACACGTGGTTGGGAACAAAGTCAATCAGAAGCTTCAGACCGGCTGCGTGAACCCTGTCCACTACGGCACGGAATTCCTCCATCCTCTTGTCCGGATCATCGGCCATATAGGGATTGACGTCGTAATAGTCCTTGATGGCATAGGGAGATCCGGCATTTCCCTTTACGATCTGGGGATTGGAGGGCGTGCAGCCCCGGTCCATGGTATACGTGGCGTGCCGGATGACGCCTGTAAGCCACAGGCAGTCCATCCCAAGGGTATTTTTCAGATATTGGAGAGTTGCCTGGTCTATTCCGGAAAAGCGGCCGTTTCCCCAGAGGCGCGGCAGCATTTGATAGATCAATTTCATAAGCGGTTGATTTCCAGATCCATTTCTGCGATGCGATCCAGAAGTGTCTTTTTAAGGCGGCTGACGGCCTGGTCAAAGGTCATTTGTTCATCTCCGTTCACCAGTCCGTCCGGGCCTTCGGCCATGGGATTGGGAAAGCAGGGCCAGGTTTCGTGATTGAGCCCCTCTGATTCCCGGATATAGGCAGCCCTTCCGTCGATATAGGTAGAAGCTACCTTGCGGAATTCGGGCATCAGGATAGACCAGCGGTGCTTGAGATGGCTTCTGAATACCGGGTTGGTCCAGAGCTGATAATAATAAAGGGTGCTCTTCAGGCCCAGCTGGTGGTATTCCGGCATAAATGTGCCATAGTCAAAGTCCCATACGGGCCCCCAGAAGAGTTTGCCCCCCTTGGCATAAAGGAAAGTGCTTTTGGGAAAGCGGATTTCCCCGTTTCCGGTCACTTCCTGCACCAGATAAAAGTCGCACAGGGTGTCCATATCCATCAGCGTGGAAGGATCTTCTCCCCTCATCACGGCATCCTCTATGCCGAAAAGTGTTTTTTCGGCGCTCAGGAGGATGGAATGGAACTGTTCTGCGCTGTAATCGTCCCGGTCCGGATACTTCAGTTCCACGGGAATGCCTCCCATCGCCGTGGCATTTTTCCAGTGGCCGTGATGGGTGTCAAAATCGTGTTCCGTCTTGTCGGAAGTATCGAAGGAGTAAAAGTAATCGCAGGTGAAGTGGGATCCCTCCACGTGGATTTTTTCTCCCAACCAGTAAAGGCCGTAGTATTCTCCGTTCAGGTAAAGGTCTACAAAAGTGCCCGCAGGCGTCCATTCCAGGCTGGTATGACGGGCCAGTTCAAAGGCCACGTCGTTCCTGAGGAGCGTGCGGTCCATCCAGTTGGCCAGCAGCACCCAGTGTTTGGTTTTTCCGGTGCCGATGAAATTGGCCTGTTCCTGGAATTTGAGGGTCAGGGGCTTCTTGGGGTACATCTGGAGGGTGGAATTGCCGTGGGCTTTCACCCGGGCTCCCTCTGCTGTGAAAACCGTGGCCTCCGTCCCTTTCACCGTAGCCTGGATGCTGACGGAACAGTTTTCTGTCCAGTTCTCCTTACGGATATCGTCCAGGGTATACCCTTCGGGGAAGTTCAGGTACAGCTTGGGCAGATGGTCCGGATTCTGGGGGATGCAGCCGGTATAGATTTTCTCTCCGGGCTGGGTCTCCCCTTCCGGGACTATGGTTTTATTCTGGCAGCCTCCCAGAAGGAAGACCGCCAGAGATAAAAAACCAAAGTATTTGAAACATCTGAACAAGGAATTACCAGTTCAGGATCTTCTTGAAGTCGTAAGCCTCGGGATTGGCCACATATTTCTTGGCGGCCTCGTAATCGGCCGGGGTGATGAAGTGGCAGAGGTGGTTGTAGTAGTTCTGGGCGATGCCGCCTTCGATGGCTACGCGACGCGGAGGAATCTTACCATCGGCACCCTGGAGGTCTTTCAGGTACAGGGGCTTGGCCTCGCCGAAAGCGTCCACATAGACCATGCAGCCGGTTTCACCCTTCTTGAACAGTTCGTAGGCACCCATGGCCAGCTCGGAGCAGTACGTGAGGTCGAAGGCGATAGGATCCTGGCAGCGAACGTCGTAGCCAATCTCCACGGGACGGGTCTTGACCTTGAGGCCGATCTCTTTGAACTTCTTCTCCAGGATGTCGTTGAACAGGACAGCCTTGGAGATCTTGCCCAGTTCGGGGTGGCCGTGCTCATCGTAGGTCATAGACACGCCGGCGTTCTTGATTTCCTGGGGATCCAGGTCGTGGAAGACGCCTTCGGCCACCACCACGGTGCCGTAGGGAATGCCCAGGATGTTGCGCTTGAGGATGGCGGAAAGGGCCAGGTTCACAATCTTGTCCAGGGTGATCTCCGTCTTGTTGAACATTTCGGGGATGATGGTCATAGGGCAGTGAGTGGCCTCGCCGATACCCAGGGCCAGGTGACCGGCGCTGCGTCCCATGGCGCTGATGATGAGCCAGTTGCCGCTGGTGCGGGCATCTTCATAGACGGTGCGGGCCAGGTGGGCGCCCTCATCCTTGGCGCTGTTGAAGCCGAAGGTAGGGGTGTTCATCGGGAGCGGGAGGTCGTTGTCGATGGTCTTGGGTACGTGGATGTTGTGGATGGGATACTGCTTGGCTTCCAGGAACTTGGCAATGCGGTTGGCCGTGGAGGCGGTGTCGTCACCACCCACGGTGACCAGCAGCTTGATGTTGTTCTCCTGGAACAGGCCCAGGTTGAAGTTCTCTTCAAAATCCTTGTCAGTGGGCTTGAAACGGCTCATCTGGAGGTAGGATCCTCCGCGGTTGAAATAGGCGTCGGCCTTGAAGAAATCGATGTCCTCGGTGCGGGGGCTCTTGGAGAAGAGGCCGCTGTAACCACCGTGAAGGCCGATTACCCGGTAACCATTGCTAAGGAAGGTCTTAGCTACAGACATAACCACGGTGTTCATGCCCGGAGCCGGGCCACCGCCACAAAGGATAATGATAGAATCTTTCATAAATGTATAGATGTTAAAATAACTTCCGTTAAATCATGCAAAGATAGTCATTTTTCCTGATATGTGGGCTATTTGTGTTTGGCAAATCGGGAAGGATTGCCTACCTTTACGGCAATAACACGTATTTTCATATGCAGGATTATCCACAAATAGATCTTTCGGCCTGGACCCAGGTGGGCGAAGGCTATAACGGGCAGGCTTTTATCTCGGATGCCCATCCGGGAAAACTGCTCAAACTGGTGCACGGTACCCTCTCGTCGGCCGAAAAGATAGAACAGGAGTTCTATGCTTCCAGGGCGGCCTATGAAGCCGGCCTTCCTGTCCCTGAGGTCTATGAAATAGTGCGCGACGGCCAGAATCACGGCTATATTGCAGAAAGGATAGAGGATAAAAAATCCTTTTCCCGCCTTTGTGCCGATGAGCCGGAGCGCATTCCCGAATTTGCCGCCCTGATGGCAGAGTACAGCCACCAGCTGCACGCGCATCCCCTTTCCGTAAGTCGCTATGTCCCTTCCCTGAAGCCCCTTCTGAGGGAGGCCGTGGCCTTTGCTCCGTTTGTGTCGGAAGCCCAGCGGGAGCAGCTGTATTCCCTGGTGGACGGAATGGCCGATACGGCTACCGCCGTGCATGGAGACCTCCAGCCGGGAAACCTGATCCTTTCCCGGGAAAAGCCCTACTGGATAGACCTGGGCTGGCTGTGTGTGGGAGACCCTGTCATAGACCTGGCCCATCTGTACAAGATGATGATGATAGACAGCCTGATTCCCGCAGTCCAGGATCTTACCCACATGAACGTGGAACAGATGGCGGCCTTCTGGAAAGCTTTCGCCAGGGCCTATACGGGAATGGAAGACCTGTCGGCCCTGGAGCAGAAACTGAATCCCCTTTCCGCCCTGGATGTGGTTCGCACCTATTACTTCCATCCCAACGAGCATCCCCAGTTCCTGGATTTCTGCAAGAGCCGGATGGATGAGCTCCTGGCATAACAGTGGAGGAAAAGAAGACCTATATAGCCATTGACCTGAAGTCCTTCTACGCCTCCGTGGAGTGCGTCGAGAGGGGCCTGGATCCGCTTACGGCGCGCCTGGTGGTGGCGGATTCGTCCCGGACAGACAAAACCATCTGCCTGGCCGTCTCCCCTGCCCTCAAGGCCTACGGAATCCCCGGTCGGCCGCGCCTTTTCGAAGTGAACCAGCGGATTGCCCGCCTCAAGCAGGAGGATCCTTCCCTGCCGCTGGACTTTGTCATCGCCCGGCCCCGGATGTCCAAGTACTTGGAAGTGAGCGGGAAAGTGTATGGCGTATACCTTCGTTTCATAGCCCCGGAAGACATCCACGTCTATTCGATAGACGAGGTGTTTATTGATGCCACGCAGTACCTGAGGATGTATAGCGCGGACGCCCATACCCTGGCGATGCGCCTGATCAAGGAAGTCCTGAAGGAAACCGGCGTCACCGCCACGGCGGGCATCGGCCCCAATCTCTATCTCTGCAAGGTGGCCATGGATATTGAAGCCAAGCACCAGAAGGCCGATGAGGACGGCGTCCGCATAGCCGAACTCACGGAAATGAGCTACCGGCAGAAGTATTGGACCCACCAGCCCCTGACGGATTTCTGGCGCATCGGGCACGGCACTCAGGAACGGCTGGCTTCGGCCGGCATGTACACCCTGGGGGATGTGGCGAGGATGTCGCTGCGGAACGAAGAAGTGCTCTATAAGCTCTTCGGGGTCAATGCAGAACTGCTCATAGACCACGCCTGGGGCTGGGAGCCCTGCACGATGGCCGATATCAAGGCATACCGGCCCAGCGCCAGCAGTCTTTCCAGCGGGCAGGTGCTGATGGAGCCTTATTCCTTCGAAAAGGCCCGCACCATCGTGCGGGAAATGACGGACCTGCTTTCCCTGGATCTGGTGGAAAAGCGTCTGGTGACTACCCAGCTGGTGCTGCACGTCGCCTACGAAGCCGGCAAGGGAAAAGGACCCATGGTGAAGGACTGGTACGGACGGCTTACGCCCAAGCCGGCGCACGGTTCCGTGAACCTTCCATTCCCCACTTCGGCTACCTCCATCTTCCTTCGTTCCATGATGGAATTGTACGATAAAATTGTAGATAGAAATCTTTTTGTAAGAGGAGTTTATGTTGTCGCATCTCAAGTAAAGAGAGAGGAAGAGGTGGACGGCCTTCAAATGAGCCTTTTCGACGACGAAACAGATACTTCCCGGGAGCGGAAACAACAGGAAGCCATCCTGGAAATCCGGCGGAAATTCGGGAAGAACGCCATCCTCAAGGGGATGAATTTCGAGGAGGGCGCCACCACCCGCGAGAGGAACCAGCAGATAGGAGGACATCACGAATGAGGAATCCGTACGAAGACATCATCGGCCTGGAGCATCCCACCTCCAAGACGCATCGTCCGATGGCCCGGCTGGACCGCGCCGCCCAGTTTGCGCCTTTCGCCGCCCTGAAGGGGTATGAAGAGGTAATAGACGAAAACCGCCAGAAAAACGAGGAGGAGAATTCCTTTTAGCTCCATTATCCGGTTTTTTTTGCTATCTTTGCGTTTTACGTGCGCGTGGGCGCACATACGTACGCTATGGATTACACCGAGGCAAAACACAGGATAGAGCAGCTGAAGGCCATTCTCTGGGAGAATAGCCGCAAATACTACGTGGAGAACGCCCCCACGATGAGCGACTACGAGTACGACCAGCTGATGCATGAGCTGGAAGACTGGGAGCGCCGCTATCCGCAGTATGCCACCCCGGACTCCCCCACCCGTCGCGTGGGATCAGACCTGGAAGAAAAGTCAGAGGCCGGTTTTGCCAAATTTCCCCACAAATACCCGATGCTCTCGCTGGCCAACACCTACTCCATCCAGGAGGTGGAAGAATTTGCCGAAAGAGCCTCAAAGGGGCTGGACAGGCCCTTCTCGTACTGCTGTGAACTTAAATTCGACGGAACGGCCATCTGCCTGACGTACAAAAACGGAAAGCTTTTTCGGGCCCTCACCCGGGGAGACGGTGTGCAGGGAGACGATGTCACCAGAAATGCCCTCCGCATTGCCAGCATCCCCCATACCCTGAAGGGAAGCGGCTGGCCGGAGGAATTCGAGATCCGGGGAGAAGTGCTGATGCCGTACGAATCCTTCGACCGCCTCAACCAGGAGCGGGAGGCCATGGAGGAACCCCTCTTTGCCAATCCTCGCAATGCCGCCAGCGGCTCCCTCAAACTGCAGGACCCGGAAGAAGTGGGCCGAAGAGGTCTTTTCTGCACCCTTTACCACATCCCTACCGGTCAGGTGGACTTCCCCACCCACGACGAGGCCTTGAAGGCCGCCTCCCAATGGGGACTGCCCGTATCGGCCGAAAGGAAAATCTGCCATAATATCGCGGAAATCGAGTCGTTCATCCGTCATTGGGACGGCGCCCGCAAACAGCTTCCCTATGCCACGGACGGCATTGTCATCAAGATCAACGAGATGGACTGCCAGCAGGAACTGGGCTACACCGCCAAAAGTCCCCGCTGGGCCGTTGCGTATAAATTCAAGGCGGAGCAGGCCTGTACCCCTATCCTGAGCATAGACTACCAGGTGGGCCGGACGGGGGCCGTAACGCCCGTGGCCAACCTGGAACCGGTGCTGCTGAGCGGCACCATGGTCAAGCGCGCCACCCTGGTGAATGAAGACCAGATCCGTGCCCTGGATATCCACGAAGGAGACTGGGTGTATGTGGAGAAAGGCGGGGAGATCATCCCCAAGATTACCGGCGTGGAAGAGTCCAGGCGTGAGCCCGGTGCCCGTATTCCGGCTTTCCCGCACGTCTGTCCGGACTGCGGAACGCCCCTGGTGCGGGAAGAGGGGGAAGCCAAGTGGTTCTGTCCCAACAGCAAGGGCTGTCCCACCCAGATCAAGGGACGCCTGGAGCATTTTGTAAGCCGCAAAGCCATGAACATTCTCTGCGGAGAAGCCACCATAGACCAGTTGTATAACCTGGATCTGGTCACTCTCCCCTCCCACCTCTACGCCCTCAAGGCAGAGCAGCTGGTGATGTTGGAAGGCTGGAAGGAACGCGCGGCCGCCCGCTTCCTGGAGTCCGTGAAGGCCTCTCTGGAAGTGCCCTTCGAGCGGGTCCTTTTTGCCATCGGCATCCGCTTCGTGGGAGAAACCACGGCCCGGGACGTGGCCCGTCATTTCGGCTCCATCGATGCCATCGCATCGGCCACGCAGGAAGAACTCCTGGAAGTGCCTGAGGTGGGAGAAGTCATTGCCAGAAGCATCTTCCATTATTTCCTGGATGTGGAAAACTGCCGGGAGGTAGAAGCCCTCAGGGCCGCCGGGCTGCATATGAGCGTGGAAGAATCGGACAGGAGACTCTCGGATGCCCTGGAAGGCAAAACCATCGTCATCAGCGGCAATTTCAGTATCTCCCGGGATGAGATGAAGGCCCTGATAGAAGCCCATGGAGGCAAGAACAGCAGCTCTGTGAGCGGGAAAACTTCTTATCTTCTGGCCGGTTCCAAACCCGGTCCTGAAAAACTCAGGAAGGCCGAGGACCTCGGAGTACCCGTGATTGACGAAGAGGCTTTCAGAGCCCTGATAAATCAACCCTCAGACGCACCTACTTTATTCTGATGTTCAAGAAACTGGGTCATAAATTGGATGTGTTTTTCCGGTGGGTTTCCATCTGGATTACCCGCATCTGGAAATTCATGACCCACGATGTCTTCCTTTTGAACGAGAAGAGCTTCTCCAGCTGGAAGGCCCGGCTGGTCAGAGATGCCAAGACGGTGCTTCTGATGATCAATACTTTTTCCTCCCAGAAAATCGGCTATCAGGTGACAGCCCTGGCATACCGCAGCATGATGTCCGTGGTTCCGGCCATCGCCATCGGCTTTTACCTGACGGACGGTCTGGGCCTGCGGGAGAAATTCGAGCAGATTCTGGTAAACAATCTGAGGGATACCGAAATTGTGGATCAATTGCTGCAGGCGGCCGATAATATCGTACAAACGGCCGAGAGCGGCCTCTTTGGCTTTATTTCCATGGCCTCCTTCGTCTGGATTGTGCTGTCCCTGATGATTATGGTGAGACAGGTGTTCAACAATGTATGGAAGGTGGAGCAGGAACCCAATTTCCTGAAGATGATGGGCGTTATTCTGGGAATTACCATCCTGGCGCCGTTTGTGATCATTATCTTCTTCTCGGGTTCGGTGGTGTATTCCCACGTACTGGATTTGCTGTTCCCCAGCAAGCTCTTTTTCTCCGACCACCTGAAGAATTTCCTCTCGTGGACCTTGTTTGCAGGGATTGTGGTCCTGATCCTGTATGTCATGTACAAGTATGTGCCGGGTACCCATGTTCACAGCCGGCATTCCTTCAAGGCGGCCATTATTTCCGGGCTCCTGTTTGTGGCGGTGCAGTACCTGTACCTGGAAACACAGGTAATGGTGGCCAAGACGGATGCCGTGTATGGGGCCCTGGCGGCCATTCCCCTCTTTATGATCTGGCTCAACCTGGGATGGACCATCATCCTGTATGGGTCAGAGCTTTCCTATGCCTTCCAGAATGTGGCTAAACACAGCATTACCATAGCCAAGCTGGATGAAATGAATAAACAGGCCGTTCGTGAACGCAAGGAACGGCGATTCCAAAATACGATGAGTATATGAGTTTTTCCGAATTTGGAGAAAAAGATTACGAGGTTATTTCCAGAGATTGGGAGGTGCTGAAGGCATCGGCCCAGAAGCGATGTGCCAATGAACAGGAAATGGAGGTGGTCAAGCGCGCCTTCGACTTTGCCAACGCGGCTCACCGCAATGTGCGGCGCCGCAGCGGAGAGCCGTATATGCTGCATCCCATTGCCGTGGCCCAGATTGTGGTGGACGACATCGGCCTGGGTTACAAGTCTATATCGGCCGCCCTTCTGCACGATGTGGTGGAAGATACGGACTATACCGTAGAAGACATCCGGGAGCGCTTCGGA
Source organism: uncultured Bacteroidales bacterium (assembly GCA_900321655.1). Classification (GTDB taxonomy): domain Bacteria; phylum Bacteroidota; class Bacteroidia; order Bacteroidales; family UBA932; genus Cryptobacteroides. The sequence continues at coordinate 57,466 of ONWU01000003.1, forward strand.
GACAAGATCGCCTCCCTGGTGGACGGTCTTACCAAGATCAAGAACGTGCTGGATACGGAGCAGAAGACCCGTGGAACGGACATTACCCAGCAGAGCCTTCAGGCCGAGAATTTCAAGCGCATTCTCCTTACCCTGAACGATGACGTGAGGGTGGTTCTCATCAAGCTGGCAGACCGTCTGCACAACTGCCGCACCATCGAGCATATGCCGGAGCACAAGAGGGACAAGATTCTCTCGGAGACCATGTTCATCTTCATCCCGCTGGCCCATCGCCTGGGTCTTTACAGCATCAAGAGTGAACTGGAGAATATCTGGCTCAAATACAAGGAACCGGATGCCTACAGCGATATCAAGGCCCGCATAGACCGCGAAATAGCGGGAAGAGGCCGGGAAATGGCCGAATTCGTGCTGCCGATTGAGGCCGCCCTGGAGAAGGCCGGTTTCCATTACGAAATCAAAAAGCGCATCAAAACCCCCTACTCCGTCTGGCAGAAGATGCAGACCAAGGGTGTGAGTTTTGAACAGGTGTATGACCTGTATGCCATCCGCATCATCTTTGACACGGATCCCCATTCGGCCGAAAGCGAGAGAGACCAGTGTTATCATATTTTCTCCATCATCACGGGCCTGTACCGCTATATGCCGGAGCGTCTGAGGGACTGGGTGAAGCATCCCAAATCCAATGGTTACGAGGCCCTTCACTGCACGCTTCTGAGCGCTTCCGGTGTGTGGGTGGAAGTTCAGATCCGGACCCGCCGCATGGACGACATTGCCGAAAAAGGCATCGCCGCCCACTGGACGTACAAGAAACACGGCATCATGGGCGAAGGAGACTACGAGATGGATGCCTGGCTGGACCGCATCAAGGAAATCCTGGTGAATCCGGATGTAAATGCCCTGGAACTGCTGGATATCATCCATAACGACCTCATTTCCACAGATATATATGTCTTTACTCCGCGCGGAGAACAGCGCAGCCTGCCCAAGGGCTCCACGGCCCTGGATTTCGCCTACGCCATCCACACGGAGGTGGGTAACAAGGCCATCGCCGCCAAGGTGAACCAGAAACTGGTGAAGCTGAGCGAGGAACTCAAGACCGGAGACAAGGTAGAGATCATTACGGCCGAGGACGGAAAACCCCAGCCGGACTGGCTCAAGTTCCTCCAGACGCACAGGGCCCGCACCCTTGTCACGGATTATTTCAAAACCCAGCGCAAGCAAACGGTGGAGTATGGCCGCAATACCCTGGAATCGGCCATCAAGGACCTTGGATTCGAATGCGATGAGGCCACCCTGCAGCGTCTGGATGCCGCGTATGACATGGGCACCCATGAGGAGCTTTATTATGCCATCGGCATCGGCCAGCTGAGCCTGGATAACCTTCAGGATGTCCTCAGGCGCTCTTCCGGAGGCAAACTCTCCTGGATCCGCAAGATGTTCCATTCCGAATCCAAGGAAGAAACCAAGCCGGAGGAAACCTTCATCATCGGCTCCACGGATCCCGATGCCCCGCATTTTTCCATCGCTACCTGTTGCAACCCCATTCCCGGAGACGCTGTGGTGGGCATCAAGGCCCCGGACGGCACCATCACCGTGCACAAGAAAAGCTGCCCGGTGGCAGACCGCATAGCCACCCGCCACGGAGACTGGCTGGTGGTTCCCAAGTGGCTGGAACAGGCCGAGGATACCTCTTTCCTGGTAAGAATCAGCCTCAAGGGCCTGGATCGTGTGGGCATGCTGAATGAAATCACCCGCCGTGTGTCCCTGGTAATGGGCGTGAATATGCGCCGGCTCAATCTGGCGGCCGAGGACGGTCTTTTCGAAGGCTATATAGACCTCTACGTCAATTCCAAGGACATCCTGGACAAGATGATCAAGAAACTCGCTTCCATCGAAGGAATCGAGAATGTAAGCCGGAGCGAACTATGAGCCATCCCCTGAAAAAATTCCTTCCGCTGGTTCCGGCCGGCCTTATCCTGGGCTCCCTGATGTTCCCTTCGGGCTGCGCCAACACCACTACGCCCCCGACGGGCGGCCCCAAGGACACCATTCCCCCGGTCCTGACCAAGGTGGCTCCCCTGCCCGCTACGGTGAATGTGCCCACCAAAAAGACCAAACTGCGTTTTACTTTCAACGAGTATGTGAAGGTCAAGGACGCCAACGGCATCTTCCTGTCTCCCCCGCTGGAGAAAAAGCCCAAATCGGCCATCCACGGAAAATCCCTGGACGTAACCTTTGAAAGCGACCTGGACAGCAACACCACCTACACGCTGGATCTGACCGGCGCCATCGCGGACAACAACGAAGGCAATCTCTTTCCGGGCTATACCCTGGTGTTCTCTACCGGTGAAAAGATTGATTCCATGTGTGTGACGGGCCTTGTTCAGGACTGCAGCACCCTGATGCCCGTCAAGGGCGCCACGGTGCTCCTGTATAAAGACCATTCCGATTCGGCCGTCTTCCTCAAGCGGCCTTTTGCTGCCGCCAAAACGGACGACTGGGGCTTCTTCTCCGTCCGGAATATTCAGGATACGCTGTACCGTGTGTACGCCATCAAGGACGAGAACAACAACAATAAATACGACCCTGAAAGCGAAAGGATAGCCTTCCTGGACAGCCTCCTGAGGCCCACCATCGTGTATAACGACAGCCTGTACGAATTCAAGAAGTTCGATATGAAGGATACGGCCCTGTGCCTGGCCCGCCACGCCCAGATTGAACTGAACCTTTTCCGGGAGCGTCCTTCCAAGCAGCTCATCGTGAAAAAGGAAAGGGTGGGGCCCAGAACGGCGTACATTACCTTCATGGCGCCGGATGCCGTCATCCACGATATCCGCATCAAGGGCCTTCCGAGGGAAAAGCTCATTCGGCAGTTCAACATCCAGAGAGACTCCCTGGAACTGTGGGTGAACGATCAGCGCAAGATGCCGGACACCCTCCAGCTGGTGGTGAAATACGACAAGACGGATACTACCGGAAAACTGTTTCCCCAGGAGGAACTCATCAAGCTCACCTACAGCAAGGAGCTGAGGGCCGAAATGATGAAAAAGGAGAACAACTTCCGGGACCGCAAGCACGAGGATACCATAGCCGTGATGACCACCAAGGCAGATCCCACTACCATTGAGCAGTACGGCTTTGACATCGAGTTCAAGTATCCCCTTATCCAGGAAGCCTGGGATTCCCTGGGCTACCGTATTGTGAATCCCCGCCAGCAGGAAACCAGGGGGAAGGTGAAGGTGATCCGGGACAGCACCAATCTTCGCCATTTCCGGGTAATGCCGGAGGAACCCTTCCAGCTGGGATATGATTATTATCTGAAGATTCCCCACCGGAAGTTCCGGGATATCAACGGTTTCTATAACGACAGTACCCAGATGAAGGTCACCCTTCCCAATGACGAGAAACTCAGCTCCATCACCCTGGAACTGAGCGGGGTGCACAACCGCTATCTGGTGGAACTGCTTTCGGAAAAGCGGGACAAGGTGATCCGCAGTTTTGTCGTGGACGGAAACGGGGATGTCGTGTTCCCCTACCTCAAACAGGGAAACTACTGCATCCGCATTACGGAAGACAAGAACCGCAACGCCATGGTGGACACCGGTAACCTGCTGGAAAAGAGGCAGCCGGAGAAGGCCCGCTTTTTCAAGCAGGACGACAAGTTCCTCATCAAGGTGCTGGAAAGGGCCGAGATGGTATGGAAGCTTAATCTGGAGGAGATGTTCCGATGAAAAGAGTTATTACCCTGATATCGGCCCTGTTGTGCTGTAGTCTTGTTTCCCGTGCCCAGGTGAATCTGGACGAGGAGTTTTTCTCCCTGCCGGATACGGTAACCAATTCCTACCTGGACAGCGTTAAGCTGAATATAGCCCGTCCCAACGATTATTGGATGATCGGCGTCTTTGGCGGCGCATCGGCCCAGTACGGCTATTTCAACCCCTCTCGCCTGGTGCGCTGGCAGCTTCAGTATCCCGTCTTTGGTTTCTCCGTGGTGCGTCATTACACGATGTTCGGCATCTTCCCCAATATGGGACTGGAATTCGGCGCCCAACTCAACTATGAGGGGTATGAGTTCAAGAAAAACGGAGAAACCGGCAGCCGTTTCACGGAATCCGGTGCATACAAGGCGCTGATTACGGTTCCGGAGGGCTTTTTCCTCTCCCATTTTCACCTGGATATAGGAGAGCATTTCAAGATAATGGCCAAGCTGGGCCTCTACGGAGGCTATCGGCTCAAGATCCATCGCATCCTGGATGAGGGCTTCGAGGAATCGGAAACCTACCAGCAATATGTGGACTCCTTCCGGGACTACGACCGCCGGCTCACCTATGGCGTGGCTGCCGGCGTGGGGCTTGGACTTATGTTCTCTCCCTTCGAGTTCCATCTGACGGTCAACGGAAAATGGGGCTGGAGCTCATTCTGGAAGCCGGATTATGCCAGTCCTTATTATTACCGTTTTGCCTATCCCCTGGATGCCGGACTCACCTTCGGCGTCTATTATCAGCTAACCCCCCGTTATGGCCACACCCGCGCCCAGCTGCGTAAGCTGGCCCGCAAGCTGATGGCCGAAGAGCAGAATAAATAAGATGAAAAAAGTATTGGAAACCCGTACCGTCCGCGTAGGAGAAAACGTTCTCATCGGCAGTGGCCATCCCATTGTGGTACAGACGATGTGCAACACCCATACATCCGACATAGATGCCACCGTGGCCCAGTGCAAGCTGCTGGCCGCCGCCGGCTCCCAGCTCATCCGCATCACCGTGCCCGCCATGGCCGATGTAAAGCATCTGGAAGAAATTAAAAACCGACTGAGGGCGGAAGGGATTCAGACTCCGCTGGTGGCCGATATCCATTTCTCCTCCGAGATTGCGATGGCCGTTGTACCGGTGGTGGAAAAGATCCGTATCAACCCCGGTAACTTCCACCCGGACCATCAGAAAGCCCGTGCCCTCTTCGGAGAGTTCCTGCAGCTTTGCAAGCAGTATAACCGGGCCATCCGCATCGGCCTCAATCACGGATCGCTGGGCAAGTATATTGTTGAGAAATACGGTAATACGCCAGAAGCGATGGCCCTGGCGGCTATGGAATGGGTTCAGATGTGCATGGACGCCCAGTTCTATAATGTGGTGGTGTCCCTGAAGGCATCCAATACCGTTGTAATGGTGCAGGCATACCGCAACCTGGCTCGCATGATGCAGGAAAATGGCGTGGTGTTCCCCCTGCACGTGGGCGTGACGGAAGCCGGTAACGGAGACAGCGGCCGCATCAAGAGTTGTGTAGCCATCTCCACGCTGCTGGAAGAAGGCATCGGCAATACCATCCGGGTATCGCTGACGGAGCCTCCGCAGAACGAACTTCCGGTGGCACAGTACCTGGCCCACCGCTACTCAGAGGCCCCTGCGCCGGTGCTGGGAGAACGCGAAGAAACCATCCTCCAAGCCGCCTGTGACTACGGCGCTCCCCTTCTGAACCACGAGGTGGACGATATTCCCCTTTCCGACGAATACCTCAAGGACGAACTCCTGCAGGCCTGCCGTCGCAAGTTCTACAAGCCGGAATACATTGCCTGCCCCGGTTGCGGCCGCACGCTGTATAACCTGGAAGAGACCTTCAACCGCGTCAAGGAAGCCACTGCCGGCTTCAAGGATGTGGTAATTGCCGTCATGGGCTGCATCGTGAACGGGCCCGGAGAAATGGCCGATGCAGATTACGGTTACGTGGGCGAAGGCTTTGGCAAGGTAACCCTCTACCGGAAAAAAGAACCCGTCCTCCGGCATATACCCGAGGACGAGGCGGTAGAACGTTTGGTCGAATTAATCAGGAATGATCAGGTAAAATAGCGAGTACGCTTTCTACCGCCCGGACTTTATCTCCGACCTTAACTTTGACATCGGCTTCCAGCGGAACGAACAGGTCTATGCGGGAGCCGAATTTGATTACTCCGCACTGCTCTCCGCGGTATTCCATATGATCGGGCGTGGAGTAGCAGACGATGCGGCGGGCGAAGGTGCCGGCAATCTGCTTGAAGAACACCTCTCCGTACTCATTCTTGAGGCAGGAAGAGGAATGCTCATTCAGCTCGGAAGATTTGGGATGGAAGGCCAGGAGGTATTTGCCGGGATGATACTTATAATAGGTAACCTCACCGGAAATGGGCCAGAAGTTGCAGTGGACATCGAAAAAGTCCATATACACGGAAATCTGGATGCAGTCCCGTTTCAGGTATTCCTTCTCGTATACCTTGTCTACAATAACTACTTTTCCGTCTGCTACGGAGGTGACCAGGTTTTTCTGGTCCGGAGAAGGGATTACGCGGTCCGGTACGCGGAAAAACCAGGTGATGAACACCATGAAGATAATCATGAAGGCGCATAGCGGAGCACTTATCCAGACAATGGGAATATACCGCGCCGTGAGGAAAATGAGAACGGCGCAGATGCACCAGGAGGTTAAGATGGTTCCGTAGGAGTCCTTGTCTATTTTAGTCCATTTCATATACTAAACCAGGTTAAAGACGAGAAGATAGATATAGCCGGTAGGAATGGCGAACAGGGCGCTGTCAAAGCGGTCCATGAGGCCGCCGTGCCCCGGGATGATATTGCCGGAATCCTTGATGCCGGCAGAACGTTTCCAGAGGGATTCGAAGAGGTCTCCGAATACGCCGGTCACGTGCATGAGGGCGGCCATCGCCAGGCAGTGGACCATAGGGAAACTCACCAGTCCCGTCCAGCTGAGGATAGCACCGGCGAGAATGGAGGTGAGCAGACCGCCGATGTATCCGGCCCAGGATTTTTTGGGAGAAATGGCAGGGCACAACTTGGCGGGCCAGATCTTCTGCCCCAGCAGCATACCGAAGCAGTAAGCTCCCACGTCCGAGGCCCAGATGATGCAGAAGAAAGCTAACATGAGAAGGCCGCTGAACTCCCCGTTCCGGTATACTACGGCATTGGAAAGGGCCAGCGGAAGGCCGATATACAGAAGACCTGCGTAGATGTACCCGGTCTTAAGGAAATCACTGTTCTCCTTGTAAAGGAAAATGGATTCCACCATCAGGAGGAAGAGGATCAAAAAGCCCAGGGAAACCAGCGATGCCAGCTTGAAATCCCCCACGAAATAACTATTGGCAGCCAGGAAGAAGATAACCCCCATAACGATGGCGCTTCTCTGGGACTGCTGGTACACCATTCCCATAGTCATACGGTAAAATTCTTTGAGCATCACCAGGGTGATGAAAGCAAAGAGGATTTCAAACAGGATTTCATTAAAAAGGAGTCCTCCCAGCATCACTGCCAGGAAGAGGACTCCGAATATGCTGCGTTTGACAGTACTATTCATTGAACTGGTCCTCTGCTGCGGGTTTAACCTTAGGCCCGAGAACCTTTTCAATATCTTCTGCAAAGATAACTTCTTTTTCCAAAAGAAGGGCACCCAGGTGCATGAATTCTTCCTTGTGGTCCAGGATAATCTTTAGGGTGCGGCTGTGTACCTGATCAACCACAGCCTTAACTTCCTGGTCCATCAGTTCGGCCGTTTTCTCCGAATAGGGCTTCACCAGGTTGTATCCCCGGGCGCCGGAGGAATCATAGAAACTGAGGGATCCCACCTTCTCACTCATACCATAGTACTGAACCATGGAGTACGCCATTCCGGTCATCCTTTCCAGGTCGTTCAAGGCACCGGTGGAAGGTTCTCCGTTGAGCACTTCCTCTGCCACACGGCCGCCCAGCAGCATGCACATCTGGTCCATCATGACGCTCTTGGACCAGTTTTTAGGATCTGCGTACGGGAGCAGCCAGCCCACCAGGGCGTGACCGGCCTCATGATAGGCGGTGGTGCGCTTTTCGGCAGGAGTCATAATTGTGTTGGACTTTCTTTCCAGACCTCCGATGATGCGGTCTACGGCGTCCAGGAAGTCCTGCTGCATTACTTTATCGTGGTTGCGGCGGGCGGCGGTGAGGGCTGCCTCGTTGCACACATTGGCAATATCCGCTCCGGAGAAACCGGGCGTATGCTTGGCCATGAATTCCACGTTGAAATCATCTCCCAGCTTGATGTCCCTCAGGTGTACCTTGAAGATTTCTTCGCGTTCCTTGAGTTCCGGAAGCTCTACGTGGATCTGGCGGTCGAAACGACCGGCACGCATCAGGGCCTGGTCCAGGATGTCTGCCCTGTTGGTGGCGGCCAGCACGATGACACCGCTATTGGTGCCGAAGCCGTCCATTTCTGTAAGGAGCTGATTCAGCGTGTTTTCACGCTCGTCATTGGAAGAAAAACCTCCGTTCTTGGCTCGGGCGCGGCCCACGGCATCAATCTCGTCGATAAATACGATGCAAGGGGCTTTCTCCTTGGCCTGGCGGAAGAGGTCACGGACACGGGAGGCACCCACGCCCACAAACATTTCCACGAAATCAGAGCCGGAGATGGAGAAGAAAGGCACGTTGGCTTCCCCTGCCACGGCTTTCGCGAGGAGGGTTTTACCGGTTCCGGGAGGACCTACCAGGAGGGCTCCCTTGGGGATTTTACCACCCAAAGACGTATATTTCTGGGGATTCTTGAGGAAATCCACAATTTCCATCACTTCCTCTTTGGCGCCGTACAGGCCGGCCACATCCTTGAAAGTGACCTTCACCTCTCCCTTTTCGGCCTCACGGGCGGTGGACTTGCCGGTGTTGAAGGGGTTGAAACCGCCTGCACCCGGGCCGCCGCCGGCTCCTCGGTTCATCCCGCGGAACATCCAGACCCAGAAGAGAATGAAAAGAAGCAGCGGGAAAGCCATCTGGAAGATGTCCATCCAGATATGCTCTTCATTGCGGATCACTACTTTGAAGCGGCTCTCCACAGGGAGGCCTTCATTAAGGGCGCCGAAGCTGGTTTCCGGGTCAAACTTGCTGGAAACCAGGAAGTAGAACTGCGGAGCCCGTTTGGGAACGGCTCCGGAGCGGAATTTATCCGTGTATTTGCCCAGCTTTTCCGGGCGCACCTTTACTTCACCCTTGTAATCATTGCGTACAAAAGTAATTTCGGCCACGTCCCCTTCCTGAATCATGCTTTGGACATCGGCCCATTCTATCTTTTCCGGTTCTGCGCTGCGCGTGCTGTTCATCAGCAGATAGCCTATTCCCACCAGCAGGAGGAAATACAGCCACGAAAGGTTGAAACGCACCTGGAATATCTTGCGACCACCGGGGTCTTTTTTCTGATTGGCCATTCTTATTCTTTGCTAGTCTTTTTGGCAGGGGCCTTGCGCTCCTTGTATTCTTTTCTGGGAACATCGGCCCAGAGGTCTTCCAGCCGATAGAAATCCCTGTATTCCTTGAGGAAGATGTGCACCACGATGTTTCCGTAGTCCTGGATGATCCAGAAATTGTTGCCTTCTCCCTGGCTGCGGTAGAGGGTGTGACCCTCTTCCTTCATCTTTTCTGCGATATTGTCTGCGATGGCTCCCACCTGGGTGGTATTGGAACCGTCGCACACCACGAAGAAATCCGTGATGGCGCCGTCCATGGCCCTCAGGTCCAGGGAAACCACATTCTCTCCTTTTTTGTCAATGATGGCATCGGCCAGCAGCCGAAGATCGTGAGTTATCATGTATTGTCTTGGTTTAATTTACACAAATATAAACAAAAATAAAGCCATTGCCAAGAGCAACGGCTTTTATGACAAAATGGCAGGAGAATCAGGCGTTTCTGAGGGCTTTTATGGTTTCCTGCGGGTTCTCGGACTTGAAGACGGCACTGCCGGCCACCAGCATTTGGACGCCTGCGCGGATAACTTCTGCCGCATTAGCCGGGCCGATGCCGCCGTCCATCTCGATGGGAACGTCCCGGCGCCCCAGGCTGTCCAGCTTTTCCCGGACGGTGCGGGCCCTCTCCAGGGATTCGGGAATGAACTTCTGGCCGCCGAAACCGGCAAAAACGCTCATAATCAGCACGTAATCTACTTTATGTAGCAGCGGGAATATGGCCTGGACCGGACAGTCCGGATTGATGACGATGCCGGCTTTCACGCCCAGGGCCTGGATCTTCTCAATGATTTCTTCCGCATTCTCCCGGGCCGCCTCATAATGGAAACTGATGTAGGAAGCCCCGCCTTTGGCAAAACGCTCCACGTAGTTTTCCGGATGCACGATCATAAGATGTACATCCATCGGTTTGCGGGCCTTTTTGGCGATGGCTTCCACTACGGGAAAGCCGAAGGAAATATTGGGCACGAATACGCCGTCCATAATATCCAGGTGGAAGATATCGGCATATTCATTTACTATTTCCACATCCTTTTCCAGGTGCAGAAAATCCGCCGCCAGTATGGAAGGAGCAACCTGAATCATCCTACTCGAAATTAAGGACTACCTCGTTGAGATGGGCCACGAATTTATCCAGCGAGGCCAGCTCCAGTTTTTCTCCGGGGGCGTGGACGCCGCGGAGGGTGGGGCCGAAGGAAATCATATCCAGATGAGGGAACTTCTCCAGGAACAGGCCGCATTCCAGGCCGGCGTGGATGGCTTTCACCTCGGGCTCCTTGTCGAAGAGTTTCTTATAGGCGGCCACGCTCTTTTCCAGGATATGGGATTTGAGGTTGGGTTTCCAGCCGGGATATTCTCCGTGGTGCTCTGCATCGAAAGAGCCCAGGAAGAAAGCGGCTTCCACCTTTTCGGCCATTGCGTGCAGTTCGGAAACCACCGAGCTGCGCTGGCTGGTAATGACGGTGAGCACATTGTCCTTGATATGGACGGCAGCCAGGTTGGTGGAAGTTTCTACCAGGCCGGGAATATCGGCCGACATCCTTTCCACTCCGTGCGGACAGGCCAGCAGGGTGGCGATGATATTGGCGGCCTCCCCTTCCTCGATGGGTTTTTCACTGCAGGAGCATTCCTCACAGGCGGCATGGACGGCCGGGTCTGAGGTGGCATATTCGGCTGACAGGATATCGCTGAAGGCCTTGACATCGGCTTGCATCTCTTCGGCCTCGTCCGCAGGGACGGCGATGATGGCATAGGCTTCCCGGCAGATGGCGTTGGGCTTGTTGCCGCCTTCCAGGGTGATGAGCTGGAAATCGTACTGGAGTTCCGTGAACAGGAAGCGCACCAGTTCCCTTACGGCGTTGCAGCGGCCTTTGTTGATGTCGTCTCCGCTGTGGCCTCCCTGGCCGCCGAGGACGCTCACCTTCAAAGTTTTATATCCCTTTTTGAGCGCTTCCCGATGGAATTCGAAGGTGGCGGTTGTATCTATACCTCCGGCGCAGCCCACGAACAACTGGCCTTCGTCTTCCGAATCCAGGTTGATAAGGGTGCTTCCCTCAAAGAAGCCGGGTTCCAGGGCAAAGGCGCCGTCCATTCCGGTTTCTTCGGAGATGGTGAACAGGCACTCCAGTTTGCCCATCGGCAGCTTACTGTCCAAAAGGGCCAGGCAGGCGGCTATTCCAATTCCGTCATCGGCTCCCAGGGTGGTGTTTTTGGCCACCATCCAGCCATCTTCTATCTCGTAGGGAATGGGCTGGGTGAGGAAATCGAACTCGAAGCCGGCCTTTTTCTCACACACCATGTCCTGATGGGCCTGAAGGACCAGCGTAGGTACGTTCTCCTTGCCTTTGGAGGCGGGCTTGGTGATGACTACATTGCCGGTTTTATCCGTTTTGCAGGCAAGTCCGTGGTCTTCGGCGAACTTCTGGAGATACTCGGTGATGGGGCCTTCGTGGCCGGATTCGCGGGGAACGCGGGTGATTTCCTGAAAATACTTGAGAACAGTTGCGGAGTCCATAATTACAAACTAATTTAATCTCTCAAATATACGAATTATAACGGGGATTTCCTATGAAATGTCGGCTATTCTGCGTAAATTCGCATATTAAACTCTCGAAATGAACTTCTTAACCTTACACCAAGCCGAGGATGTAGTATTCCACGGAAAACCGCTTACCCTGGATCCGGCCGCCATGGCGGAGGTAGAGCGTTGCTACAAGTTCCTTGAGCAATTCCACAAAGACAAAGTCATTTACGGTATCAACACCGGCTTTGGCCCCATGGCCCAGTGGCGCGTGGATGACCACCACCTGAAAGAACTCCAATACAATATTATCCGCAGCCATTCCACCGGTGCCGGAAAGCCTCTCGGAGATGCTTCCGTACGGGCCGCCATGGTTGCCCGCGTAGGTACTTTCCTGCAGGGGAAATCGGGCATTCATCCGGAGGTGGTTCAGCTCCTGGTAGAATTCATCAACCGGGGCATCTGCCCTTTCATCCCGCGTCACGGCAGCGTAGGCGCCAGCGGAGACCTGGTCCAACTGGCCCACATGGCCCTTACGCTCATCGGAGAGGGAGAAGTGCATTACAAAGGGGAGTGGCGCCCTTCGGCCCAGGTCATGGCCGAATGCGGCCTCAAGCCCATGCAGATTCACATCCGCGAGGGACTTTCGGCCGTCAATGGCACGTCCGTGATGACCGGCGTTTCCCTGGTGAACCAGTTCCAGGCCCGCATCCTGCTGGACTGGGCCACCCTGGCCGCCGTCTGGATGAACGAGATTGCCGGCTCCTATGACGACTTCATGGCCGAGCCTCTGAACGAGTGCCGCCGCCAGAAAGGCCAGCAGGTCATTGCCCGTCGCCTGCGGGAAATCGCAGCTTCATCGGCCTGTTTCTCCAAGCGGGAGATAGACCTCTATTCCGGAGAGAACAGAGAAACGGTCTTTGAGAAGAAGGTGCAGGCCTACTATTCCCTTCGCTGCACCCCGCAGATCCTGGGTCCCATCTACGACACGCTGGCCAATACAGCCGAGGTACTGGAGAACGAAATCAATTCGGCCTGCGACAATCCCATTGTGGATCCCGATACGCAGTACGTGTATCACGGAGGCAATTTCCACGGAGACTACGTCTCCCTGGAAGAGGATAAAGTAAAGATTGCGCTGGTCCGTCTTACCATGCTCACGGAGAGGCAGTTGAACTACCTGTTCCACGACCGTATTAACGGTATTCTCCCCCCGTTCCTGAACAAGGGAACCCTGGGGTTGAACTATGGAATGCAGGCCTGCCAGTTCACGGCCACCAGCACCACGGCGGAAAGCCAGACCCTGGCCATGCCCAACTACGTGCACAGCATCCCCAACAACAATGACAACCAGGATATCGTGTCCATGGGTACCAACAGCGCCCTCCTCTGCCGCCAGGTGGTGGAGAATGCCTTCCAGGTAATGGCCATCCACTTCATTGCCCTGGCACAGGCGACAGACTGCCTGGGCATTCTGGACAAGCTCTGCGACACGTCCAAGGCCGTTTACAGGCAGATTCGCGCCATCCAGCCGGAGATTCTGGAAGACACGCCGTTCTACAAGGAGATAGCGCGGGTCATCACTTACCTGAAACGGAATCCTTTACAGTTGAAATAAAAAATGAGGCCTCTTTCAAGGGGCCTCATTTTAGTTTTCTACGGGAACGACAATCATGTTCTCGATGTCTTCCACCCATTGCCGGAACAGCTTGTCTGTAGACATCAGGTCCTGCACGGTGTTGCAGGCGTGAAGCACGGTGGCGTGGTCTTTTCCTCCCAGCTGGGAGCCGATGGTGCTGAGCGAGCAGTTGGGAATGAGGTTGCGGCACTCGTACATGGCAATCTGGCGGGCCTGTACAATCTGGCGCTTGCGGGTGGTGGAAAGGAGCATCTCTCGCGTGATGTTGAAATACTCGCACACGCTGGAGGTGATAAGGTCTATGGAAATTTCCTTTTCCTGCTCTCCCACGATTTGCCCGCTGACGTTCTGGGCCAGTTCCACGTCTATTTCCCGGTGCCCCAGCGTGGCATAGGCCACCAGGGAGGTTAGCGTTCCTTCCAGTTCCCGGAAATTGGTTTTGACGCGGGAAGCCAGGTAGGTGAGAACATCCTCACTGAGGCGGACGCCTTCCCGGAGGGCGCGGGAGCGCAGCATCTCCAGGCGGGTGGTATAGTCCGGTTTCAGCAGTTCCACGGACAGGCCCCACTTGAAACGGGACAGAAGCCGGTCTTCGAAGTTCTGGAGGTCTACCGGGGCACGGTCGCTGGTGAAGATGAGCTGCTTGCCGTTCTGGTGCAGGTGGTTGAACACGTTGAAGAAGGTGTTCTGGGTTCCTGCACCCACCAGATCCTGGATATCGTCCACGATGAGGACGTCAATTCTCTGGTAGAAAGCGATGAAATCCACTATGCGGTTGCCCTGGACGGCATCCATATACTGGGTTTTGAACTCGTGGCCCGTGACGTACAGAACCACTTTGTCCTGGAATTTTTCTTTTATGGCGATGCCGATGGCCTGGGCGATGTGCGTTTTCCCAAGGCCCGGACCTCCGAAGAGGAACAGCGGGTTGAAGGGCGTCTTACCCGGAGCGTTGGCAATTTCTTCGGCCGCATTGACGCCCAGCTTGTTGCAATCCCCTTCCACCAGGTTGCCGAAGCAGTACACCGGATTGAGGCGGGGGTTGATCTTGAGACGCTGGACTCCCGGGAACACGAAGGGACTGGGGCGGCCGGCGGGCTGGTAAGTGGGCACCGACACCGGATTGTTGGTGGGAACGGCGCTCTGATTGGCGGGAAGAACCATTCCTTCCTTATTCTGGACCGGACGGACCAGATAGAACAGCTGGCCCTCTGCGCCGATAGCGCGCTTGATGGTGAGCCGGAGCAGTTCTTTATAGGCATCCTCTATATATTGGCGGAAGAAATCCGAGGGAACCTCTACGGTGAGCTTGGCTCCTTCCAGGGACACCGGCCGGATGAGCTTGAACCAGGTATTGAACTGCTGCGGATCAATGTTGTTTTCTATGATCTGCAGACAGTTATTCCATACCGCAATATGTCTTTCCTGGTTGGTCATCAGGGAGTAAGGAAAAAATGAGTTGTCTTTTGCTTGTTGCAAATGCAAATATGGAGGAAAAATAATGTAAAAAAAAACTCGGCTGCTATTGTTTTTTAATTTTTTTATACATAAATTAATTGCTCGGAAGGCCGTTTTTCCTCCGTTTTATAAAGTTTTGAATATCAGTCAAATAGGAAGACAAAATATGCCTATATCGCGAAAAAAATATATTTCTTAATTTTAAGAATTCTAAATTAAGAGGACCTGGATTTTTCGCCATTTTAGGGCCCTAGAACAGGGAAAAATCAGCGAACCGGGGTGGTGGCTCCGTCCTGTATTTTTACGATATAGCTGTCTTTGATTTTTTGATGAATTTTCGGAAAAATTTTCTTCACTTCTTCCAAAGATTCACTGGTGCCGATGACATACTTTTTCACCTTTCCCGCAGGGATGACAAGGGGCTCGTATCCCAGGAAGTAAGGGTCTTTCGGATTCATCGCTTTGCCGATGGCAAGAACCTGTACACCATAGAGGATTCCGTCCGGAGCGGGAGCTTCTTCTTTCACATCCACCGCCGGAGCGGGATCGGGAGCCGGTGCCGGAGCAGAAGAAGGGACAGAGCCGTCATATCGGCCCTTAAAGGTGCAGAAAGCCTGGAAAATACCTTCTGCGATTCCGTCCCGGCCCTTTTCCGAACGCATGACGGCCAAATCTTCCGGATTGCTCATGAAGCCCACTTCAATGAGGACTGAGGGCATGGCGGTTCTCCAGAGTACCCAGAAAGGGTCCTGCGAAACTCCCCTGCTGTGCTTGATGGGACCTGTCTTTTTGAACGCATCGGCCACATCCTCTGCAAAGGTCAGGCTCTGGCTCAGGTGGGCGTTCTGCATCAGGCTGAAGATGATATAGGACTGAGGGTCGCTGGGGTCGAATCCCTGGTATTTGGTCTTGTAGTCGTCTTCCAGCATAATGACGGAGTTTTCCCGCTTGACCAGGTCCAGATTCTTGGAATAAAGGTCGTTTCCCTTTTTGGCCGATTGGCCAAGCACATGCACGGAAAAGCCCCTGGCGGCCGTAGACTTGCCTCCGATGGAGTTGACGTGGATAGAAATGAAAAGATTGGCGCCCGCCTTGTTGGCAATGACGGCCCGGTTTTCCAGTTCTACGAACTTGTCCGAGGAGCGCGTCATCTTGACATGGACGTCCGGATAAGCGGCTTTGATCTTCTGTTCCAGGCGTCTGGCAATGTCCAGGGTGACCGTTTTCTCGTAGGTTTTCTTGTCCCGGCTCACGCAGCCTGCATCCTTGCCTCCGTGTCCTGCGTCAATGACCACCGTTCTGAGTTGAAGGACCGCCTGGTCTCCTTGTGCGCGGGCGGGCACGGGGATTGCAAGTAGGAGCGCGGAACTCACCACGACGAGTGTCAGTTGATGGAAAAACGGCTTCATATGGGGATGCAGTTTTGATTATTCTGGAATAAGTAGTATTTTTGTAAGTTATATTTTGCACAAAATTAGCAAAAAATAAACCAATGGCAAGGAAGATTTTTCAATATCTCGTCATCCTGGGTATCGCGCTGGCGGCCACCGCCCTCCCGGCGTCTTCCCAGGAAGTGACTCCCTTGCCCGACTCCCTGAAAACCATTCCCCGTCAGCATCTGGACAGCCTCTCCCGGGCAGATTCACTCAAAACAGCCCAGGCAGATTCCCTGGACCTGCTGAGCAAGAGTTCGCTGGAGCGTCCGGCTTTCTCCACCGCCAAAGACTCCATTATCACAGACTTCCGGAACGGGAAGCGGATGATCTATTATTACGGAGGCGCCACGGTTACCTATGAATCCATGAAACTTACGGCCGATTATCTGGAATACGACATGCTGGCCAATACCGTGTATGCCCGTGGTCAGAAAGACCCGGTGACGGGAGAAATGGTGGGTCTTCCGGAAATGACGGATAACGGCCAGAGCTACAAGATGGACGAACTCCGTTACAACTTCACCACGCGCAAGGCCCGTATCACCAATATGATTACCAAGGAGGCCGAGGGCCTTCTGCAGGGCAAGCGCATCAAGATGATGCCGGACAAGTCCATCAACATGCGGGACGGCATGTACACCGTCTGCGACCTGGAAGAGCCGCATTATTACCTCAAGCTGAGTATGGCCAAGGTAATTACCAAACCGTCCCAGAAGACGGTTTTCGGCCCGGCCTGGCCCGTGGTGGCCGGTGTGTCGGTTCCCATCGGCCTTCCCTTCGGCTTTGTCCCCAAGAAGCCTTCCCGTGCCACCGGTCTGCTGATGCCCACCTTCGGTGAGGAACAGGCGCGCGGTTTCTACATCCGGGATGCCGGTATGTACTTCGTTTTTGGAGATTATTTCGACCTTTCCGTTACCGGAGACTATTATACCATGGGTTCCTGGGCTGTGGACATCAATTCCCGCTATAAGGTGAATTACAAGTTCAACGGTAACTTCGGCCTCACCTACTCCAACGACCAGACGGGTGAAAAGGGCAGCGCAGACTTTGTCCAGTCCAAGAACTTCGGCGTCAAATGGTCCCACTCGCAGGACTCCAAAGCCCATCCGGGAACATCCTTCACGGCATCCGTGAACTTCTCCAGCCCGTCCAACAACCGCTACAACGCTACCTCCGTACAGCAGGCCCAGCAGAACCAGATCGGTTCTTCCATTTCCTATTCCCACAACTGGAACGGCAAGTTCAGCCTCAGTGTAAACGCCCTGCACAACCAGAATACCCGGGACTCCAGCTATAACATCACCCTCCCCAATATCACCTTCACGGTGAACCGTTTCTATCCCTTCAAGCAGAAACAGCGTGTAGGCAAGGAGAAGTTCTATGAGAAAATCTCCTTCGGCTACAACACTTCTTTTCAGAACAGGGTGAGTTTCAAGATGAGAGACCTGCAGGACTACGTGATGAATGGAGACGAGTTCACCTACAAGACGGACAAAAACGGCAATACCTACCGCGTGAAGGAATTCGGAGACTCCCTGATGGTCAAGGCCCTAGGAAAGATGAGCAACGGTATGGCGCACAACTTCCAGATCGGCCTTCCCAACTTTACGCTTTTCAAATACATCAACGTCACGCCCAATGTGTCCTACGGAATGAACTGGATGTTCAACAAGGGCCGACAGTACCTGGAACAGGAGTTGGACGAAGATGGTAATCCTCTCATCGTCAGGGATAAAGAGGGCAACGACGTGATTGCGCAGAAGGTCATTACAGACCCTGGGACGGCTTTCAACGGCTTTGGCATCACGCATACCTATTCCGGAAGCCTGTCGATGAGTACGCGTATCTACGGTATGCTCAACTTCGGAAAGCATCGGAAGATCCAGGCCATCCGACACGTGATATCCCCTTCCGTCTCTATGAGTTTCAGTCCGGAGAAGGGAACCTCTTTCAATGGCTGGCGCACCCTGGATGCCTATTACGACAAAAAGGGTTCTTACCACGCGGAGAGCAGCTACAATATATATACGGTTCCCGGGCACCACAATACCGTGTCGCCTCCCGGAAAAGGCAAGAGCGGCACCATTTCCCTTACCATCGGCAACAACCTGGAAGCCAAGGTGAGAGATTTGAAAGACACCACGGGTACCGGCTCCAAGAAGGTGAAACTGCTGGACCAGCTGAATATCAATACCAGTTACAACTTCCTGGCAGATTCGATGAGGATGCAGAACGTGGGTGTCACGGCCTCTACCAATCTTTTCAACAAGATCAATATTACCGGCAATCTGAACTTCGACCCTTACGCCATTAACGAGAAGGGCCAGAGGATCAACAAGTTCAATGTGGTGGCCACCGGCGTGCCGCTGCGCCTGACCAACGCTTCCCTGTCGGCCTCCTTCTCCTTGAACGGGAAGGGCTCCATCAACGGCAATGATGGCCGTACGCAAGGCGGAAGCAGTTCAGGAGATGCCAATTCCTATCAGCGCATTTACTACCATCCGGTGACCGGTGAGTATATTCCCGGAGGATACGTATATTATATGAATCCCAGCTCGCCCTGGTCCATCAATGTGAGCTATCAGTTCAATTATTCCAAGACTTACACCTACCAGGCCGCTACGCAGGAACTTGTTACCAACCGCAAGTTCACCCAGACGATGAGCCTGAGCGGAAACGTCAAGCTAACCCCTCGTCTGAGCATCCAGGCCTCTACCGGTTTCGACTTTATGGCGATGAAGCTAACCTCCACCCAGATAAGTGCCAGCTACGACCTCCACTGTTTCAATATTGCCGTTTCCTGGGTGCCGATGGGTATGTACAAGTCCTACAGTTTCCGCATTGCGGCCAACGCTGCCGCCCTGGCAGATCTGCTGAGATTCAAAAAGAGCGAATCTTATATGGACAATATATTGGGGAAATAAAAAAAATCCCTATCTTTGCATTGGTTTTCCAGTCGGATAACCATTTTTACCTGAAATATATATAGTTATTATGCGCTATACTTTAGCAGAACTCAATGCGATGAGCGAAGAGCAGCTCAGAAGCCTTGGTGAATCCATGAATATCAAAGGGGCCAAAAAGATGGACCTGATGAACCTGGGCTTTGAAATTCTGGACGAGCAGGCCCGTTCGGCCTCCCAGAAGTCTGAGGCAGAACCCGAAGCCAATACCAACAAGCCCAAAAAGCGCGGTCGTCCCAAAAAAGAGAAGGCCGACGAGAAGTCTCAGCAGCCCGAAACTGCAGCAGCATCTCCCGCTCCTGCACCGGCCCCCAAAAAAGGCCGCAAGCCCGCTGCCGCCAAGGAGGATAAGCCTGCTCCCGAGGCCCCTGCCGCCCAGCAGGAACAGCCTCAGCAGCAGCCCAGAAAGCGCGGCCGCAAACCCAAGAATGAAGCTCCCGCAGAAGCTCCCGCTGCCGCGGAAGTGGTTCCCGAAGCCCCCGCCGCAGCCGGTGAAGTAGACGGTAAGGAATTCATCCACAACCTGTTTGAAGATCTCAAGGAGGACAATGCCCAGGTAGAAGAGCAGCAGCAGTCCCGCCAGGGCAAGCACGGCAGGAAGGGAAATCAAAACCAGAACCAAGGCCAGAACCAGGGACAGCAGCAGAATCAACAGCCCAAGCAGCCTCAGCCCAAACCGGCCAGGATTGAATTCGAAGGATCCGTAGAAGCTACCGGCGTGCTGGAAATTATGCCGGACGGTTATGGCTTCCTCCGCTCCAGTGATTACAATTATCTCAATTCCCCGGACGATATCTACGTTTCCCAGCAGCAAATCAAGCAGAATGCCCTCAAAAACGGAGACACCGTCACCGGAGAAATCCGTCCTCCGCGCGAAGGAGACAAGTATTTCCCCCTTGTCAAGATCAAGTTCATCAACGGCCGTACGCCGGAATTCGTAAGGGACCGCGTACCCTTCGATTTCCTCACTCCCCTCTTCCCTACGGAGAAATTCAACCTCCTCGGGCACGGACACGAGAAAGACCAGAGCATCCGCGTGGTAGATATGTTCACCCCCATCGGCAAGGGCCAGCGCGGCCTCATTGTGGCTCAGCCAAAAACGGGTAAAACCATGCTCCTGAAGGCCATCGCCAACGCCATTGCAGACAATCACCCGGAAGTTTACGAAATCATCCTGCTGGTGGACGAGCGTCCGGAAGAAGTGACGGATATGCAGCGCAGCGTAAAGGCCGAAGTTGTGGCTTCTACCTTCGACGAACCTGCAGAACACCACGTGAAAGTAGCCAATATGGTACTGGACAAGGCCCGTCGCCTGGTAGAATGCGGCCACGACGTAGTTATCCTCCTGGATTCCATCACCCGTCTGGCCCGTGCATACAACACCGTTCAGCCGGCATCTGGTAAGGTTCTCACCGGTGGTGTGGATGCCAATGCCCTGCAGAAGCCCAAGCGTTTCTTCGGTGCCGCCCGTAACATTGAAGGAGGTGGATCCCTCACCATCCTGGCCACGGCCCTCACGGAAACCGGCTCCAAGATGGACGACGTCATCTTCGAGGAATTCAAGGGAACCGGCAATATGGAACTCCAGCTGGACCGCAACCTGTCCAACAAGCGCATCTTCCCGGCTGTGAACCTCATCCTCTCCTCTACCCGAAGGGACGATCTCCTGTACGATCAGTACACCCTGAACCGCATCTGGATCCTTCGCAAGCTGCTGGCCGATATGAATCCCGTGGAGGCCATGACCTGGATGCAGCAGCATATGGACGAGTTCAAGACCAACAAGGATTTGGTAGACAATATGTCCAAGTTCGGACGGTATGATTAATTCCTATCAGGAAACCATCGTTGCACCGGCTACCACTCCAGGAACCGGTGCAATTTCTATTATCCGGGTCAGTGGTCCGGATACTTTCCGCATTGCTGACGCGGTGGTTCAATTAAGTTCCGGAACCATTTCAAATTCAGATGGCTATGCAATCCACTTCGGTAAGGTATATAGTAATTCCTCCCTGCTGGATGAAGTGCTGGTTTCCGTTTTTCGGGCTCCTCACAGTTATACCGGAGAGGACAGTGTGGAAATCTCCACACACGCATCGGCCTATATCGTCAGTGAGCTCATCGGCCTGCTCCTGAAAGCCGGGGCACGGTTTGCCGAACCCGGGGAATTCACCCGCCGGGCCTTCTTGAACGGAAAGTTAGACTTGGCCCAGGCCGAGGCCGTGGCCGATGTTATCTCTTCCACGACGGCAGCTTCTCACCGCGTGGCCATGAACCAGCTAAAAGGAGGTTTTTCTGTCCAGCTGGCCAGTCTGAGGTCTCAATTATTGGAAATGGCTTCCCTGCTGGAATTGGAACTGGATTTCAGCGAGGAAGATGTAGAGTTTGCCGACCGGGAGAAACTTCTGGCCCTCCTGGCGGATACTAAGGAGCATGTGGATAAGCTGGCGGCTTCCTTCCGCCAGGGCAATATGATCAAGAACGGTGTGCCGGTGGCCATTGTGGGGCCGGCCAATGCCGGAAAAAGTACCCTGCTGAATGCCCTTATCGGAGAAGAGCGGGCCATTGTAACGGATATTCCGGGAACCACCCGGGATACCATCGAAGAAACCCTTAACGTGAACGGGATTCTCTTCCGCTTCATCGATACCGCCGGCATCCGGGAGTCTTCCGACACCGTGGAAAAGATGGGAATTGATCGGACTTTCCGAAAGATTTCAGAGGCCGAAGTGGTGATTTGCATGCTGGATGCCCAGGCCGTTGAATCCGACCTTTTGAACAATTTGGAGGAATTGTTCCTGCATATAGATTCGGAGAGTCAGAAGGTCTTTATCCTGCTTAATAAGGTCGACGGATTGAGCTCCGACGATATTAACAAAAATGTTACTGTAATTAACAAGTTTGTTTTAAATAGCAAATATCAGGCAGATATAATGCAAATTGCCGCGAAGTCCCGAAAAGGCATCGAAGAGCTGAAAGAGGCCCTTTATCTTGCTGAAAAGGATCTTGTTCCTAATGAAGATTCTACCTTTGTAACAAATGTCCGTCACTTCGAGGCCCTGCAGAATGCCTCATCGGCCCTTTCTGATTGCCGCACTTCCCTCTCCCGCGGCATCCCTTCTGACCTCGTGGCCGAAGACCTCCGCCGTGCCCTTTCGGCCATCAATTCCATCCTTGGTACAGACCTCCTGGACCCTGAAGTCATCCTCCACAATATCTTCCGCAATCATTGCATCGGGAAGTAATACTAGCCCTTGAAACAGAAATATCCTCTCCAGCCACGTACGGAATAGTAAGAGTCGGCGCCATTGTGGAATGTAAATACGGTGTCGTAGCGACGCTCGCAAAACAATGCTCCGCCAAGGCTACGAATTGTTGAGGGTGTCGCTATCCAGCTTGATGTTTTTGTATCATATTCGCCTGTTTCCTGCAATTGCCGGTAAAGGCTCTCTGTCAACAGTTCCAAACCCATCTGGCTTGCCTGGGCCATTGCGCTCCCTGCCGGTGGGTTCTTTTTCCTGAGGCTGAGAGCCTCATTATCATAACATAGACTTCTACGGAGAGCAGGAGACTCTTGCGAGCAGTCACAAAATATCAGTTCTCCGCTGTCCAATTGTAACAAATCCGGTTCTCCCCCGCTCTCTTCCATAAGTCGCAGCGTTTGAATGGCTTTGGGATTATTACGAAGAAACTTTTCCATAATTCAATCATAATGTGTTCTCACCAACAAGACCTGGGTTATAATGGATTCATTGCAAATATAATCTTTTCCGAAAAAACATTCTGCCCTGTGATGGATAGAATTGATTCTTTTGCTAACGCGCGGTACATTAAAGTAAATTATTCGTTCGGAAAAACGGGTTGATTCGCATAATTTTCGTTCGGAAAAACGTGAAAACCCTTGATTTTTCGCCCAGAAAAACGTATTTTTGCATCAAAACGATATGTTTATATGTTAAGGCGAAAAATAGAAGACTATCTTATAAAGTGGAAGGACACTCCAGACCATAATCCTCTCGTAATTATGGGACTCCGTCAATGTGGGAAAACTTTCATCGCACGCAAGTTTGCTGAGGAGAACTACAAATACGTTTATTATCTTAACTTCATTAAGCAGCCAAAGCGCATAGCGGCGTTTCTAGGCTCTAAGGAAGTTGACAACATTTTGATGGAACTCTCAACTCAAATCCATGGCGCGAATTTCGTTCCGGGAGAGACATGCTTTATCTTTGATGAGATCCAGGATTGTCCGGATGCGCGAACATCCTTGAAGTTTTTCAAGGAAGATGGTCGCTTTGACGTAATCTCTACCGGATCTCTCCTTGGTGTTCTCGGGTACGGTGAAGAAAAGAAGAAAGAAAAGCACATTCAGCAGGACGGCTTGAAGCTCGGAAAGAATTCGGTCCCAGTAGGATATGAGGATATTGTGGAGATGTATCCACTGGATTTCGAAGAGTTCCTTTGGGCCAATGGACTGTCGGAACAAGTTATCGATTACTTGAAAGATTGCTTGAAGAAAGAATCTCCTGTTTCACTTGGAATCCATGTGGCACTGAAAGATCTTCTGAACAGATATGTTGCAGTCGGTGGACTCCCAGCTGCCGTTAACAAATTGCTTGAGACAAAAAACCTGAGCAAAGTTAACGCGGTCCTGCGCAAGATTCTTAAGGAATATAAGGATGATATGGTGAAGTATGCCAGAGATGATGATAAGCCATATATTCGTGGTTGTTTTGATTCTATTACGAAACAGCTTGCCAAGGACTACAAAAAATTCCAGTATAACCTAATTAAAAAGGACGGCCGCGCCGAAGAGTATGTCGGTTCCCTGCAATGGCTTGAAGATGCAGGGATGATACGACGGTGCTATAATACAGCGGCAACAGGTTTACCGATTGAAGGAAATGCCATTGAGTCTGTATTTAAGGTTTATATGACGGATATCGGCCTTCTCGTCACTATGCTTGGAGGATCCACAAGAAGCGATATACTACAAGGAAATCTAGGCGGTTTCAAAGGGGCCATATATGAGAATTTGATGGCAGACACACTGCACAAAAAGGGACATAGTCTTTATTACTATCGTAAAGAATCGGGGATGGAGCTGGATTTCCTGATTAGCTACAAAGGTGAATGTGTTCCTGTGGAAGTTAAAGCTAAAACAGCAAAGGCTAAAAGCCTCTCTACGGCCCTGAAGCATCCGGATAATTACCACATATTTCACGCCATCAAATTCGGCGACTACAATGTCGGCCGGAAAGGCCAGTTGCTCACACTCCCCAACTATATGCAGTTCCTCCTGGATCTGGAGCCGGAAGAAATCGTCCTCGAACCAATCGACGTGGACGCCGTCAATGCCCTGGCAAAGAAAAAACTGGGGTAAAAAACACCGCGTATGGCTAAGACCATCGACATCAAGGAGGATGACGCCGCACTATGTGGGGGGGGGCGCACCGTTACTTTTTTTGTCCCCCGAAGGACTTTTTCACAAGAAAAATCTGATCTGGGATCGGCCTTCGTTTTCTTCATGAAACGGGAGATGCCTCCCCGATAAGTCTTTCCAGCGCTAGTGCTGAAGATGGTCTCCGGAAGCGGTAACGGCATCGTCACTGCCCATGCGGTGATAGCGTTTGCCATCCAGAACGGTGTCTCCGTTCTCATCCCAGAGGGCTTGCTCCAGCCGGGCAAAAAGGGAACCATCTACAATAACGTCACCTGGGACAGGGCATTATCATCCACGGCATCAAAGGCCCTTTTCACCACCTCATTGGCGGGATAGGAGCCGTAATAGAGACAGGACCAGCGGGTCTGATGCTCTTTGGCATTTTCATCCTTTACCAGCGGGCTGTGCAGTTCTCCGTAACTGTCCCCGGTGCAGCGCTCGGGTATATCCAGGGGATCTTTACTGCAAGAGGAGAGAACCCCAGCCAGGAGGAAAACCGCGGATAGCAGAATAGAACAGAATCTGTCTGATACACCTTTCATTTTCATGCACATAATCTATTAGAAGGTGGATTTTCCTCTTTTTCCGGATATCAGAACCAGGCTCAGGGCTATGGCCAGGAGGGCGACCGGCAGCAGCAGATATTGCTTCCAGGTGGTCAGGAAGAGGCGAATGCTGTCCAGAACGCCCTTCCCTACCGACTCGGCGTCTATCGGATACAGGAAAGCGATGGCCGTGGCTACTACACCCAGAAGCAGGCCTGCCATGAGCGTGATGATGAGAGCCAGCCGGCCATAGCAGCGCTGGCGGTCTACTTCGGCCTTGATGCCTTCGACGGCCTCCATCCGGCGCCGGGCTTCCAGGATAAAGGTGGGATTGTCCTTGACAACAGGTTTGTTCTCTCTCAGGAAATCTTCTATCTCTTTCATAACTGTATGTACTGCTTCAAGTGGTTTCGGCCCATGGAGAGCTGGTATTTGACAGTGCCTTGCGGCATATTGAGGATGGCCGATATCTCCTTGATGCTCTTGTCCTCGAAGTAAAACAGCGCTATGGCTGCCTTTTCCTTTTCAGGAATGCGTTCCAGGGCCTGGTAGAGCTGCTGGTAGCGGAAAGAGGCGTCGGAGGTTTCGGAGGCCGGAAGGGTTACGGCGTTGTCCAGGGAAGTCTGGTCCGGACGGGCCTTCCGGCAGTGGTCAATATAACAGTTATAGGCAATACGGAAAAGCCAGGTGCTGAATTTGGAAAGGCCCAGGAAGGAACCGGAGGCCACATATGCCCGCACCAGGGCATCCTGCGCTATATCATCGGCCAGGGCGGCGTCGCCTCCACACAGAGCAAGCAGGAAGCGCCGTAAGGGCTCCTGCTGCTCGCGCACTTGGCTGATAAACCGCTCCTGATTCATTTACTCCTGCTCCAGTTTCTTTTCTTCCGCCTCTATTTCCTTGGCCAGCATCTTCTTACCTACAAAGTAGGAGATGAAAAGGCCGATGCCTACGGCAAGGAGCACACAACCGGCAGGTAGCCACAATTTGTTCAGGAACATGCGGTGTCCGAACTCCCAGTTGAGGGTGCGTAGGATGCCCAGGGTGAGGAAGCCGATGCCCATAAGGCCCGTAATGCAGGCACCATTAAGCTTCTCCAGCAGGTCCTGCTTAATGGATTTGGATGTCTTCTGCTTCTTGGCAGGCTCAAACTGAGTCATGTCCACGGGAACACCGGCCTCGATGGCCTTGAGCATAATCTCGGCCTTTCTGTTGGTCTCTTGCTGCCGTGTGCGGGCAACCAGCCACACAATGGAAACGGGCAGGACCACGCAAATGAAAACAGGTAATCCGAAGTTTACTAAAATGTCTTCCATAATGTATATTTTTTAACTTTCAACTTATCCCGCATTTCGAAGCGGTTTCATCTGTTAGACGGAACCCCTCTCCAAAAGGTTGGAAAAAATAAGCGGATTGTCTGTTGCCGCAGTCAGTTCCGGAGTTTTCTCGCAGGAATATAGCACAGGAGAAAACAACGTTATCAAACTGATGGCTAATGTGCGAATCATATTATTTCAGATTCTCTTTAAAGAAGTTTTCAATTTTCTCGTAAGGGATAACTCCTGCAACGTCGTCGTAAAGGTCTGTATGGACGGCACCCGGAACGATGTAAAGTTCCTTGTTATCCCCTTTGAGTTTGGCAAAGGCGCCCTCGCTGAAATAGCGGCTGTGGGCCTTTTCGCCATGGATAAGGAGCACCGGAGTCTTGATTTCCCCGGCCATGTCCAGAAGGGGCTGATTAAGGAAAGAAATGGTGCCGATGACGTTCCAGCCATCCGTGGAGTTACCGCTGCGGGGATGGAAACCACGCTCTGTCTTGTAATATGCGTGATAATCTTTGACAAACCAGGGGGCGTCCTCCGGAAGCGGATCCACAACCCCGCCTGCACGCTTGTAACTGCCTGTGCGGTAATCTTCAGTACGCTGGGCGGCCCAGGCCTTGCGCTGTGCATCACGGGCCTCTTCGCTGTCGGTGCTGCCGAAATAGCCTTCACGCGCAACGCGGGACATATCGTACATGGTGGAAGCTACGGTTGCCTTAATACGGGGATCCAATGCGGCAGCATTGATTGCCATACCTCCGAAACCGCAGATACCGATAATGCCGATACGTTCCGGATCCACCAGGTCAAAGGTACTCAGGAAATCCACGGCGGCACAGAAGTCCTCCGTATTGATGTCCGGGGAAGCCATCCTGCGGGGCTCTCCGCCGCTTTCACCGGTAAATGAAGGGTCGAAGGCAATGGTAAGGAAACCTCTTTCCGCCATATGCTGTGCATACAGGCCGCTAGACTGCTCCTTCACGGCGCCAAAGGGGCCGCTGACGGCAATGGCCGGCAATATCCCTTCTGCATTCTTGGGAACATACATATCGGCCGCAAGTTCAATTCCGTAGCGGTTATGGAAGGTAACCTTGCTGTGGTTCACCAGCTGGGACATCGGGAATGTCTTGTCCCATTCGTCAGTTAGATTCAGTGTACTCATATTCTTTTTCTGATTGCAGCCAAGAAGAAGCATGGCCGTTAGTGCTGTAATAATGGTTTTATTCATAGTGCAAAGGTACGCTTACTGTTCCAAATTATTTTACTAATATTCGCTGAATATGTACCAATTTCGCAGATTTTGTTATCTTTGTATTGCCATGAAGAAGATACTTAATGTAGATAATCCCAATGTATATGCAGAGTACGTGGGCGCACCTGTGCTGCATCCGCAACTGGCGCTGATAAGCTACGACGAGGTCTCCCCTTTCCGTAATAGCCTGAACAATTACGGCGTATATGGCCTTTTCATTCAGCAGCAATTCCCTAAATACCTTTCCTACGGCACCAAATCCATCATTGTCGGGGACCGTTCCATCATAGCGGTTGCCCCCGGGCAGATAGGCGGCGCCGAGGACAACGGAACATCGATTTATATAAACGGATGGGCTCTGCTTTGGTCGCCGGAGCTATTTCGGCCGGACTACCAGTTTTTCTCCTACTTCGAAACCGACTGGCTTCGCATGGAACCTCAGGAATGGGAGCGCATCACTTCTCTCCTTGCCATAATGCGGAAGGAGATGCAGGAGAACGAGGATTCACCTGCGCTAAGACACATCCTCACCAGTTACCTTCAACTGATTCTGGACTATTGCCAGCGCATTTATTTACGTCAGCTAACACAGAAGGAAAACGGCGAAAGCGACATTCTCAAGCGCTTCCACCACCTTCTGGTTGATTATTTCTCCAAGGGTATTCAGCGCGAAAAGGGCCTCCCTACAGTTTCCTACTGCGCTTCAGAACTCGCCTATTCTGCCCGATACTTCGGCGACCTGATTCACCAGGCAACCGGCGGGACCGCAATCGGCTATATCCACATCTTTGTTATAGACCAGGCTAAATCTCTCCTGATGAAGGGACTCACCGTTGGCGAAGCGGCCAATCTCCTTGGCTTTGAGTATCCCCACCATTTCAGCCGCCTGTTCCGGAAAGTGACGGGTATGACTCCGACGGAATTCTTGACGGAATAGCTATTCACACCTGGTCTTCCGTGCCTTTGCACCTGGCGGGCCCTGCAAGCAATGCACGTCCTCACGCAAAAAATCTTATCTTTGTAGTTGTACATGTAGCTATACAGTTATGCAGAATTTTGATTATATGACCCCGACGCGCCTGATCTTCGGCGCAAACGCAATCGAAAAGCTTCACGATGTAATGGCCTCTATCGGAAAGAGGGTGCTCTTCACCTATGGCGGTGGCAGCATCAAGAAAATCGGCCTCTACGACAAAGTAATCGATATACTCAAGGAAGACTTTGAGATTACGGAACTGCCCGGAATCCAGCCCAATCCCAAATACGACCCCAGCGTGCTGGAGGGCGTGCGCCTCTGCAAGGAAAACGATATCGAGGTAATCCTTTCCGTTGGTGGCGGCAGCGTATTGGACTGCTCCAAGGCCATTGCCGCGGGTGCAAAATACGACGGCGATCCCTGGGATCTGATTACCTATAAGGTGAAAGCAAAGGCGGCACTCCCCATCGTGGATATCCTTACCCTTGCCGCCACCGGCAGCGAGTACGACAGCGGCGGCGTCATCTCACGCACCGATACCAATGACAAGATTGGCTACATGGACCCGCTCCTGTATCCCGTGTGCTCATTCCTGGACCCCCGGTATACTTTCAGTGTATCCAGGAAGCAGACTGCGGCAGGCTGTGCCGATGCGATGAACCACATCATAGAGCAGTACTTCTGCGAAGACTCCACGCTTTTGAACGACGGGTTCTGCGAGGCAGGTCTCAAGAGTCTGATGCTGAATACCCGCAAGTGTCTGGACAACCCCGAGGACTACACCGCCCGGGCAGAGATGATGTTCGCCTGCACCCTGGGCTGCAACGGCATCTATTCTCTGGGCAATAGCGAAAGCGGTTGGCCCTGCCACGGCATCGAGCATGCCCTGAGCGCCTATTACGACATCACGCATGGTGAAGGCCTGGCCATTATCACCCCGCGCTGGATGCGCCATATCCTCAGTGACCGCACCCTCGGGCGTTTCGTCAAATACGGCGTCAACGTGTTCGGGATAGATGCCGGCCTTCCCGGGTACGAGATTGCCGATAAAGCCATCGATGCCACATACGCTTTCTTCGAGAGCATTGGCATTCCCATGCACCTGCGCGAGGTGGGAATTGGCGAAGAGCGCCTGGACGAGATGGCCCGCCACATTGCCGTGAATGAAGGACTCGAAAACGCCTATGTGCCTCTGACAGAGAAAGATATCAAAGATATCCTGGTGGCATCTCTGTAAGCCGTCTTTTGTGTATGAAACGTTACTTCTTCCTCCTTCTCCCGGCTATCCTGGTCCTCTACACCGCTCAGGCGCGCGAGCGTATCCGTTTTGACGAAAACTGGGAATTTGCCTTTGGAAATGCCTCTACCCCGGCCCTGGACTTTGGCTGCGGAACAGAGTATTTCAACTATCTGACGAAGGCCGCCTCCATCCATAACGAGGGTCCCTACAGCCCCAAGTTTGACAAGAAAAAATGGCCGGCCAGCTGGAAGGTGGTAACCCTCCCTCACGACTGGGTGGTGGACCTTCCCTACGCTCCGGAGGCCAGTCACAGCCACGGATACAAGACGGTGGGGTTCAAGTACCCGGAGACCAGTGTGGGCTGGTACCGGAAAACCTTCACCATCGCGGCCGATGAGGAAGGGAAACACATAACCATCCGTTTTGACGGCATTTTTCGAAATGCGCGCATCTGGGTGAACGGCTTCTACTTGGGAGGTGAGCCTAGCGGGTATGCCGCACAGGTTTATGACATCTCCGAGTACCTGAATTACGGAGAGGAGAACCTGGTCTGCGTCCGCGTGGATGCCACCCTGGA
Source organism: uncultured Bacteroidales bacterium (assembly GCA_900321655.1). Lineage (GTDB taxonomy): Bacteria > Bacteroidota > Bacteroidia > Bacteroidales > UBA932 > Cryptobacteroides. The sequence continues at coordinate 88,079 of ONWU01000003.1, forward strand.
GGAAGGATGGTTCTACGAAGGAGCCGGTATCTACAGGCATGTCTGGCTGGAAATTACGGATCCCGTCCACGTGGCCCCTTTCGGAACTTTTGTCCACAGCGCCTTCCCGGACGGTTATGATAAGGCCGATATTACCGTTGAAACGTGCGTCAGGAACAGCTCCAATGCCACATCGGCCTATTCCCTCCGCCACACGCTGCAGGATAAGGACGGAAAAGTGATCCGGACGGTCACTGTGCCGCGACAGGTTGTCCCGGCAAAGGCGGACTCCCCTTCCATTGCGCAGATGGAAGTGGAACACCCCCACCTCTGGAGCCCTTCAGACCCTTATTTGTATAAGGTCCGGACGGAGGTCCTGACGGAAGGAAAAGCCGTGGACTGCTATGAAACCGTTATCGGCCTCAGAGAGGCTGTCTTTGACAAGGACCGCGGTTTCCTCCTCAACGGCAAGCGCCTGGAACTGAAAGGTGTAAATATGCACCAGGACCATCCCGGCGTGGGTGCCGGCATTCCGGATGCCCTCCAGGTTTACCGGCTCCGCGAACTGAAGAAACTGGGTGTCAACGCCTACCGTTCCAGCCACAACCCCATGACTCCTGAGATGATCGATGCCTGTGACAGTCTGGGTATCCTTGTTTTGGAGGAAAACCGCCTTACCGGCATAAACGAGGAACATATCCGGCTCCTGAAACGTATGATCGAACGGGACCGCAACCACCCCTCCATCATCCTCTGGAGCGTCGGAAACGAAGAATGGGGGCTGGAGTGGAACGCCAAGGGAACGAAAATCGCAGAGTCTATGCGGGAGTACTGCCACCGTCTGGATCCTACCAGACCCGTGACGGTTGCTACCAGTTCCGGCCCTGATATCATTATCCCTGCCGATGTGGCCGGGTACAATTACTTGAGGCAGAACCGCATAGACGATCTCAGGATCCAGTATCCCCAGAGAAGGGCCCTGGGTACGGAGGAAACAAGCGGATGCGGCACCCGTGGCGTTTATTTCGAGGATGAGGAAAACGGCCATATGGCTTCGTTGAACCGTAGGAATGACACCGTTGACAGTTGCTACAATGTCATCGGCCGCGGATGGAAGTATTATCTGGACCGTCCCTGGCTGGGTGGTCTTTTCTACTGGACGGGCTTCGACTACAGAGGAGAACCCAATCCGCTCAAGTTCCCGGCTACGGGATCGGAATTCGGCATCCTGGACTACTGCGGATTCCCCAAAGACGAGGCCTGGTATCTCAAGGCCTGGTGGACGGAAGAACCCGTTCTCCACGTATTCCCCCATTGGAATCTGCAGGGGCATGAAGGAGAGACTGTGAGTATCTGGGTATACAGTAATTGCGATGAGGTAGAACTCATTGTCAACGGCAAGAGGCTGGGACGAAAGAAGATGGAGCGGAACGGATACCTGAGCTGGGACGCCGTCTATCGTCCCGGCAGCATCCGTGCCATAGGCTTCAGGAAGGGCAAAAAAATTCTGGTCGAAACCTTGGAAACCACGGAAACGGCCTCACGCATAGCCTTGGAAGCAGACCGCAACGTCATCCAGGCAGACAACCGGGATGTTTCCGTAGTAACCGTCCGTCTCCTGGACCGCAAGGGCCGATTTGTTCCAGATGCCTGTAACCTGTTGGATCTAAGGGTGGAAGGCCCCGTCCGCATCCTGGGGGTCGGCAACGGAGACCCCGCTTTCCAGGATCCCGAAAGGCCTTTGGCCCCGGATGCCAGATCCTTCCGCGTCCGGGCTTTCAACGGGCTGGCGCAGGTGCTCATTCAAAGCACGCATGAAAGCGGTGCCGCCACGCTGACCGTCCGTGCAGAGCAGTTCTCCTCCACTCCCCTGGAATTACAGGTCCGATAAGGGAAATATCCTGTTTATCCTACATAATCCTTTGCCCGGGTCAGGCTGTCTATGGAACCGGTATTGCCGTCTTCCAAGGTATAATATACCTTGATGAAAGCTGCATCCTTCAGGAAATCCACGTGGCCTATTTCCACATTCTTCACCTTCAGGCCGATGCGTTTTTCCAGATCGGCAATCAACTCCTCCCTCCGCTCGGGAACAATCAGCTCAATGCGGTCGTAAAGGACCAGTTTGGCCGATGTATGATTAAGCGCTTTCCCGCTTTCAAGCACCCAGATCAGGGCGATGACCAGTAAATTGGAGAGGACCATGATGCCAACCGTTCCCCAGGAGAGTGCATAATGGGGATGGGCGGACGTGGCTTCTACCAGTTTGTACACGGGAGCCAGGCCGTTGACGGCCGCCAGGGCGATGATCACAAACAGATAGGTCATTTCCCTGATCGGCACCGTTTCTGTCCGGTAACGGATGACGCCGAAGATAGCGAACAGGCCCAGGGTAAGGCCTACGCCCACCTCCACGCTGCCCATGACATACAAAAGCATGAGCATGGCCGTCGAGAATACCATAAACGTGAAATAATAGTCCCGGCGGCGGCTTTTGCGGTAATAGAAACAATGGACCAGTACCCAGCATGCAGCCAGGTTCACAAAGAAACGGATTGCCAGTTCGGTCAGGGACTGGGTGGTTGTCATCATGGCATCTGTGATGGTCTGTACATCCAGGATGCTGTCATCGGCAAGGGTATAGTCGCCGAAGTCCTGTGCGGTAATCATATTACTTGAATCTTTTTATTTATTGTCTTTTCTACGGTGCGGACCTTTACCTTGAAGCGGTTTTTCTTCACGGAAGGGTCCGTAAGGGTTTCTGCCAGGCAGTATTTGCTGATGCGGACAGGCTTAACCCGGTTGCTGAGCAGAATTTTCTTCATCTGGCTGTCCGCGTGTCCATCCTGTTTGAGCTCGATGATGACGGCATCCTCCAGGGAGGCCTTTCTGCCGGTCTGGAAATTTTGGAAAAACAAGCTGGTGTCGATGGTAAGCCTTTCTGTCCGGTTCGGGTTGACCAGTGTTATCCGCTTGAATGCAGTGGACAGGATGGGGCTGATCTCCCCTACGGTGAACCAGGAGTGTCTGGCCAGATAGGCACATGCCTCTGCATTGCCGGCGAACTCCATCATCTCGCTCTCCTCGATCGGGATCCGTTTCTTTTTGGTGCGACCGTGGTTGTTCTTGCGCTTGATTTCCAGATAAGTTTCCCCGGAATTCACATAGATCCGGGTCCTCACCTTCTGCCGCACCAAACGCCGGTTGTGGTGGTCCAGGAACATCCTGAGCTCCGGCGTGTCATAATACACGGAGTTGTAGGGGCTTAATTTCGCCCCTTCTGCCACCAGTGCCCGGTAACCCGCTGCGGCGGCATCGGCCAGTACCCTGCCAAGAGTAGCCTCATTGGTAAGATACTTGGTGTCGATGCGGTTAAGGAGTTTCACTCCCTCCATCTCTTCCAGGGTAATAGGAGTGAAATTTTCAAGGGCTTGGATAATAGTGACAAGCGTGTCAGTCATCCTGGGTAACGTATTCATACAACTTCGTGCCGATGAGCTTTCCTTTCGCGTTGTATGTATATTGGGTCTTTTTTCTTCCGAATTCGTTGTATTCGAATGTTTTGTAGCTTACCAGGCGGTTCCGCTCATCGTATACCAGTTCACGGGCCTGCTTGCCGTTTTCTCCCCACTCCCAGCGCTTGCGCCATTTCTGCTTGCCGATGCTGTCATATTCAATTTCCTCTATCTTCCTTCCCTCGGAAGAAAAGGTTGTAATATGGTCCAGCGTCTTGGAGGCGCTGTTCCCGTTCGTGTTCCATTCTTTGACAACGAGGTTCTTCTTGTTGATCTTTTGGGTTCCAGTCTGGGCATGGCCCGCAAAGACGGAAAGCAGGGCCAGGACCGATGCCAGAATAACAGATAAGTACTTCTTTTGCATGATACTTAGGTTTGAGGTTTCGGTCCTGTATTTCAAGAATGGGGCCAAAACAAAAAAATGTTCTTTCGTAACTATTTTCGGGGTTCCATATGGATGGTGATCAAGGTTTTGGCTCCGAAACGGGCCCGGAGTTCCTGCTCCATCCGGCTCACAATCTCGTGGGCTTCCTGTAAAGGCATATTCCCGTCCAGACGCACATGGGCTTCGATGGCAATACGGTTGCCGATGCGGCGGGTACGCAGGTTGTGGGGTTCGTGAGCCTGCTCCTGCCGGCAGATGATTTCTTCGATTTCTTTTTCCACCTCTTCCGGGAGCGAACTGTCTGTGAGTTCGTTGATGCTGGTTTTCAAAAGATCCCAGGATACTCTGAGGAGCATCAGGCCCACCAGAATGGAGGCCAGAGGGTCCAGGACGGCCCATTTCTCTCCCAGCAAAAGGGCGCCGCCGATGCCGATGGCCGCCCCGATGGAAGAGAGGGCATCGCTGCGATGGTGCCAGGCATTGGCAATCACCGCCGGGGAATTGTTCTTTTTGCCGACTGTCAGTGTATAACGGAACAGGATTTCCTTGATGACGATAGAAAGCAGCGCGGCCCAGAGGGCCAGCATACCGGGCATCGGAAGCGTCTCACCCTGTATCCAGTGGATAAACTGAAGCACACCGGAAATAATGATACTGAGAGCAGCTGCTACCAGCCCCAGGGCCACAAAGAGCGTTGCCAGCGTCTCGAATTTGCCGTGTCCGTAGTCGTGGGAGGCATCCTGCGGCCTGGATCCTATCCGGATAAAAACCAGTACGACGATGTCTGTCACGAAGTCTGACAAGGAGTGGGCGGCATCGGCCACCATAGCGGCGCTTTGCCCCACAATACCGGCCACGAACTTGAAGGTGAGAAGCAGCAGGTTCCCTACGCTTCCCACCAGTGTTACCCGAGTAAGTTCCTTCTCACGTTCCATACTACAAATTAATCATTTCCTCCTCCAAGTTTCTCAACGATCTGCCGGAACTTGTTGCCTGGGATTCTATAAAACCGTTAATTATGAGCCAGATAGGAGAGAATGTTCTCCCACACCTGCTGGTGGGCAGTCTCGTTGTGGATCTCGTGGCGGAGGCCGGGATAAATTTTCAGGGAAACATTCTCGTATCCCCTGTCCCTGAAGGCCTGGACGGCCTTTTCAAGGGCTTTGTCACTTACGCGGCAAGGATCTTCCCCACCGGAGATAAAATGCACGGGGAGGCCGTAGCGAAGGGTTTTCCAATCCGTGGAATAGCAGTCTTTCATCAGGAGCAGGAGGTTTTGGAAACCATCGGCCGTGAAGATGAACTGGCACAGAGGGTCCTGGTGATAGGCCTTTAGGATGGCGGGGTCTGAGCAGACCCAACCGGCGGGCCAGCCTTCCTTCTCAAACGGTTTGTTGTAGGCGCCGAAAGACATCTTCTGAAGGATTTTGGGCCTGTAATGCCACCCTTTGATCTGGCCAATCATCCTGGCCATAAGGATTCCTGCATCCTTGGCCGGATTGTCCGAGGGACAGCCGCACACGATGAGGCTGTCTATCTGGCTGTCGTAGCGCTTGGCATAGGAACGTACAGCCAATGAACCCATACTGTGCCCAAACAGGGTGAGCGGCAGCCCCGGCCACTTTTTCCTGGCCCATAAAGTAATGGCCTTCAGATCTTCCACCAGCGCCAGCCAGCCGTCCTTCCCCATATAGCCAAGGTCCACGTTGGATTTTACAGACTCTCCATGTCCCCTGTGATCGTTGCACACTACGGCATAGCCGTTCTGGCAAAGATACTCCATAAGAGGGATATACCTTTCCTTATGCTCGCACATCCCGTGTGCAATCTGGACTATACCTTTGGGGGCCTCCGTGGGCTCACAGTAAATGAGAGATAATTTCAGTTTGTCTACCGGAGAAAGGATGAAATCTGCATTCATAGCGCAAATACTGTTAAACTTTTGGTAAAGATAGTGAATTCTGCCAAAATTTGTAACTTTGTGTAGCCATTACCCCGCCATACTTTGCTGCCGCTTTTCTCCATACCGGGTATTTCCGAGCACCTTGTCAATCTTCCGGATCTGGGTGCCTGGGGCCTTTGGGGCCTTTTCATCGGCACATTTCTGGCCGCCACAGTGGTTCCCTTCAGTTCGGATGTGCTGTATATAACTATGCTCCAGATGACCTCCAGTCCCTGGGCCTGCCTGGCGGTAGCATCCCTTGGAAACTGGCTGGGTTCTCTTACCACCTTCGGCCTGGGCTGGCTGGGCCGGTGGGACTGGATTGAGAAGTGGTTCAAAGTGGACCGTGAAAAGCTGGAGAAACAGAAGGCCCGCATCGACAAATACGGTGTCTGGCTGGCCCTGCTGGTCTGGTTACCCTTCGTCGGAGATATCTTCACCATCGGGCTGGGCTTTTACAAAACCAAGCCTGTGTTAACGGCCTTCCTCCTTCTGGTGGGAAGAACCCTCCGTTTCCTGGTGTGGAACCTGCTTCTGGGAGCTTATTAAGCTACCGTCAAATTTTTTTTTGAAGAATCGGAAAAACAAAGTATTTTTGTGCCCCGTATTTAAATCACTTCGCACAATGAAATACGGGTTCGACAACGAGAAATATCTCAAGATTCAATCAGAGCACATCAAGGAACGCATCGCCAAATTCGGCGATAAACTGTATATGGAGTTTGGCGGCAAACTCTTTGACGATTACCACGCCAGCCGCGTACTCCCCGGTTTCCAGCCGGACAGTAAGATGCAGATGCTGCTTCAGTTGAAGGAAGATGTTGAGATAGTGATCGTTATCAGCGCCGTAGATATTGAAAAGAACAAGATCAGAAGCGACCTGGGCATTACCTACGATATGGACGTGCTTCGCCTGAGGGACGAATTTTTGGCCCGGGAGCTTAGCGTCAACAGCGTAGTTATCACCCACTTCAATGGTCAGGCCAGTGCCGAGGCATACCGCAAGCGCCTGGAGAATATGGGCATCAAGGTGTACTACCACCACACCATTGAAGGCTATCCTAATAACGTTTCCCTGATCGATTCTGACGATGGCTTTGGCAAGAACGATTACGTAGAAACCACCAAACCCCTGGTGGTAATTACGGCCCCCGGCCCCGGCAGCGGCAAGATGGCCGTTTGTCTGAGCCAGCTGTACCAGGAGAACAAACGCGGAATCAAGGCCGGTTATGCCAAATTCGAAACTTTCCCGGTATGGAATATGCCCCTCACCCACCCTGTCAATATGGCCTACGAGGCCGCTACGGCGGATTTGGACGATGTCAATATGATAGATCCTTTCCACCTGGACGCTTATGGGGAGACGGCCGTGAACTACAACCGCGACATAGAGATTTTCCCGGTAATGAACGCCCTGTTCGAAGATATTTACGGGGAGGCTCCCTACAAGTCGCCTACCGATATGGGGGTGAATATGATTGGCTACTGTATCAGTGACGACGAGGTATGCTGCGAAGCCTCCCGGCAGGAAATTATCCGCCGCTACTACACCGCCCTCTGCCGTTTTGCCGAAGGAAAAGCCACCGAGAGCGAGGTTAATAAAATCGCTCTCGTGATGAAGCGGGCCAAGATTACGACGGACGACCGGAAAACCACCGTGGCGGCCCGGGAAAGGCTGGAAAAGAACGGAGGCTCTTCCTCCACTGCCGCCATCGAACTGGAAGACGGCACCATTCTCACGGCCGAATCCAGCCCGCTGCTGGGTCCCAGTGCCGCCCTTCTGCTGAACGCCCTCAAGCACCTGGCCGGCATTCCGCACAATATCAAACTTATTCCGCAGAACATGATAGGCCCTATCCAGAAAACCAAGGTGAATTATCTGCACGGTCACAATCCGCGCCTGCATACGGATGAGGTGCTGGTGGCCATCTCCATGATGAGCCTTCTGGACGAGAACTGCCAGCAGGCCCTGGCACAGCTGCCCAATCTGGCCGGTGCGCAGGTGCATTCGGCCGTTATGCTCTCTGAAGTAGACCGGAAAACCTTCCAGAAACTGGGCGTAGGCCTCACCTGCGACCCTATCCGCAAAGTAAAGCCCCTGAAGGCTATTTAATCAAGGTGATATTAACGGGCCGAAGGGCCTCGGATGCATAGATTTCCTGTGGACAGGTGCCCGGCTCATCTTGAGGAATGGGCACCTGCAATCTTTCAAAAAGCCGGATCCAGTACGGGTCGAATTCTCCATCCTCATTCTTGAAATTCATAGGCGTGGCCTCGAAGATGCGGGTGCCGTCGGCCCGGATGTAACTGTCCCAAACCAGTTCCGAGCAGTACTGGGAACCATTGTCCGGGGCGAAGGCGTAGTCGTAGGGCTCGCCGATGAAGGACTTGGCTTTCTGTACATACTCTTTCGCGTGGGAGTTGTCCTTCAGCCGCATCACAAGGGCATCGGGAAGAGTGCCGTCGTGGCGGGAGAAATCCCGGATGAGCTGGCTTAAAGTGTCTCTGTGGACGCCGTTCTTGACAGTGGCGTCAATGACCCAGACGGTATTCTCAGCATCCACCTCCAGAATGCCTACGTGAACGAGATTGAGGTCTCCTTCTCCGGTTGCCGATGCAATGGCGGCCGTCATTCCCCCCTGATCGGCGGCGCTTTCTTTCGGAAAGCCCAGAAAAATCAGGTCTCCGGTCTGGATAGAGTCTTCACCGGAAAACCGGCAGGAGAGTGCAAGGGCCGAAAGAGCCAGGAAAAGGAAAGCATTTTTCATTTTTATTTCCTCAAAAAACGGCACAAAACTACTATAATTTGAGTAACTTTGCAAGCTTTTATGTTGGAACACATCCTCATAGCACTGGCTCTGGCCATGGATTGTTTTGCCGTTTCGGTCGTCTGCGGGGTTATCATCCGCCGGCGGGAAGTCGGCATTATGCTGCGCCTGGCCTTCCTTTTCGGCTTTTTCCAGGCTCTGATGCCGCTCATCGGCTGGGCCCTGACTTCCCGCTTCAGTACTTATCTGACGGCCGTGGACCACTGGATAGCCTTTACGCTGCTGGCCTTCATCGGAGGGAAGATGATCCTCGATTCCTTCAAGGCCGACGAGGAACCCCACCTGAATCCTTCCAGCCTGAAGACCCAGCTGGCGCTCTCTGTCGCCACCAGTATCGACGCTCTGGCCGTGGGCATCACCTATGCCTGCACCGGCTATCAGACCTGGCGCTCCATTTCCCTTCCGCTGGCCATCATCGGCCTGATTTCCTTCCTGATGAGCATCCTGGGCTTCTGCCTGGGAGCACGGTTTGGTGAGTCGGTGAACAAAAAAATGCGCCCAGAGCTACTGGGCGGCATTATTTTGATTGGGATTGGCGTCAAGATCCTTATCGAGCATCTTTCGGCGTAGTGCACGCATTCACCAGATAGACGATGGAACGGTAGGTTATGCCGCCGTTATGGGACAGGCCGATTTCGCAGGTCCGGCTGTTGGAATAACCTTCCTCGATCCCCCGCTCCTGCAGGGCCGGTTTCAGCTTCCTCAGAGCATAGGCGTTCAGTTCCGGATTCGTCATACCCTTGTCTCCGGCATAGGCGCAGCAGCCAATTTCCTCAGGCACATAAACCCTGGTAGAGCACATTTTGGCAAGGCCGATGATGACGTCCTTCAGGCCCATCAGGCGGGTGGAACAGGTTACGTGCACCGTTATGGGCCTCTCCGTGGGATGGAAATCCAGTTTGTCCAGAAGGAATTTGGCAATAAACTCCGCAGGCTCGTACAGCTTCATTTTCTGAATGCACTGGCGCATCCGGTGCAGGCAGGGACTCTGATCACAAAGGACGGGGTATTTCCCCTGCTCCGAGGCTTCCCAGAGGGCTTCTTCCAATTCTTTTACCTTCTTGTCGGCCACATCCGGCATCCCTTTGCTTTCCCAGATGGTTCCGCAGCAGAGGCTCTCCATCCGGGGCGGGAAAAGGACTTCATATCCGGCCTTGTTCAGTAGTTCCACCATTTCGGAAGCCAGCGGCTTTACTTTGTCTTTGGGGGCACGTCCCATGGTCTGGTTCAGGCAGCTTGGGAAATAGACCACTTTATTGGGTAAATTAACCTGTAATGGTTTACGAACTTTTACCGGAAGCGGAAGTTCCGGTGTCCAGAGCGGAAGCCCGGTGGCGTGCAGCCCCTTCCCTATCCCGCTCATGACCGTTTTTCCAAGAACAGACCGGGCACCGGCGGCCAGTCCCAGCGTTCCTCTTATAGCCACCTTGGTGCCACGGAAATGCTCCGCCACCCAGGCTCCCAGCCACTTGCCGGAAGGACTCAGGGTTTCCTGTCTCAACTGGTGGGTAAGATCCGCCACATTGATGCCCATAGGGCAGGAAGTGGAGCAGAGACCGTCTCCGGCGCAGGTGTCCATTCCCGGGTATTTATAGGCCTTTTCCAGGGCTTCATACGGCTCTCCGGCGGCTTTTCGGCGGGCTATTTCCCGCTGCACGGCAATGCGAGTGCGGGAGCTGAGGGTGAAACCGCAGGAAACGCAGTTCACCTCGCAGAAACCGCACTCTATGCACTTGTTAAAGGGCGCATATGGCAGCAAGGGAGTGGTTTTCAGATGCTTCAGGTAGCATTCCCGGTCTTCGTTGAAGATGACTCCGGGGTTCAGGATACCCTGGGGGTCCAGCAGGGCTTTGATGCGTTTCATCAGGCCGAAAGCCTTTTCTCCCCACTCCGCTTCCACAAAGGAAGCCATGTTGCGGCCGGTGCCGTGTTCCGCTTTCAGGGAGCCGTCGTACTTGTTGACAACCAACTCCACCACGTCCCGGATCATGCCATCGTATCTTTCAATATCGGCCCTTGTCTCAAATGCCTGATTGATAATGAAATGGAAGTTTCCTTCTAAAGCGTGACCATAGATACAGGAATCCTCGTAACCATGGCGGTCCAAAAGGGCCGAAAGGTCTGCCGTAGCGGCCGGGAGGTCCTCGATATGGAAAGCAACGTCTTCAATGAGGCAGGTGGTTCCCTCCTTTCGAAGGCTGCCTACCGTAGGGAAGATGCCGGAGCGGATGGCCCAGTACTGTGCCACTTCCTGGGGGTCAGTAGAGAAGCGTACCTCTACGCCGAAGGGCTCCAGCGTGGCGGTAATGGCCTTAATCTGCTCCTGGAGGACTTCCGGCGAGGCGGCCTGGGTTTCGGTAAGGACGGCCGTCAGATCCGGAACATCGGCCTTCAGATGAGGGTCATTCACGGAAGTGAGGCTGCGCTTGTCCAGAAGTTCGGCGGCCGATATCTGGTTGGCCTTCATAGCCACCACGGCCTTGGCGGCCGTCACGATGTCCGGGAAGTATATCATTGCGCTGGCCTTGTACGGAGCAATGGGCAGCGTTTTCATCGTTACCTCCGACAGGAAGGCCAGCGTTCCCTCAGATCCTACCAGCAGGTGGGCCAGTATTTCAAAGGGGTCCTCGTAGGCCACCAGGGGCCTTAAATTGAGGCCTGTGACATTCTTGATGGAGTATTTGTATTCTATTCGCCGCGCCAGTTTCTCATCGGCCGTTACTTCCTTCCGCAGCTGCTGAATGCCGTTGATGATTTCCGGATGTTTTTCCCGGAAAGCCGACCGGGAGGCTTCGGAAGCTGTATCCAGTACGGTGCCGTCGGCCAGTACCATGCGGGCGCTCACGAGCATCTTGTCCGAATTGGCGTGCGTGCCGCAGCTCATTCCGGAGGCGTTGTTGGCTACGATGCCGCCCACCATACAACTCCCGATGGAGGCCGGATCCGGGCCGAAATGCCTGCCAAAGGGCGCCAGAAGCTGGTTTACGCGGGCTCCCACGATACCGGGCTGCAGGGTGACGGAAGTATCTTCGTGATATTGCCATTTCTCCCAGTTCTTGCCGGCCACCAGCAGGATGCTGTCGGAGATGGCCTGCCCGGAAAGGGACGTTCCCGCCGCCCGGAAGGTGACCGGGAGGCCCAGGCGGGAAGCCACTTCCAGCACCCGGGATACTTCTTTTTCATCGGCCGCCCGAAGAACGGCCTTGGGTGTCAATTTATACTCACTGGCATCCGTTCCCCAGGCCAGGGTCCTGAGCTCGTCGGTATAGATGCGGTCGGCCGGCAGAATGCCCTCAAAAAGTTTTTTATAGTTCATGGCAGAAGTACTTCAGAAGCGGCGAAATCATAAGGGACTGGATGAGCTGGTTTTCCCGGAGGAGCGTTTTAACCTCTTCTTCCGTAAGAAGATGCACTTCCAGCTCTTCGGTGGCATCCAGATGCGGCTGGCCGATTTTTTCCACCCCCCTGGCTACGAAGCAGTGCGTGAAATTGGACATGGAACTGGGGTTGGGTGTTATGTCCATCAGAAGGCTCCACTCCCCTTTCCCGTAGCCGGTTTCCTCCATCAGTTCCCTCTGGGCAGCCTGCAGGGGCGTTTCGCCCTCTTCCATTACCCCGCAAGGGAGTTCATAGCACGTCATCGCAACGGCGTGTCTGTACTGTCTTTCCATCACGAAGCGGCCATCGGGCGTAATGGCTATTACGTTTACCCAGTCCGGGTATTCCACTACATAGTATTCGGGGTTCACTCTTCCGTCCGGCAGCAGAACCTGGTCCCGACGGGCCGTCAGCCACGGTCTTTTTATTAAGTACTCCGTGGAAAGGATTTTCCATCGGCGTTGTGTATCTTTGGGCTCAATCATAGTTCAAATTTCGTTATTTTTTTCTTTTCGTCAAAAGATTTCCTATTTTTGTCCGGAACAGAACCAAGTATCCTATGAAAAGATTTTTCTGCCTTCTCTCCCTGGTGGTGTTTGCCTTCCCGGCCCTGGCCCAGGATCCGTCTAACCATATTCTGGAGCCAGACCCGTCCGTCGCTTCTGAAAGTCCCTACAAAGCCAGCAGGAATTACGGAAAAAGGATTGCCGTCTTTGGCGGTTCACTTTCCGTAAATAAGGAATCGGATGTAGCCAAACAGCTTTGGGCCAATCTTTTGAATGCACAGGTTACAACTTATGGTGTAGGGGGCGCCGGTTTCTCCTCAGACCAGGGCGTCAGCCTGCAAAAGCAGGTTGATGCGGCCGGTGTCTATGACGTCTATGTACTCTGGGCCTCTACCAACGATTACAACAACAACCGGGAATGCGGCACCTGGAAAGACTATACGGTAGAAGACAATTTTGACCCGGAAAAGCTCCACACCCAGTGCGGCGGCATCAACTACTGCATCCGACGCATCCTGGAAAAGAATCCCAAGGCAGAGATTTATTTCTTCACTTCCCTGCGTTTTTTCAGTTCCGAATCGGGTCACAACCCCTTCTCGGAAGTCCCCAACCAGACCGGTAAAACCTTTGCTCAGTACATTCAGGCCCAGAAGGAATGCTGCGCCTACCAGGGCATCCCCGTGCTGGACCAGTTTATGTTACAGGGCATCAATGAATACAATGCCTGGGAGTACTACCTGGAGGACCTCCTGCATATGAACGAGGATGGCTACTGCAAGATTGCTCCCGTGCAGGCTGCTTTTCTGGCCAATGGGTTCTGATAATGACTTTTTTTAAAAAAGTAGCACAAAAGTTTTGCAAACTCCAAAAAAAGCCATATCTTTGCAATCCCAAAACACGGTGCTGTAGCTCAGATGGTAGAGCAATGGACTGAAAATCCATGTGTCGGCAGTTCGATTCTTCCCAGCACCACTGTAACCCGCTGATTATCAGCGGGTTTTCTTTTTCCGTCCCACTTTCCGTCCCCCACTTTTGTCTTGTACTCCGGCTCTTAACTTGATTTTAGGCCATATTGTGGCGAAGATCCGCGTTGGGACGGCTCTTAACTTGATTTTAGGCTGTATTGTGGCGAAGATCCGCGTTGGGACGGCTCTTAACTTGATTTTCGACTGTATTGTGGTGAAGAGCCGGACTTGCGGGCTAGTCGTGCTCCCCTAGCCAGGATTCAAGGATGCGGCAGTAGTCTTCGTGGCGGTCTACAAAGCACATATGGCGGGCGCCTTCCATCAGTTCCCAACGGCTGCCGGGAATCCCTTCGTACATAGAACGGGCCACGGCGGGCGTACAAAGGTCTTCTGAACCGCTGAAAAGAAGGCAGGGACACGATATTTCCCCAAGACGGTCTATGTATTCGAAGTTCCCCAGGCTGCCGGTGGGGACATATTCGTTGGGACCCCAGCCATACAGGTAGGCCTCGTTTCCGAAACGTTTGGGCCGCGTGAGGCATTCCGGGCTGTTCTCGTCCGTGCTGGCGCAGTGGAGCGTCATAAAACGGTCGTTGGCTGCGAGGTATTTCGGATCGGAGAAATTGCCGCTTTCTTCGGCCCGGCGGATGGCCTCCTGATCATCAGGTGACATCAGGCCGATCATCCGGTGCTGCTCGCTGGCCCAGAGGCTGGAAGAGGCGTGACCGCTGGAGATGATGGCCGAGCAGATCCCTTCCGGCTTCTTTTCTATGAGGTACGCGATGATGAGCATTCCGCCCCAGGACTGTCCCAGGATGTGCAGTTTATCCAAATGAAGGTAGTCCCTCAGGGATATCAGTTCGTTCATCCAGGTCTCCTGGGTCCACAGTTCCGGATGGCCGTCCAGGTAGGAATGGCCGCAACCCAGCTGGTCATAGGAGATAACCTGCCGCCCGGTTTCCCCAGCCACACGGTCAAGCACTTCAAAGTAGTTGTGGGTGCTGCCCGGCCCTCCGTGAAGCAGAAGCAGAGGAGGCCGGCCATTGGAAGACTTCCCTACTATCCTGTAGTAGGTCCTATACCCGAGAAAGGGCATATATCCTTCAGTGGTTTTCATCTGTGCTCATGTTTGATGCAAAGATACTTTTTTTCAGAGACTCCAGCTTCGGGGAGATGAAGAATGTTCAGATCCACTCTACGCCGTCCAGCTCCAGCGGGTTGCCGGGAATGCCGTAAAACGGGGTATACAGGAACGTATAGTCTCTGAGTTCGCCGGGAATACGGTTTAGAAAGGCCAGCCGGGGCTCGCCATAGTCTCCCGAACTGCCATAGAGCGTGATGGTCCTCTGGACATCATCCTTAAGGTACCATCCGCCGCCGTGCACTTTCACATAACCGTGCACCTTCTCATAGGCACGCAGAAGGTCTTTGTGCTGGTCTACCAAACCGTACACAAAAGTTCCCAGCAGGGGCGTGGAGGGGTCTGAAACCAGTATGAATTTAGGGTGACTCATAGAACTTACCTTTTTACAAAAATCAAGCCTGTACCAATCTCGGAAACACATATCCAATAAATGCGTATCTTTGTCACATAATACGACATATTCGCTATGAAACAGATTCTTTCGACCTTTCTTGGACTACTGCTGGTATCGGCCCTTATGGCACAGGGACAGGTTTCCAATCTGAAGACCATCCCCTTTTCGGATATCCGGGGAGTCAGCGTTGGAAATGCGCAGGATGATGCTGCGGGAACGGGCGTGACGGTATTTCGCCTGACGGTTCCGGGGCGTGCCGCGGTAGAAATCTTCGGCGGCGGTCCGGCTTCCAGGGAAACGGAAGTGATAGCCGTGGAACGCAACCACCCCATCAACGCACTGGTTTTCTCGGGAGGTTCGGCCTATGGCCTGGCGGCATCGGGCGGCGTAGCGCGCTGCCTGGAAGAGCACGGTGTGGGATACGAAACCGGCAGCGCCCTGGTTCCCCTCGTCTGCCAGAGTTGTATATATGACCTGGGGTATCGTAGTGCCACCGTGCGCCCGGACGAGAAAATGGGCTACGCGGCCTGCGGGGCGTCCTTTACCGCTAATTACCCCCAAAGCGGCAGCGTAGGCGCCGGAACAGGAGCCACCGTGGGTAAAGCGGCCGGATTGGCCCTGGCCCGGAAAGCCGGCATCGGGTATGCCGCCGTTCAGATGGGGGCTCTCCAGATAGGAGTTGCTGTTGTCCTGAACAGTTACGGAGATATCTATTACCAGGGAAAGAAAATAGCCGGTATGCAATCCGAGGAGACTGATTCCTACACTACCCTGCTGCAGACGGCCGAAGAAAATCTGTTTATCAGTACCCCCTCCGGCACCACCAATACCACTCTTGTGGCCGTATTCACCAACGGAGACTTCTCACCTGCCCAGCTCAAGCACCTCTCCCAGATGGCATCGGCCGGCCTCGCAAGAAGCATCAGTCCCGCCTTTACTACGGCAGACGGAGACACGGTCTATTCCATCTCCATAGGACCGGACGCAGACAAGGTTACGGCCAACCTGAACGCCGTGGGCGCCCTTTCGGCCAGTCTGGTAGAAGAGGCTATTGCAGACGCAATTTACTCTGCCGGCCCGTTTCTTTAGCGTTTCAGGAACTCTTCAAGGGTATTGCGATAGACGTTCCCATAGAAGGCATCGTTGTACAGGCCAGCGTGGGAGGCCGTGGTGTGGGTAGCCAACTGGTAGAACAGACCGTGTAGGCTGATGTCCGGGTGGGCCTCCACCTCACTTCGGAACACGCGGGTAAAGCGGTTGGAAAGGTAAATGCCGTCTTCCATCACGTCCGCGTGGGAGGTTTCTCCGCTTCGGGCCGCACAGAGCAGCAGCACGCCCGGGAGTCCCTCGCAATAGGTGCCGATGGAGCCGCTGTAGCAGGTCTCCATCACGGCCAGCAGCTTGCGGTAATTCCCCTGTGCAGCTTCCAGGAAGCTCCGGAAAGACTCTGCTCCCAGGTTGTTATCGGCCCATTTGAGCACATGGTCACGGGCGCCGTGGCCGCTCCAGAAAAGGAATACGTTGGTACCGGGACTGCCCTGGACTACATTCGGGGTACGTTCTGTGACCGTGCCGGAGAAAATATTCCGGAGATCTTCCTCTGTTACCTGACTGGTCTTGTAGTCGATGACTGCGCCCGTACGCAAGTTCTTTCCGCCCGGGGTAACGTGTACATCCGGGCCCAGGTCGTCTTCCAGAATGAGGACGATGTGGTCGTCGTCAAAGCCGAATCCCTTCAGCATCTGATACTGGGCCAGGGCATCGGCCTGATGCCGATAGTTGTTGCGGCCGGTGGACGTAGCAATCACCACGGCAAACTGGTCCTGAAGGGGCGGATAAGGATAATCGGGCGCATATTCGTCGTAGTGGTCATCAATCTGGGTAACGGTCCAGTTCCACAGTTCCGAGCCGTTGGATTCGCGGGAAAAACGCCCGGTTTCCACATACTTTCCTTTCGTGTAGGTCCAGGTGCTGTAGGTGGTTCCCAGCTGGCAGATATGGTTCTGGCTTTCAAAGGAAAGCGGACCGGAAACGCCCGTAATATGCTTGTAATCCCTGTTCCGGACAGCCCGGAAAGCATCCCGCATACCGGAAGCCGTCCAGGGATAGAGGGGTGTGGAAGCCTTGTCTGAGCCGGTAAGCTTGATAAGGGCTTCCCGAATCGAAGGGGCATCTCCTCCTTCCACCACGGCGGCGGCCATAGCCAGCAAATAAAAACAGTCGTACAGCTGGGCATATCCGCCAGGCATCAGTTTCCCGTAGCGGCTTTCCCAGGCCACATCGAATCCTTCCCCGGGCCTGGAAGCCAAAGCCGTACCCACGTAGTTGTAGTTCCGGAGTTTCCCTTCCAGGGAGAAGTCATAGGCCATATCGGTACAGACAATGGCCAGGTCTTCGCTGTTTCCGCACTGCCCAAGAACCTCGTCAAAGTCCAGCATATCCCGGGCCGATGAAGGAACAAAGAAAAGCACACCGGGAAAGTCGGCTTCCTGCTCGGCCGCGATGGCCTTCCGGATAGCTGCTTCCAGCTCTTCCTTACTCTCATAGAAATAGGTTTCCTCCACCTCCATATCCATTTCTCTTGCAAGGAAGGCATAGTACTGCTGGAAGGAAGCGGCGTAATCGTCCTTCATTCCGTCCCTGGAAATGAGGGAGATGCGGGAATAGTTGTTGGCCCGTGCCTTGGAAAGCATGGCCTGGCACTGTGCCATATCATTCTCGGCCAGGCAGAAAATATTGGGCTCCGTCATATTGCTGCCCGCATAGATGCGCTGGAATTCCGTGGAAGTAACTGACGGCGCCAGCACCGGGATGCGATAGGAAAGGCTTTCCTTGGCAATAATCCGGGCGTTACGGCTGTATCGCGGGCCGATGATGGCCGCATAGGAATTATCGTGGGCAATCCGTGCCACCTCCTGGGCCATACCGGCACCTTCCTCGTCAATCCACTCCACCTCCAGTTCTACCCGGCTCTCCTGCCCCTTTTGGGCATTTTTTATGTTTTCCTGAGCCCAGTCCACAATCTTGGACAGTTCCACCTTCTCCGAGGAGGGAAGTACCACCGCAACCTTGTAGGAATTCACCTTCTTCTCTATTTCCATGGGGTCTTTCCCATTGCAGGCAGAGAGGAGCAGGAGAGGAAACAGGGCATATATCCATCTACTATTTCTCATAGGCTTTCTCCTTTTCTACGGCTTGGGAATAATACTCTTTATAGAGGGCGGTCATATCCTGACCGGCAAAATCGTATTGCGGATTCGGAATTACTTGAATGTATTCACTTTCCAGCCCGAACTGCTGATGTTCCGGCCAGGTTTTTCCAGCGAGCCACTCCTCCAGATAAGTTTTCAGGACAAGATGGTTGTTCACGCACAGGGAGTAAGGGACAATCCAGGGATTGAAGGCCGTGCAGTCAACGTCCATACCGGCAATACTCACAAAGCCGTTGTAGCGGCTATAGTCAAAAAGGCCCGGCAGGGAGCCGCCCAGAAGGGGGAAGAAGAGGATATCACCAGTGATTTCTTCGGACTCATAATACTCATTAAGTTTCCTATAGGTGAAACGGTAGGTGCTGTCCCTCATCGAAAAACCTTCGGGGCCGTCCGCCAGCGTCCAGGTAAACAGGTCCTCTTTCGAAACTGCTTTTTTGCCTTCACCATAGCCGTGGGCACTTTCTTCAATCATATCATTGCCATCCATGGCTTTGAAGATGATGCTCGCAAAATAGCGGGACATGGCTCCACACAGCCAGGAGGCGCCGTAGCGGCGGATGATGTAGGAGGAATGCCCCGGGAAAACGTCATCGGTTTCCAGGATGAGCACACGGCCGTTTTTGGGGGCCGGTTTTCCCCGCAGGAGGCTTTCATAACTGTTACTGGCCAGGATGAGGGCGCGGTCTCCGCTCCCCTCCTTCGCCAGCCACGCATCCAGCCGTTTCCCGGCATCGGCAATGCTGGAAGGTTGCTGGAGACTCAGGTTCACATCCGGATGGTCCTTGCAGAAACCCAGGATGCCTTCCAGCATGGTGTCGTTATAGCTTCCGTCTCCGTAGCCGTCCGTGCCGATGAGGACTGTAAGTTCCCGGGAGTCGGCTCCCCCCTCCCCTGCAGGCCGCTCCTTGCTGCAGGAAAGGAGCGCGGCAAGGAGAAATAAAGCAGATAGTAAACGATGACGCATTGATTATTTTACTGCAGTTGTGAAGTTGGAAAGGCGGTTAAGCAATTGATCCATCGTGATGTAATTGACAGTAACACCTGCAGGACCTGTCATAGATGCCCTGCGGCTATTGGCCTCACTGGCAATGCGGTCAATGTCCTTATACGAGATGAGGACAATCTTGGGAACGAAGCGCAAAGTGTTCGTCACTGAAAAACTTTCCACCGCCGGCACTTTTGCGGTAACCTGAACCGTTACCACAAAGTCGGGGACGATAGGGTCGTACAGGCACTGTTTCTCCACGTCGAAAGGCACGAAGATTTCCGGGTCTGATACATACTGCACTTCGTCCACTTCTTCCGGCGTGACAAACTGCTTTGTATAATAGGCCGACTGTCCGTAGTAACGACGCTCGATATTTCCATTGATGAGCTGGCTGCTGAGGCGGGTAGCAACGACATTGGCAAATACAGCTTCATCCGTTCCGATATCTTTGAAGATTTCATCGGTTCGGGGATACTTGAACGTTTTGAATTCCTCATTGTTCTGGGTGCTGAAAGCACTCTTGGAACAAAGTGTCCAATAAGGAAGTTTCTCAAGGCCGATGGCGGTACGGAAAGCATTGGTATATCCGGGATTGGAACCTGGAAACACTCCATAAGAAATGCCCACATTCACACAGTCGAGGCCTTCAGGATACAAATCCATATTCAGTTGGATGCCGCCTATGGAAGTAGGATCCAGGAAAGAGATAAGACGAAGACCGGGCTGAGAGGCATCTTTGGCAATATAATAGGAATTCACGGGTTTGGTCTCGTCGTCCTCCAGATTGAAGGCTTTCTCTTTGGAGAATACCTTGGCGTGACGCTCATACCAATAGGCATCCTTCACAACATAGATTATCGGCGTATAGTCAATGTTGCAAACGCCGCTCCCCAGATAGGTGTCCTTGCCGTCAGCGTCTTTCTGTTTGAAATAACCGGACGACATTTCCGCATTGGGGACCCGGGTGGAACGTTCGCCGCTGATGATGCCGGAGGTGGTCATTGTCGCCTGCAGATCCAGATTGATATCAGCATCGAACTTTCCGAAGTCTTCATCATAATCCGGCTCATCTTTGTCAAGGGCAAAATCATCCAAAAGTTTGCCAACAAACGAAACGGCGCAACCAATGGCACAACCCACAGCTCCACCAGTCGTCTCCGACCTACCGGTAATCGCTTTCATGAAATACGTATTCATTAATAGCCCACCTCCTGAACCAAAAAAATCTCCAAAGACAGCACCGGCTACGCCATCCGGGCTTAGAGACGAGAATGTTTTCTCAAGGGCCTGCAGGTTCAACTTGCCGGCCAGTTTTCCGTCCAGGCTTCCCTGCATGATGGAATCCAGCCACACATTGTCTTGGTTGAAGAGTTTGAGGGATAACTGCAGGGACTTGTTCAGCTCCTTGGCAAAGAAATCGTGCGGGCGCATGGTGGACAGGTCCACCTCAAAGGCCCACCACCCAACGGCGGGGATTACTTTTCCGGCCGTGCCTTGTTTCCAAGAATTCGTCTTGGCCGTTGTCATTAAGACATTGGCAGTGGATTTGAAGTTTTCGGTAGCCGGGACTTTATAAGGAAGCGCGAACTGGCTGGAGGTGTGTTCCGCAAGGGACTTGTCAAAAGCTGCCACCCACATATGGTCATTGGCATCGGATGCCGGCAAATTCTCCTGGGTAAGATAATAGAAAACACGCAGTTTGCCGCTATACTTGTTGTACAGGCCAAAATAGTGGTAATCCGGACGACTCTTGATACCGGTAAGGTTAAATACCAGAGCCCAGTCTTCCTTGAGAGCCATCATCTGCATAAGCGTCTCTTCCGGCAGGTGCTGCTGCGGAAGAAGGTCACTCGCCCAGGGAAGGGGCGCCATTATTGATTTTGTTACCAGCCTTCCGTTCTCATAACCACTACTCACCACAAGTTCAATTTCCTGGACATCATACCATTTTTTCTCAAACTTCGTGTTGACAGACTGCAGCACGTCATTGTCCCCGCCTGTGAGGGAAGGCCATTGGATTAGTTCCAGTTCAACGGTGGAACCGTTGGTCATATTCAAGGTGATGGCTGCTTCGCGGCGGTCTTCCATCGTAGGGTCTCCTTTGACATCGATGCCCAGCAGCAGATTACCGTTCTCTACCCCACCGGTAAGATAGACATCGCTTACCCAGGAAGGCAGATTGTTTTTTGAAACCACCTGAGAGGCCTGTACACCCCTGATGGGAATGACTTCCGTGTAATCATCGTTAAGGACAGACAGTGAGAAGCTGTATATGCCGCTGTCAATGGGATTATTCTGCTCCTTCTGGCACGCTGAAAAAAGCGGCACCAGGATAGCGGAAAGAAGGACAAAATAAAGATGCTTCATAACTATAATTATTGCACTATCAAATATTTGGAATAGGTAGTGGTCCCGTTTTGGTTAGATGTGCCGAACCCGAAACGATAAACTAAACACTCCTTAAAAAAAGAATTCAGAGGTAGTTCTTTTCCTTTTTTCCAATCGTGCGTAACACACCGATTATCTTTTAACCTAACTAGGAAAGTAAGCTTTTTCTTAGTGAAGCCGGCCTTATCCATCTCTATATCCAGGAGTTCCTGATTATCAAAATAAATCTTTCTTACTTCCTGAAAAACTTCTAAAGAAGGGGCGCGTTTCTGACACTCGGTGTTTTCGGTGTAGCCGAAATACTCTTTATCTGGCATCCGAAGTAAATAACCCCAGGTATTGGTTTCCTGGTCATATTCCTGAATAACCAGGAACTCCCCGGT
Organism: uncultured Bacteroidales bacterium; assembly: GCA_900321655.1. Lineage (GTDB taxonomy): Bacteria > Bacteroidota > Bacteroidia > Bacteroidales > UBA932 > Cryptobacteroides. The sequence goes on from ONWU01000003.1 coordinate 110,086, forward strand.
ACCGTGGTTTCCCCTGCAAAAGATGGAGCCGGGGTTTTGTGTCAGATTAACCTTGACTTTTACCAAGTTGCAGAAGAAGAAGTCATCTAGTTCCTCACCTGCTCGCCGTTTTCCGGCCAGAGGCTGTGCTGGATAAAGTTGACCCGGTTAACCAGTGTAGCCGCTGCAGGCAAGGTGAGCACGGCCACCTTGTCGACGGAGGCCTTGCTCAGGACGGCATCTCCCTGTGATTTGCCATCTTCAGCCGCCAGGTGCCAGATGAGGGAACTTTCGGTCTCCTCCACATTTGCGTCCGGGAGAATAATCTTCTTAAATATAGCTGCTGCCGCTTCGTAACTGTCGGCCTTCATACTCAGTTCACCGGGGTCGGCTTCGTTCAGTTGCCATCCGGCCCAGATGGTCAGTTCACCTTCGTCGTTGAAACCGGCAAAATGACCCTGCAGATAAGCCAGTTCGTCGGTTCTTGCGAAACCATCTTCGGTGCCGTCTTTTTGGCAGGATACAAATGCCAGTGTACCCAGCAGAAGGAAAGCAATAGTGAGAATTCTATTTTTCATAACTCATGTAATTACAATTATTCTTTTACGCAGCGGACGGGGGCTGCCAACGCACGTATATTGCCCTCGTAGTCAGATTCTCCGCCGCCCTTATTGATAAAAGCACAAGAATAGCTTGAAGTACCGGAAGGAGATGCTGTCCAGTAGGTCACAGTACTACTGGAATAGCGAACAGCGTCAACCGAGAGAAAACCTAAATCTGTAAAGCGCCCATCATTATCTGGAAGGCCGCTGAAGGCACTCCAGGAAGGAACTCTCCAGCCTGCCGGACAGGGGTCCCACACAGTCTTACTCCCAAGGGAACCGCCCCATAGATTGTCATCCGGATTCTCGGTATTATTGGTGAACCAATCATAGGTGCTAGCTCCCAGGTTGATATACTGGTCAGGGTGCTGGATGCTATAAGTAAGACCATTATCACCCTGGTTTCCAACATAGGAGCAGCCTGCACGCAGCGGATCCTTGCGTCCCCACTGGAAGTAGAGTTGGCCGCCCAGGGGTTCCTGGAGTTTGGCACCGGAGGGCAGGTCTATGCTGGCCGGTTCCGAGGTGGTAACCCACACCAGGAATGACCAGAGGATGGTACTCCCCTTCTTGATGGCCACCAAAGCGCTGCCAGGCGTGCCGGAGGCCGTTACGGTCAGTTTTCCGTCGGCAAGGGCAGCGGAAGAAATGGCGCCGTCGCCCCAAAGCACCTGTGCGGCATCCGGAACAGGGACCGATGCAGGCAAGCCGCTGCGCTGCCAGGTGCCGTAAATCTTCCTGGGATTCACGTCAAAGCGGATGGTTTTTCCAGGCCGAAGACAAAAACTGTTTTCCTGGCCGTAATAGACCTGGCTAGAGGGCGCCGCCCAGGCCATCCTTTCATCCAGATTTCCAGTTATATTTTTAAACAGACCCGCAGTGAAGGTAACTTTGGAGTCGAATCGAAGTTCGCCAACCTGGCTGCCATTATCGGCCATTATAGTAAATCCCTTGGAGAATACTGTGGGAAGAATGACTATATAATAATACTTTCCTGTTTCAAAAGTGCTTCCGGACGACGGCTTCAGGGTTACGCATTCCTCCGTGCCGGCTTCTGCCACGGGCGTGTCTTCAGCGGTAAAACGGAAGCGGAAGTCCCCTGCAATCTTTTCTCCGTTGTTGCCGCGGATGGTCACGGCCGTGATATCGTCCCGGTTCACCATAAACCGAAGGCCGCTGTTGAACGAGATGCTGTTGCCCGTGGCATCGTCTGCGGTAACAAGGTAATTGTCGGCGAAAGAGCCGGCCTTGCCGGTCTGGAAGTGAGGTAGCGTAGTGGAGACGTAACCTTCTGAGTATGTGGCCGATGAATTGTACGGATACAGGGCAATGTAACTGCCAAGATCTTCAGGACCCGTTCCAGTGAAATTGGCGGAAGAGGCCGCAACATCGTTATCTCCCGTAAACTGGTAATTTCCTCCTCCGGACAGGATAGAGATGCGCTCGCGGGCGCTCCAGAGAATTTTTTTATCGTCGGAAGGCGATACTATTGTGCGGGTCACAGGCTCATCCTCACCAGGCGTAGAAGCATACAATGTGTGCTCTACCAGCGGCGTCACGGGACTCACCTCCCGCTGGCAGGCGGCAAGAACAATGAAGAACAGGACAGCGTGTCTACAGATTTTCATAATCGACACCTTTGGTTGACCCGCTGAGTATACAAGAACCCGCTGCCAGAACAATAATCTGACACTCAGGAACAATATATAATTGCTTCTCTGACAAGTTCATAATTTTGCAAATATATAAAAAAACAATTACATCTCGCTTATTTTCTTTTACTTATGTTGTGCCAGACAACACATAAGCATTCTTATCTGCGAGATGAAGCCGACCGGCTCTTGCTGACAAGGATTACGCCACCCACAATGGCCGATGCCGCCACTACTTTCTGCCAGGTAAGATGGTCGATGCCTGTCCAGATGCTCACCACGGTGGCAATGATGGGCGAAAGATAGTTGTACATACTCACCAGCGTAGGCCTGATGCGCTTCTGTCCGTAAGGAATCAGATAGTACGCGATAAACGTAGCAAAGATAATCAGATAGCCAATCTCCCAACGGACAAGGACGGGGACGGCGGCGTAGTCCATCGTGAACAATCCTTTGGCCGAAAAAGGGAGGGACATCAGCAGGGCGAAAAGGAAAGCCCATTTCATAAACGTGACCACGCTGTATTTGGAGATAAGGGGCCGGAAGATGCCCAGGTACATCGAGAAGGTGAGGCTGTTGACCAGAAGCATAACCAGCCCCAGCGGGGTGGTGGCCGATGCGCCAGCGGCGTGTACGGAATTCAGAATCAGGAAGATAACGCCGGCCAAGGCAATGCCCACACCCCCGGCTTTTTTCCCGGTAATGGGTTCTTTCACGAAGAAGTAGGCAAAAATCATAGTGAACACCGGCCCCAGGGTGCCCAGGATGGCCGAATCGATGGCCGTAGCCATAGTAATGCCCACCAGAAAGGACATCTGGGTTAGGAAAAGCCCCAGGAAAGATGCCAGGGCCATCTGCCACAAGTCCCCTTTCTCCACTTTCTCTTCCGGCTGGAAAATGGAAACCAGCCAGAAAAGGGCCGATGCCCCGATGGCCCGCAGCGTGAACAGCACATAGGGGGAAACCACCGCAGAATTGGCGATATCCTTGCAAAGGACCACGTTGAGCCCGAAGATGGAGTAGGCTGCGGCAATGGCCAGATGGCCTCTTACCTGTTCCGATGCCATAAAGATGAAGGCTACAGCTTGATATAAAGGGTCATCTCCTCATCGAAATTGCGGATGAAGAGGCGGTAGGTGCCGGAGGGATATTGTATGACAGCACGGTATTCGTTGGTCTCCCGGGTCCAGCGGGTAACCAGGGAATAGAACAGACCGTCGATTCTCTCGGATTTGCCCCTGGACTGACTGGTGGCCAGAAGCCTGTCCTTGTCAACGGACCAAATCTCCCAGTAAATATCCTTGACTCCACGAAGATACAGGTAAGGAATCTTGTTCAAGTGCGGATTGTCTTCATCTCCCAGCATATAGTCAAGAGACAGCAGCTCCGATATCTTCTTCCCAGGATGGAATTCCAGATAGGCATTGGCCGATTGCTGGACGGGGATCCACTCTCCGTCCACCAGCTGTGCCAGCTTCAGGCAGTCTCCCTCCTCTATTTCGCAGGTGATGTGGCAGGTAAGCTCCGGGATATATGGATTCCTGGTGCTCACCAGCACCGGTTCTCCCGTTGTGGCCTCTTTGAACCTACCCTCCCGGTCAAACAGCACAAATCCCATCTGCGCCTCCGTCTCTTCAGAAGAATAGGCCGTGAGCTCCCGACCGCCCACCGGGAAGGACTTGCTCCGGAAATCCCAGGGAAAAGCAACCAGTTCGTCATCCGTGAATTGGGGAACCGTTTCCCCTCCCTGGTCCGGGAAGATATGGGTTATCATACCTGGCCATAGGGTAAAATCGGTAACGGCATGCGGGTCCAAATCCACAGAAGGCTTAAGCAGATAGAAATCATTTCCAAACCCGCTCCAACCATAATTGATGCTGAAATAATGACCTTTATAACCATCCACAACAAAAGCGTGACCTTCCCAATCCTTATCATAGCCAAAATAGAATATCGGGCGGGCGAGGTTGATTTCGTCCCGTATCATTTGTTCCCAGACTTCCATTGAGTAGTAATCCGCTTCAGACAACCTCATCTGCTTGTCATAGCCGAAGTATTGTGTCAGACGAAAAGGACAATCCCCTGCTGCACCCGAGCCCCAGGGACTAAAATCCATCTCGCTCATGATGGCCAGGTCGTACAGGAGTTGTGCCACCTGGTCTGCCTGTTCCTGGGTATATTGCCCCGGCTCATAGACGAGCGGCATCTGGCTCCAGTCGTAGACGTGGCCCAGTGCGTGTCCTTCTATCTCCCTTCGGCCGCTATACCAATAATAGCCGGGCAGCGTGCCAGTCCCTTTTTCCGGCCACTGGTGGTACCGCATAACGATGGCCATGGCCGTAGCCACACAGCCGGCATGGCACTCCTTCCCGTCAAGAGTAGGAACCAAGGCATTCCAGGGAAGGCCGGTTTGGTCCCAGCGCGCTGTTTCCAGCAGCACTTCTTCTTCATCATTGGTTTGCACAGACTGCCATTGCGCCCGCGTATCGGCCGATGCCTCCAAATGATGCTTTCGGGCATAGTCGATCATAGAAGCGTGCCAGTCCAACATATACAGCAGGTTACAGGGCAATATGTCCTGAGGAAGCCGGTCCGTCAGGGAATAGCCGATAATCGGCAGCGATACATCGTCGGCCGCTACCACGGCATAACCGCCTCCATCCCGTTCAAAGAGGTAAAGCGCCGGTTCCTGTGTCTCACCCTTGGTCTGGGCCTGAGGCCAGGTACCTCTCAGGCGAAGGGGGGTGCCGGAGGCCTTGGTTGCGGGAGATTCGGCCGAAAGAAAACGTTCCGCCACCGCAGCGGCCTTCTGCGGGGGTACTTTATCGGCCCGGAGAGGGACCGATAGGGCAAACAGGAAAATGCAGGCCGGGACAAATCTTCTCATTGGGCTACCTCCTTCTTAACTATTCTGCTGAAATCAATCACCATTCCGTCTTCCAGCTCGGAAATACGGATAGGAGCCACAGGGTCTCCTTCTATCACAACCGTATGCTGGCCCGCTTCCGGGAAAAGGTGGACAAGGTCCGGAGCATACGGCTCAAAACTGCCGTCTCCCCAGAAAATGAGAACTCCTTCTCCGGGCTCCTTGAGCCAGGGGGCCGTCACTTCCTGCCGGGAAGTCGTAAAGGAGAATCCGGGCTGGTACTGCTGCCTTACGTGCAGGGCTTCCGAGAGCCCGTATTCTTCGTTTTGAAACACCAGATCCATTTCACGGGTTTCCCCGGTCCCGTTGGGCGCGGCTGCAAAGTAATACGTATGGGTAGAGATCATCTTGGTCTTTACCTCTTCCACCCAGTCACAGGAAGCGGGCTGTATCTGTATCTGCACATCCAGGTTGCTGGAAATCTGCACCTGGAAGTTGCCTCCTGCGGTGGGAACCTCCACCTCCCGGGAACTGATGATCAGCGCCGGGCTCTCCCCTGCCTGATAGACCGTAACGGTCTCATTCCCCAGGGAGCTGTTCACCGTCAGAGCAGCCTGACGGGGCTCCAGATTTGTATTGGGATCGGCCTCGATGGTAATCTTATGGGATGTCAGTCCCTTTGTCTGTACTTTGTGCAGCCATTGGGAGGCATCATCCGGGATGGATACGGTAAAATCTACATTGGTTTTCACTTCAATGGCAAACTCTCCGCCTTCCTCCGGCAATTCCACACGCCCGGGAGACAGCAGAAGGGCGTCCTTCTGCTTTTGCGTTACCACGATCCTGCGCTGCAGATCCTCGCAGCGCAGCAGAATCACGGCCGAACGTTCGTCGTAATCTCCATTCTCTTTGACAGTGACTTTCAACGTATAGGTGCCTTTCCCGCCCTTTTCAGAGGAAAGGGAACACCATCCCCGGGCCCGGTCATTGACAAACAAGGCCGTCCAGTTCCTGTTGGTTTTCATTGACAGGGAGGCCGATCCCGCCAGGGAGGTAAACACCATGGAGATCTGTGTCCCGTCTTCGGTAATCTCCGTACCCTGGGCAGGGTTGGGGCCTGGCGTTACCTCCAGCTCCGGCTGGCAGGCCGCCAGCGCGATGAGGGCACAAATAAAGAGGATCCGTTTTTTCATTCTTCGACAGTTTGTAAATTACCTGTTTTCAGTCATTGTAGAAGAGATTGGCTGCCTCCAGACTGTAAGGGAAGGCCGGCTGGTCCGTAAGGATGCTGGCTTTTCTCAGATACTTGTTCAGGGCCGGGCGGAACTTGGGATGGGCGCAGTTGTCAATGATGCAGCGGGCGCGTTCTATCACATCCAGGCCACGTAAATCGGCCACTCCCTGCTCTGTCACAATCACCTGCACCGTTTTGTTGGTGTGGTCCACGTGGCTGGCAATGGGGACTATGCAGGAAATCTGTCCGTTTTTGGCCGTAGACTTGGTGATGAACACCGACAGGCCGCTGTTCTGGCAAAAATCACCGCTGCCGCCCACTCCGTTCATAAGAATACTGCCATCCACATAGCTGGAATTGGTGTTTCCGTACAGGTCGGCCTCGATGATGGTGTTGATGGCAATCACATTCAGGCGGCGGATCACTTCCGGGCTGTTGCTGATTTCCATCGGCCGCAGGACAATCTTGTCCTTCAGTCTGTCCACCTTCTTCAGGAAGGCTTCCATCTTCCTAGGAGACATAGTGATGGCGGTGGCCGATGCAGCATCCACCTTTCCGCTCTCGATCAGGTCCACGAGAGAATCCTGCATTACCTCGGAATAGACGGTAAGATGCTCGAAACTGGACTTTTTAAGCCCGGCAAGCACCGCATTGGAGACGGCACCGATACCGGCCTGGATCGGCGGCAGAGGGTTGCAGAGTCTTCCGGCATCCACTTCCTGTTCCAGGAAATGGATGAGGTTCTCGCTCATTCTGTCGTAGTCTTCGTCTCCCACCGCATCGGCAATGCCGCAATCGGGAATATCGCTGTGCACGATGGCAACGATCTTGTCCGGGTCGCAGGGAATATAGGGAGTACCCACCCGGTCGCTCACCTTGGTGATGGGAATGGGCTGGGTGTTGGGGGCCAGTTCCGGCGAATAGATGTCGTGGATGCCCCGGATGTTCTCAGGAACGGAAGTATTGATTTCCACAATCACCTTCTTGGCGCAGGCTACATAAGTCTCGGATGCGCCCACGGAGGTGGTGGGAATGATGTTTCCCTGCTCGTCGATGGAGCTGGCTTCGATGAGGGCCACATCGATGGGGTTCAGATATCCGCTGCGCACCCATTTGGGCATCAGGCTCAGAGGCATATCTACGTATTTCACCTTTCCTTCGTTGATGGCTTTCCTTAAATCGGCATTGGTCTGATAAGGCATACGGCACTTCAGCACGCCGGAACGGGTAAGGAGGCCGTCAAAATCGTCTCCCAGCGAAGCGCCGGAATAGACGGTCAGGTCCAGTTTTTCCCCCTTCTTGGCCTTCATAGAGAGCGCCTTCGCCACTTTCTTGGGATAACCGGAAAGGGTGAAGCCGGACACTCCCAGGGTCATTCCCGGCTCAATGTAGCTGGATGCCTCCCGGGAAGAGCGGATCTTCTGGCGCAGAGCTTTCAGTTTGATGCGGTTCTCAAAGGAGTCCGTAACATTGGAGTTAGCGTCCACAAAATCGGGCTCCGGGATGCCGTAATACCGCTTGTATTCTACGGGAGCGTGTCCCCTGCTTTCCATTTTCTTGAGAAGCGTCACCGGAATGCCCAGTTTATCCATCGCGGCGGCCACCGCATCGGCATATTTGGAGGTTTCGAAGTTCTGGAGGAAGGTAATGGAGAATTCATCCCCTACTTCCACCATCGTGATCATGGGAATGCGGCGGATGGCCGATGTCCAGCAGAGGTCCTCGATCTCATTGAGATATCCGTGGTCTGCCAGACGGCCTATGTAGCTGAAAACGTAGGTTCCGATGAAGATGGAATAATTCTTTGCATAAAAAGACAGCCGCTCGCGGAAATCCGAATACTTCTCGGCCTCCTGGGTGATGGCGTTGTAGGCATTGAGGGTGCTTTTCAGCTGGTCCGGGCTGATGAGTTCCTTCAAGTCGGCCCTGAGCTGGGCCCCCAGCTCTTTCTCACTTTGTTTCAGCTGCTCCGGAAGGACAGACTGGAAGGCGAAGGTCCAGCCGTTGCGGTGGGTGTTCTCCAAGCCTACGGCCGTACGGCAGTTCACCGGAAGGGCGGCTGTAATCTGCTTCTCGTTGTCCGGGTACATCTCCTGCAGTACGCGGGCCATGATGGCTTGGAAGGCCGATGCCGGGGAATGGCCGTTTTCCTTGCAGAAGGCCATGAACTCAGCGCTTTTGATTTTCAGATGATAACGCGTCATGCCGGCCCCCTCGTAGATGAATTCATCGTCCTTGGACTTGTCTACCGCAAGGGTTTCGGGCATGTAGAAGATGTCCTCGTCCCGGGGCGCGGGTTTGGGGACAAAGCCGGGAGTCACTTCATACTGATGGTCTCCCAGGTCTTCAAACATTCCTTCCCGCACAGTGCCGTCATTGAGCCATATACCGGTGGAATCGTACTCCTTTCCGTTCTTGAAGGTGAAGTAATAATACATCAGCGTATCGTAGAAACGATTGCGGCCCACTCCGTCCGTAAGTCCGTGGAAGTAGGAAATCCAGATCTTGTTTTCTATGTAGGAGATACTGAACATACGCCCGCCGGCGAATGCGCCGCCGATATTGGCCGGACCGTACATCTCCACGGCCCTGAAAGGTGTATCAGCTTCCTTGTAACGGATATCGGCCCCGTCGATATCCAGGACAAAATTGATCCAGGGATGGACTTTGACCGCTTCATCTATGGCCTTCTGCAGGATTTCTCCGTTGACATTCTCGTTAAGCTGGATATACTGCGTATTACCGGCATCCAGGAAGTAAAAATACAACCAGGCACAGTAGCGGATAGGAGTTTGTGTCGTCATGGTCTAAGAATTAGAATGTTCTATTTGTTTTAGTATTATTTGTTTTCATTATTGTCAACCATATCGTCTTCGGGGACATGGAGGGTTTCAGGCTTACCGGATACAAGGTGCAGTACCAGATATTCCGAGCGGGTACCCACCCGGATCTTCGGCCCCCAGATGCCCAGGCCGGAGCTGATGTAATAGCGCGTATTTCCCCGCCGGTGATGTCCCCAGGATTTTTCGAACAGGGCATCCGTAACCCAGGAAAGCGGCCATACCTGCCCGCGGTGCGTGTGTCCGCTGAACTGGAAATCCACTCCTGCCTCCTCCGCCTCTTCCAGGTGATAGGGCTGGTGGTCCAGAAGGATGGTAAAGCCGTCGGCCCCGTCAAAAAGCTCGGAAAGAGGTTTGCGGGAGCGGTTGCTGCGGTCGTCCCGGCCGATGAGGGTGAGCCCCTCAAAATGGGCCACAGAGTCTCTCAGAAGGGTAATCCCGGCATCGGTAAAGAATTTTTCAGACTCGGGTTCACTGCCGATATATTCGTGATTGCCAAGAACCGTATAGATTGGAACGCCGATGCGGGCGAATTCTGCAGCGTAATTGCCTTCCACCAGGGGCCGGAGCTGGATATCCACGATATCTCCCCCGAAAAGCACCAGATCCGGCTTTTCGGCATTGATGAGGTTTACCCATCGGGACAGTTCCTCCCGGCGGTTGCTGTATCCCAGGTGCAGATCGCTGGCCAGAACAACCGTAAGGGGCCTTGGAAGGGATTTTTCCGTCTGAATAGTCAGCTCCTCGCGGTACTTGTGCCGGTAGTGGATTCCGCCGGAAACAAGGATGGCGGCCACCACTGCGAAGATGCCGGCCATCAGATAACCGTTATCGGAGAGCCATTCCCTGGGGATGAGCCGGACCAGTACGCCGATATCCAGCAGGAGAAAGGCCACAAGCAGGTACAGATAGGCAATCATCCAGGGATGGCCGATTTCGTACAGGGCGGTGATGGTGGAGAGGGAGGCCCGGTTGCGGAACGCCATACTGGCAAAAGCCGCCACCATCCAAAGGAGAAAAAGCAGGGAAACGGCCAGTTTGGGAATCCATCCTCCGGGTGTAAGGCACCACAGATGCCAAGTCACAAACGTAACCGTAATCAGAAACAGCAGCAGTATGCCCATAAGAAACATCTTGCAAAGATACAATAATTTAGGAGAACTAAGTTTTTTTCGTAATTTTGTGTTTGTCAAAAACGCTTTCCTTATGAAAAAAGTCTTTCTGGCTCTCCCCTTCCTTTTCTTCTCCCTGGTTTCCGGGGCCCAGACGCCCATTGCCCCGCCGGACTGGAGCACACCCAGCAAGGTGGCCCCGCTGTACTTCGGTCCCAATGCTTTCCCGGTACCGGAAACGCCGGACGGAAGGGTGAAAAAGGATATCTACATCGAACTGGCGGCAGATGCCTATTGCGGAAAGTTGGGCGGAAAGGACAACACAGAAGACGTTTTCGTACGTTTGAGCGTTCCGCTATGGTCCCGGCGGGTATCCCTGGAACTGTGGGCCCCGCTGGTGGAGCACTGGAACTTTTCCCGGGAAACAGCCTTGTTCCGGCGCCTGCCGGATGCCCTGGAGAAGCAGCAATGGAAGGGGTTCGATATGGGAGATATATACCTGGCCACCAATCTGCAGGCTCTCGTGGGCCGTCCCAATTCCTTCCGTCCGGATATCCTGGTAAGGGCCGTTCTGAAGACGGCATCGGGCAATACTTTCGGCCAGGCCCGTTATTACGATGCGGCGGGTTATTTCTTCGACGCCACCTTCGCCTGGAGCCGGGTATGGGAGGGCTCTTTTGTCCGGGAACTGCGGGCGGCCTTAAACGGAGGATTCCTGTGCTGGCAAACCGGTACCGGAAAGCAGAATGACGCCTTCCAGTATGGTCTCACGGCCCTTTTGGACACGCGGGCCTTTTCTTTTACGGCCGACTGGGGCGGTTATGTGGGCTGGGAAAAGGACGGGGATGCTCCCCGCCGCGTCCGCCTGCGCCTGGATGGCCATATCGGCCGATGGCAGCCCTTCGTCCAATATACCCTGGGAACCCATCATTATCCTTTCCAGGGGGTACGTCTGGGCATTGCCTGCCGCTTTGGCATCGGCCTATAGTTTTTTTTGCTATCTTTGCAGGATAGATCTAATCTAAAATGAAACCTACAACCTCCATTGTTCCTGTCCAGGGGAAGAAAATGCTGAAGGCATTCATCCGCTTCCCGCTGGACCTCTACAAAACCTGCGAGAACTGGGTTCCGCCGTTTGAAAGCGATGAATTCAATTCCCTGGGTCCCAAGAATCCCTCCCTGGAATTCTGTGAAAGAGAACTTTTCCTGGCTTTCCAGGGTAAGAAGATAGTGGGCCGCGTGGCGGCCATCATCAACCACCGCGCCAATGAAAAGTTCAACGAGAAAACCGTCCGCTTCGGCTGGATAGATTTCATCGAGGACTTCGACGTGGCCAAAGCCCTCATCAATACCGTTATGGTATGGGGTGCCAAACGCGGCGCCAACCTTATCAAGGGGCCCCTCGGCTTCACGGATATGGACCGCGAAGGCCTGCTGGTAGACGGTTTTGAGAACGAAAGCCCCTTCACGGTCATCTACAACTACCCTTATTATGTGGAATACCTGGAGCGGATGGGATTTAGCAAGGATGTGGACTGGACCCAGAGATACCTCACTTTCGACTCCGAGCTGCCGGCCATGTACAAGTATGCCGACATCATTGAAAGCCGTTTCGGCCTTCATATCTACAAAGCCGATACGCTTAAGCAGATGGCCCGCCGCGGCCGGGAGATGTTCCACGTGCTGAATGCCGCCTTCGCCCCCCTGTATGAATATACCAAACTTTCCGAAGAGCAGATTGACGGCTATGTGAAGCAATATGTGCCCGTCCTGAACAAAGACCTGGTGGCCTTTGTCGTGAACGAGAAGGACGAACTGGTTGCCTTTACCGTCACGATGCCCCACATCAGCGCCGGCGTCCGCAAGGCAAAGGGCCGCATCTTCCCCTTCGGCTGGATGCACATCCTGCCCCAGCTCAACGCCAAAAAGAATCACATCACCGAAGGCCTCCTGATCGGCATCCTTCCGGAGTACCAGGCCAAAGGCGCCGCCCTCCTGATGACCAAGTACCTGCACGAAAATTACATCCGCCTGGGAATCAAGCGGATGTTAATGAACCCGCAGCTGGAAGAAAACTACAAGGTGCAGACGCTCTTCGAGCCCTACAACCCGCAGCCGTATCAACGTCGCCGCAGCTATGTAAAAGAGATCAAAGCAGAGGAGATTTAGTTCTCACCCCTCTCTTCAATAATAGTGTCACACACTTCCCCGACGGTTACCGGTAGCGGTTTCCCTTCGGGGAATTTCATTTGGAATTTCTCCTCGGAGGCCAGGGCCAGCAGCATCATCGAAAGGGAGTCGATAGCAAGTTCGCGGACGAGCTCGGTATCGAAATTCACCTTGGAAAGGTCCGTCTTGGGACGGATTACGGTAAGGACCTCCTTGAGGCCTTCAAACACTTCTTCCCTGGTCATCATACACGGCTTACTTTCATACTGCCGGTGCGCTTGAAGTCTTCCGTACGCACGGTTACTTTGCGGATCTGATGGGTAGAAGGCAGGGTGGCGTTGATCTTGTCTACCAGCTTGTGCATGTAGGCTTCCACCTCCTCGAAGGGCTTGCCGTCGAAGGCGGGCATCAGCGGGAGAATCTCCACGGCGATTACCTGGGTGCCGTTGAGCTCGTCTTCCTTCACCATGGCATCCCTTACGCAGGGATCGGCATAGAAGGGCTCTTCCAGAGACTCGGGGCTTACGTTCTCGCCATTGGCCAGCACGATGAGGTTCTTGATGCGGCCGGTTATGTACAGGAAGCCTTCTTCGTCAAAGCGGCAGAGGTCTCCGGTGCGCAGCCAGCCGTCTTCGGTGAGGGCTTCGGCCGTCTTCTCAGGGTCTTTGTAATAGCCGGAGAAGATGTTGTCGCCCTTCACCCACAGCTCTCCGTCCACAATCTTGGCTTCCTGGCCGGGATAGATGCGGCCGATGGAAGTGGGCTTGCGTACGGCGTCGGCATTGGCGGAGGTGAGGTTGGCGCTTTCTGTGAGGCCGTAGCCGAAGCAGAATTCCACACCCAGCTTGGTGAAGATGTCCACCAGACGCGGCGGCACGTTGGCGGCGCCGGAGATGATCATCCTCAGCTGGCCGCCCAGGAACTGCGGACCGTACATCTTCACAAGGCCTGCCAGGATGTCGCAGATACCGGGCACGATGACCAGGATGGTGGGCTTGATGGCGGGCAGTTTGCCCACGGCGGCCTTCATATCCTCGCAGGTGAAGATGAGGTTGCCGGTGTAGAAGCAGCCCATGGTGCCGGCGATGAGGCCAAACACGTGGCTGAGGGGCAGCAGGGCCAGATAGCGGTGTACGCCGATCACTTTGCCGGGCTTGAAGATGGCGTTGTAGTTACCTCTCATCAGGGCGCGGTGGCTGAGCACGGCTCCCTTGGGAGCACCGGTGGTTCCGCCGGTGAAGAAGATGGCGGCAGGGCTTTCGGGATCTATTTCGGCCGAAGGGACTCCGCTTTCCGCGATGGAAGCGGCGGGAAGCACCTTGGTGCCCTGGATCTTGGCGGTGAGGGGCATAAACTCCTCCCGCACGAAGATGGCGGCGATGTCAAATTTCATACAGCAGCCCACAACGGCCATTTCCGGCAGGGAGGCCGGGAAGTTCATAGCCACATAACCGGCCGATGTGACGGCCAGGAACAGTTCGATGGCGTCCTGGCTGTTACGGTCGAAGATGGCGATGTGGGAACCCTTGGGAAGGCCCAGGCCCTCGATGAAGGCGCGGCGGCGGGCTACCCGCTCTCCCAGTTCCTTGTAGGTAATGGTGTTGGTCTGGTCTGAAATGGCCGGATTCCCGGCAAATTCCTTGGTGAACCAGTCTACAAATTTGCCCATAGTGGGCAGGTAAGGGATGCGTTCAAACTCTTCCCTGGGAAGCATGGAGTGAAAATACTCTGCGTTTGTCATAAATGTTTGTGGTTTTAGTAATATTAGCTGACTATAATAAAATAAATATTGTTCTTAAGCGGGGTCTACATCAAGGACGATATGGCCCGGATACTTGCGGGCCTGTTCAAAAGCAGTAACGATGGGGCCGATTTGGGCCTTCCGGGCCGACAGGGCTTTGTCCCTCGGGAGAAGAAGCCTTATCTCCCTGAGGGGTTCTTCCTTCGCATAGGAAGGCGAATAAGGGCCTTCTACGGGAATGCCGAGGGGAGCAATTTCGCGGGATAGTTCCTTTGAAAGATACTCCAACCTTTTTTCATTGGAATCCTTCAAGAGGATTTTTATCATTCGGGTAAAGGGCGGATAACCGGCCACGCGGCGCTCCTGCAGGAGACGCTCCGCAGGGTCTCCCCCTTCCTTGAGAATCTGGAAGACGGGATGATGCGGGTCCCGGGTTTGTACAACCATCCGGCGGCAGCAACCCCGGAACTGCTCCAGAAGCTGAAAAGCCCGCTCATCGGCCCGGAAATCCTGCCGGGAGAGAAGGCCGTCGGTTTCCACCAGGGCCACCAGGGATAATTTTTCGCTCTGGAATCCCCTGGTTGTAAGGGTATTACCCAAGAGTATATCCAATTCTCCTTGAGAAAAGGCTTGAAGGGTGTTGGCCCGGTCCTCAGGCGTTCCGTCCAAAAGGCCGATGCGGGCCTTCGGGCAGAATTCCAGCAGTTCATCTTCTACTTTGCGTCCGCTGGCATAATATCTTCTGGGGGCTATCAGGAGCACCTGCTCCCCTGCCTCCAGGGTTTTCTGGATGAGCCCCAGCAGTTTCAGGGAAAAACTGCCGGCCATTCCTTTTTTCCGGAATTCCGCTCCGGTATTGATAAGCTCCAGCGGAGCCTTGTCAGTAGACTTTATGTTTTCCTTCAGGTCAACCTGCGTAAAGCGGCTACACTGAGCGTTATAGACGGAATCCAGCGAAGGAGTTTCGCTTCCGAGGAGAACTCCGGCCCCGTGAACGAGGGCCAGCATAATGGCGCTTTCGCGGGCGTGATACCGCGGGGCGGGAGCCTCTTGCTTGTAGGCGGGATCCTGCTCCTGGTCCACAATCACCAGTCCGAGGTTCCGGTGCGGCAGGAAAAGGGCGCTGCGGGTTCCCAGCACCAGCTGCGGCTCCCCTTTCCGGAGCACTTCGGCCACCATTTTTTTCTTTCCGGGGGTTAATGCGCTGTGATAGAGAAGGGCCGATGGCATCTCTTCCCTCACGCGGTCGAAAAGGGCCGTATCCACATCCGGAACCAGGTAAAGGACGCTTTTCCCCTCCCGGAGCGTTTTGAGAGAAAGATTCAGGTAAATTTCCTCCCGGTCTTTTCCCCACAGGAGGACAGGTTTATCCTTTTCCAGGGCCGTTCGGACGGCATCGGCCTGTGGAGATAACGCCGGAGCCTCCTTCCAATCAGACCTTTCAGGAAGCTTCAGGCGGCTTTTGTGGTTCTTGCTGCCGGGATAGGCGGCCTTGTACACCTCCCCCACCGTGCACAGGTAATAGTCGGCCACCTTCCTCCAGAAAGCCATCTCTTCCGGAGTAATGGAAGGAAGGTCTTTCTCCAGGGCTTCGACAGGAAGGATGCGGGAAGGTTCCAGGGAAGGATTTACATTCACGGCACTGACGGCACCCACATAGAAAGCATTGGCGAAGACCACTCTCACGCGGTCTCCAAGGGCTGCCTCCATCCCCTCAGGAAGCTTGTAATAAGGTTCCCACTCCAGTTTCAGCGGCAGCATTACCTGTATGTAGCGCTCTTGGGCCATAAACGTACAAAAGTAGGAATAATTTCTGGCATTACCAAGTCATATAAATATCGTGGAACTTTTGTGGAACACATTTTTTTCTTTATCTTTGTGAGTTAAAATTTATAGAGAAATGGGCAAAATCATAGCTATCGCCAACCAGAAGGGCGGTGTGGGCAAAACCACGACGGCCATCAACCTGGCCGCCTCCCTGGCTGTTCTGGAAAAGAACGTCCTGGTCATAGACGCAGACCCTCAGGCCAACACCACTTCCGGTCTCAACTTTGACCCCGAAAACGAAGAGCATCGTACCCTGTACGAGATTCTCATCGGCAAAATCCCGGCCTCGGACGCACTTATCCAGACAGAGCTTCCCAAACTGCATATGATTCCCTCCCACATCAACCTGGTAGGAGCAGAGATTGAACTTCTGGAAACTCCGGACCGTGAATCCATTCTCAAGAAGGCCCTCGCACCCATCAAGGACCAGTACGACTATATTATTATAGACTGCTCTCCTTCCCTCGGCCTCATCACGGTGAACTGCCTCACCGCGGCAGACTCCGTGATGATCCCCGTGCAGCCGGAGTTCTTCGCCCTGGAAGGCCTCGCCAAGCTCATCCAGACCATCCGTCTGGTGCAAAACGGCATCAACCCCTCCCTCACCATCGAGGGTTTTGTGGTCACGATGTACGACGGCCGCACCAAGGTGCACAACCAGGTGGTGGCCCAGCTGCGGGATCATTTCAAGGATATGGTCTTCAATACCGTCATCCAGAGAAGCATCCGTCTGTCGGAGGCTCCTTCCTACGGCAAGCCCATCATCCTGTACGACGTGATGAACAACGGTACGTCCAACTACCTCAATCTGGCAAAAGAAGTTTTAGACAAGAATTCAGATGGCGAATAACAATCCGTCCCGCCTGGGAAAAGGCCTGGGAGCCCTCCTGGGAGGAGAAGATCTCTCCGAACTGCGTAAACCCGTCGGGTATATTAACAAGCAGGTGGTATCGGCCGAAACCAAGCCCCAGGATACTTCCGATGTCCTGCGCATCCCTGTGGGGCTCATCGAGCCCAACCCCTACCAGCCCCGTATGAACTTCGACAACGAGGCCATGCAGGAGCTCAGCGAAAGCATCCGCACCTTCGGCCTCATCCAGCCCATCACGGTACGCCGGAAAGGAGACAAATACCAGATTATCAGCGGTGAACGCCGATATCGTGCCTCAATCATGGCCGGGATGGATATGGTTCCCGCCTATATCCGGGATGCTTCCGAGCAGGGAATGCTGGAGATGGCCATCGTGGAGAACATCCAGAGAGAAAACCTGGACCCTATCGAAGTGGCTATGAGTTACCAGCGCCTGATGGAGGAATGCCGCCTCACCCAGGAGCAGATGGCAGACCGCGTGGGTAAAAAACGCGCTTCCGTAGCCAACCAGCTTCGCCTTCTGAAGCTGCCCGCCAAGGTGCAGCATGATCTGAAAGTGGGCCTGGTGAGCGTGGGACACGCCAAAGTACTGCTGGCCGTGGAAGATCCCGCCACCCAGGAAATGCTCTGCGACCTCATCGTCAAGGGTGGTCTTTCCGTACGGCAGCTGGAAGAGAAGGTGAAGGCCCTGGGAAAGGAGCCCTCGGCCCGTAAAAAAGAAGAGCCCGGCACCCTGCCGGAGATGTATTATCGTCTTCTGGAGAATGTGGGCAAATACTTCGGAGAGAACATTTCCCTTCGCCGCAGCCGGGAAGGAAAGGGCGTTCTTACCATCAAGTTCGATTCTGACGCCCAGATGGAAGAGTTTATGAAGGCCCTGGACCAGAGATGAATATAAGAAGGCTCATAGTGCTTGCGGGCTGCCTTTTGGCCGCCCTTCCTGCGTTGGCCCAGTACCGGGACGACCAGTTCAAGCGGGATGCCTTCACCCAAACCTACGCGGACACCACGGAAAAAACGCCGGCAGACACCAGCCAGCTCTTCAGTTTCAAGGAGTTCTTCGGCGGCCTCGCACACAAGCGTACGGCCTCCCTCAAGACCCTGACGATGGGCTCTGTGGTCTTTATCGGCGCCAACCAGATTTATCACAAGCAGTACTGGAAACTGCCCATCATTTATGGAGGAATCGGAGCCGGCATCTACGGCGGCATCCATTTCAACAAACAGTTCCTCGCCACCGGAGACCAAAGGTTCAAAACTTACAGTACCCTCTCCTTTGTGGGGGCCGGTCTCTTTTACTGGGGTTCCCTGATGGACGGTGCTTTCATGTATGAGCGCAACAAATACCCCGTTCCGGCCAAGGCGACGGTGTATTCCCTGCTCCTTCCCGGTCTGGGCCAGATCTACAACGGAGAGTTCTGGAAAGTGCCCATTTACTGGGGCCTGATGGCCGGCAGCCTGCACTTTGTGATAGACAACAACACCCAGTACAAACGCTGGAAGTGGATTTACGACCAGGCCACTTCCACCGATCCGGAGGTGGAAAAACCGCCCCAGTCGGCCGAAAACGCCAAATTCTATCGGGATTCCTTCCGAAGACTCAGGGATTATTCCGTCCTGGCCCTGGCTATCTCTTATTTGTTGCAAGTCATTGATGCCAACGTATTTGCCTATATGCAGGATTTCGAGGTAAACGACGATATCAGCATGAAGGTGGCGCCCACGGTGATGCCCCTTGACAATTACGCCATGGCTCCCCCGGCCGTCGGAGTGTCTGTCGGCTTTAAGTTTTAGAATATGCGAAAGTTAGTAGTAATAATCTGTAGTATCCTTATAGTTTCTTTGCCGGCGTCCTCCCAGATCCTCAAAAGCCGGAAAGCCCTTCAGAAAGAGAACGAAGAGCTTCTTAAGAAAGTAGCGCAGTTGGAAGAAGAGGTGGCCGCGTACAAGGCCGATGCCATAGACCGGGAGTTCATTGAGGAAGAACTCTCCGGAGAGAATGAGAACAAAGTGTCTGCCGGGCTGGAAGACTACAACACTCCGGCCAATACGGATACCCTTCTGAGCCAGTGGTATATGCACCGCCAGTCCCGCATCCCGGGCCGGGAGCAGTACGATATGGACTCCGTGGTGTTCACTACGGATGTACCGGATTCTGTCCTGATGCGCCGTCTGGAGGAAATGAATTCCTTCATCACCCTCCCCTTCAACGAAACGGTCAAGAATTTTATGATCCTGTATTCGGAGAAGATGCCGGCTAAAATGTCGGAGATGATGGGTCTTTCCCAGTATTATTTCCCCATCATCGAGGAAACCCTCCGCCGCTACGACCTTCCGCTGGAGCTCAAGTATGTAGCCATCATCGAAAGTGCTTTCAATCCCCGGGCCGAATCCCGCGTGGGAGCCAAGGGAATGTGGCAGTTTATGTACCGCACGGCCATCAGTTATGGCCTTCGCATAGATTCTTACGCCGATGAGAGAATGGATCCCATCGCCTCCATCGATGCCGCAGCCCGCTATTTCAAGGATGCCTACCGCATTTTCGGGGACTGGTCCCTGGCCATTTCCTCCTACAACTGCGGTTCCGGCAATGTGAACAAGGCCATCAAGCGCGCCGGTGGCCGCCGGGATTTCTGGAGTATTTACACCTATCTCCCGCGCGAGACCCGCGGATATGTTCCGGCTATGGTGGGTGCCATGTACGCTTTCCGCTATGCCAATGAATATGGCCTGAAGCCTGCTCCCATGTCCCTCCCCACCTATGTAGATACCTTCCATATCCACAAGAACCTGCATTTCGGCCAGATCAGCGAAGTGCTGGGCATTCCCCTGGCCGACGTAAGGGATCTCAATCCCCAGTACTACCAGGACGTCGTTCCCGGCGCCCATTCCGAAGAAGTCATCCGCCTGCCGTTCAACTATTCATCGGCCTTCCTGGATATGCAGGACAGCATTTACCGCTACAAGACGGATGTTTTCTTCGCCACCAAGGTGGAAGACGGCCGCGAAACCGTAAACGGACGCCCTGTCCAAACGGCTCGCCCCTCTGCCTCCGCCAAGTCCCAGTGGGTATACTACAAAGTCAAATCCGGAGACAACCTGGGCAAGATTGCCCGCAAATACCACACCTCCGTCCGCCAGCTCAAAAGTTGGAACAACCTCAAGAGCGACCGCATCGCCATCGGCCAGCGCCTGAAGGTGGGTAAGCGGTAGAAAGACACCTTGAATTATTATACGGAGGAAAATTATTTTTTGTGCAGTAGCCCAAAAAACCAATTTTCCTCCGTTGAATTTATCAGTAGGTGGCCTGAAGTTGGAAATTCAGGGTGGGGGTGCTTTCGCGGCCGATGCGGAGCATATAGCCGGCGCGGAGGTGCGCTTTGAGCGTAATTCGCCAGAGGCGGAGTTTGTAACCGGCCACCAGGGAGGCCGAAAGGCCGGTTCCGGAGTAAGCAGGAACGGAAAAGGTCCCCGGAGCGTCACGCTCGTAACAATAGATGCGGTCATTCCATTGGGGGATGTGGAAAGCATTGAACCTCAGGTAAGCCGAAAGGGACTCATCCTTGTACCCGCCTTCCAAGTAGGAGAGAAATCCCCAGGCCTCACAGCGGACGGCTTCGGTCCGAAAGGCAGAAAGCCAGGGGCCATAGGCGAAGCGGACATCCGTCCGAACATCCGTGCGGGGATTTTCATAATTGCGGTAGCGTTCCGTTATCCTTAAGGCCAATTCCCAGGCCGATGCCACTTGCCAGCTGGCGGTGAGGTATGAGCGGATTTGCAGGCGGCGGGGATCAACGCCGGGAACCGGCAGCAGGGCGGCATCCAGCGTCAGGGACAGTTTCCAGGCGGGGACGGAACTGCCGAAACCCGTTTTCCCGGCGAGGGCCTGCCATTTGCCGCTTTGCAGCTGATAGCCGGCCGCCAGGGCATATTCCCCATTCTTCTTTCCGCTAAACCGTTTCGGCAAAACACGGACCTGCGCGGCCAGTTTGCCGTTAACTCCCACTTTCCATCGGGCCGATGCCTTCCCGCCCACCGCCTGGCTCCGATAGGCGAATTCGGCCGTACAGTCCATTCCGTGGAGGTTCAACCGCCCCTCCACCGAGGCGGACAGCCCCACGGATGGCTTCCAGGAGAGGGTCCCGCCCAGTTCTCCCCATCGGCCCAGATAAGCGCTTTGTGCACCGAATACCAGGGCCGTCGTGCCCCAGGCCGAGGCCCGCCAATGCCTCCCTCCATATTCATAGGCCGCTCCACGATGTACGTTGGAAGAGGTGTATGACCAGACGGGTGAGATGCCGGTGGAGCGGCGGATGAAGGCATCCACGGTAGAAAGGCTTTCCATCGAGAAGCCGCTCCACTGCGCCAGCCCTTCGCCGTAGCGGACGTTGAAATCGCCCAGCACCAGTCGGCCCAGACGGGTATCCAACTCTCCGTGCACCGTCCAGTCCGGGTTTCTCCAGGCTCCTCCCACGCGCCAGTTTTCCCCGCTTACCCTGGCCTTGGCCCCCACGTTTTTCAGTGTGGTTCTCAGCAGGGCTTCGGCCTTGATGCGGACGGTGTCTACTGCTCCTGGCAAGCGCCTGGATTCCAAGGAAAGAAACGGCCTCAATGCATCCACTGCTTCACGTGAGAAACCATCCACCAGCATCAGCTCTTCCCAGGAGAGAATGTCCCCGTGAGCTGCCCTGTAATCGGCCAGGGTGGCAATCTGGTAATCCGTCAGAATCCCCGGCCTGAGATGGCCGGAATTGACCCGCACCCGGTTCATTCCTTCCAGCCGCTGGATCCAATCCTGGTCAATTTCTTCCTCGGAATCGGCCCCGGAGAGGTAGAGGGCGGCGCGTAAAATCTCGTCCTGGGCGTGCACTTGAATGAAGAAAAGGGCCGCAATGGCCCCCGTAATAATACGTCTCATAGCCCCAAGTTACGAAGCCTGTTCCGGATTGAACAGAATCTGTTGATAAAATGTGTTGTTTTAGGGGGTATTTTGTGTGTTTTTTACTATTTTTGCATAGATTTTTGTACACAAATCGATGGAAAACAAAGTTACCCTTCACGACAAGACATTCAAACTGTTCATCCCCAACGAAAAGATTGAAAAAGCCATCGATGAGGTGGCCGGCCGCCTGAACAGGGATTATGCCGATGCCACGGACGAAAATCCGGTTATCCTGCTCTGCACCCTGAACGGAGCCATCATCTTTGCCGCAGAACTGCTGAAAAGAGTCAACTTCCCGCTGGAACTCAAAGCCTGCAAGCTCTCTTCCTATTCGGGAACCCAGTCTACGGGCGTTATCAAGACGGAAGTTCCGCTTCCCGCCCATCTGGAAGGAAGAAGGGTCCTTATCGTGGAAGACATCGTAGACACGGGAAACACCATTGCTGCCATGAAGCAGCTTCTGGAAGCTTCCCAAGTGAAGGATGCCCGGATCTGCACCCTCCTGGTCAAGCCGGAGGTGTACAAGAAAGATGTCAAGCTGGACTATGTTGCCATGGAAATTCCCAACCGCTTCATAGTAGGCTTCGGCCTGGATTACGACGAACTGGGCCGCAACATCAAAGACATCTACGTCCTGGACGATTAGACCACAAACACACTAGATATGAAATACTATGTTTTATTCGGCCCTCCCGGTGCAGGCAAAGGCACCCAGGCCGGTTCAATGGTAGAGCGCTACCAGCTCTGCCATCTCTCTACGGGTGAACTCCTCCGCAGCGAAATCTCTGCCGGAACTCCGCTGGGCCTGCAGGCCAAAACCCTTATCGAGGCCGGCAATCTGGTCCCGGACGAGGTAGTTGAAGGAATGATAGAGTCCAAGTTCCGCAGCGTAAAGAATGTCAAGGGTTTCCTGCTGGATGGTTTCCCCAGAACCATTGCCCAGGCCGAGGCCCTGGACGCCATGCTGGCCAAAAATGGAGAAGCGGTCACAGCCTGCGTGTCCCTGATGATTCCGGACGCGCTCATCCACGAGAGGATTGCCCACAGGGCCAACATTGAAGGCCGGGCCGATGATGCCCGCCCCGAGGTGGTGGAAAACCGCGTGAAAACCTACCACGCCAAGACCGAGCCGCTCATCGAGTTCTACCGCAAGGCCGGCCGCTACCACGAAATTGACGGCGTAGGCACCATCGAGGAGGTCCGGGAGAGGATCTTCACCGAAATGGACAAATTCTGATTCTGACAGGCCCGGGTTCTTCCCGGGCTTTTTTGTGAACTTCCGCAACGGACAGGATGGGGAACGGCCCAAAGTGTTCATTATTAGCAGAAAAATGTTTATCTTTGAAAGATTTTAACATAGAACGAAGATTATGCACAGAATTTTTCTGCCGATATACCGTTTCTTCCAGAAGAACAAAGCATTGATGTATGGGCTTCTGATTGCTTCGACGGTGGTTTTCGGCTGGTTTGGATCCAAACTGCAGTATGAGGAGGACATCATCAAGCTCCTCCCCCGTTCCTCCACCTCCAACGAACTCGCGTTCAGCGATATCGGCCTCATTGACAAAATTTTCGTTCAGGTTACCTCCCGGGACACCCTGAACCCGCTTCCGCCGGAGCAGCTGGGCGCCCTGGTAGAGGAATACTGCAACCTGCTGGAGCAGAAAGACAGTGCCACGCACTATCTCAAGGGCGTTTTTGCCGCCCTGGATATAGATACGGCCCTGGAAGCCATGGACTATGGTCTGGGGCACCTTCCCTCCTTTGTAGACACCTCCTGGTATGCCCTTATAGAACAAAAACTGGAGCCGGAAGCCTTCCAGGCCCAGATGGAGAAGAACTATGAGATCATCGTGAACGATGAAACCGGAGAGGATTCCCAGCTGGTATCGATGGATCCCCTCAGTCTGAGAGACCTTTTGGGAGAAATCCTGGGTTCCACCACCAGCGCCGGCGGTGTAACCATCTATGACGGCCACCTCTTCTGCCCGGACAAAACCGTGGCTCTGGCCTTCCTCTCCCCTTCCTTCACTTCCACCAACTCCGGTGCCTGCACCCGGCTGGTGAACATGATGGAGACTCTCCAGGAAGAGTTTGAGGTCCAGCACCCGGAAGCAGAGCTGCATATCCACGGAAATCCTCAGGGCAGCGTTTCCAACGCCGGGACCATCAAAAGAGACCTGTTCTGGTCCATCGGCCTGTCCCTGGTCCTGATTCTGATCATCATGCTCCTGAGCTTCCACAAAATGGCCTTTGTATGGCAGCAGGTGGTGCCCGTACTGTACGGAACCCTCTTCTCGCTGGCCTGTATGTACTGGATCAAGGGATATATGTCCCTGATGGCCCTGGGAATCAGCGCCATTGTGCTGGGCGTTGCCATCAGCTACTGCCTCCACGTCCTCATCCACTATTACTACGTGGCGGATACGGAGAAGATGCTGAGGGAGGAATCCACGCCCGTATTTATGGGCTGCATTACTACCATCGGCGCCTTTATGGGCCTTCTGTTCACGGAAAGTGACCTTCTGAGGGACTTCGGCCTTTTTGCCACCTTCGCCCTGATCGGCAACACCCTCTTCGCCCTTATCTTCCTGCCTCATTTCCTGAAGCCGGAGCAGATTTCCTTCAAGCGCACGCACGGTTTCCCGCTGGTGGAAAAGTTCAACAACCTCCCCTGGGACCGCAACAAATGGTTTATCGCCCTGCTGCTCGTCGTCATCGTGGTAGGCATCATCTACAGCCCGCGTGTAAAGTTTGACAGTGACCTGATGCACCTGGACTACGACAACCAGAAACTCCGCCAGAGCCAGGAACTGTATAACCGCAAGAGTGCCGACGGCTATTCCCACCAGTATTTCGCCGCCTGGGACGACAACGACCTGGACCAGGCTCTGGAGAACAACAAAGGCCTGGTAAGGGCCCTGGATTCGCTGAAGGAAACCGGTCTGGTGAAAAGCTATGTTCCCGTGACCAAGCTCCTTCTCCACTCTACCCGGGACCAGCAGGAGCGCATCGACGCCTG
Source organism: uncultured Bacteroidales bacterium (assembly GCA_900321655.1). Classification (GTDB taxonomy): domain Bacteria; phylum Bacteroidota; class Bacteroidia; order Bacteroidales; family UBA932; genus Cryptobacteroides. The sequence continues at coordinate 134,943 of ONWU01000003.1, forward strand.
GAACAAGTTCTGGACCCGCGGCCGCGTAAGGTACCTGAGGCATCTGATGGCCGAATCCGAAAAGCAGTACAACCTGCCGAAGGGCTTCTATGATCCCTTCCTGGGAATAGTCAGCACCCGGTACGAGCCCGGCAACCTGGTAGAATCCGGCATCGTACCCGAAGGAATGCTCTCCAACTATGTGGAGAAGCAGCAGAGTGGCCGCTATATGGTGTACACGGATGTCTCCTATGACGCCGAGGACCAGTCGGAAGTTTGGAAAGCCCTCACCAGCGTAGACCATGTACTGGTGCTGGAGCCCTTCTACTATTGCCGTGACATGGTGGAAATTGTCCACGACGATTTCAATACCACCCTCTGGATCTCCAGCCTGTTTGTGCTGCTGGTCCTGCTGTTCAGTTTCCGCAACATCTTCATCGCCCTCATCGCCTTCCTCCCCATGTTTGTGAGCTGGTACGTGATGCAGGGTTATATGGCCATTTTCGGCCTGGAATTCAACCTGATCAACATCGTTATCTCCACCTTCATTTACGGTATCGGCGTAGACTACAGTATCTTTGTGATGGAGGGACTCCTTGCGGAAGCCCGTAAGGGTGAAACGAAGATGCTGGAATACCACAAGGTGGCCATCTTCTACAGTGCCCTGGTGCTGGGAATCGTCACCTTCTCCCTCATCTTCGCCCGCCATCCGGCCATCCATTCCATCGGCCTGATAACCCTGATCGGCATGGCCTCCACCATCCTGATAACCTATTCCATCCAGCCCTGGATTTTCCGCGCCCTGCTGAAGATTCCCTTCTTCCGCCGCGGATTCCGAATCCCTGAACAATAAACTATGAACCTGGACGCAGAACTATACCTGAACCTCATCCGTGGCGGAGCCGCCAGCCTGGCCCAAAGCCGCCAGGAAATCAATGACCTCAATGTCTTCCCCATCCCTGACGGAGACACGGGAGACAATATGTATATGACCATTCAGGCCGGTGCTGCCGCCAGTGGAAACACGTTGGGAGAGATGGCCGATGCTGTCTCCAGAGGAATGCTCCTGGGTGCCCGCGGCAATTCCGGAGTTATCCTCTCCCGCATCTTCGCCGGTATGGGAAAAGGCTTCCAGGGACTGAAAGAGGCCGATATCCAAGCATTTACAGCTGCTATGAAGGCCTCTGTGGAAGAGGCCTACAACGCAGTCTCCAAGCCGGTGGAAGGCACCATCCTCACCGTTCTGAGAGAAGGCGTGAGCGCGGCCGAAGGATCGGCCAGCATAGAGGAATTCATGGACCTCTGGATTGCCGGAATGGACCTGAGCCTGCAGCATACTCCGGAACTTCTGGACGTCCTTAAGAAAGCCGGCGTGGTGGATAGTGGCGGCGCAGGCCTCCTGTGCATTGCCGAAGGGATGCGGGATGCCCTTCACGGCAAGTCCCCTGCCCTTCCGGCCGAAGAGAACCACCCTCAAAAGGCCACCCAGATAGACTTTGGCGCTTTCACGGAAGACAGTGAGCTGGAGTTCGGCTACTGCACGGAATTCCTCCTTCGTCTGCAGCGCAGCAAAGTGGACCTGGACAGCTTTGACGAATCCCTCATCAAAAGCTACCTGGAAACGCAGGGAGACTCCCTGGTCTTTTTCCGGGACGGATCCATCATCAAAGTGCACGTCCATACCAAGGACCCCGGCGCCATCCTTTCCCGGTGCCGCCAGTGGGGGGAATTCCTCACCATCAAGGTGGAAAACATGACCCTCCAGCACCACGAGAACCATATGGACGAGCGTTTCAAGCGCGCCCGCAAGGCAATGGGGATAGTCACGGTGGCTTCCGGCGCCGGTCTCACGCATTCCTTCCGGGAAATGGGGGCCGATGCCGTCATCGAAGGCGGTCAAACCATGAATCCCCCGGTTGAGAGCTTCCTGGAGGCGTTCGACGAAGTATCGGCCGATACCATCCTGGTGTTCCCCAACAACAGCAATATCATCCTCACCGCCCGGCAGGCCGGAGATATGTACAAGGGTGCCCGGGTGGTAGTAATCCCCACCAAAACGCTGGGAGAGGGGTATTTCGCGATGGCTAACCTCGATGCGGACCTTCCCCTGGAGGAACTTTGCAAGAGCCTGGAAGAGGCCGCCGCATCCGTCACCACGGGCTCTGTTTCCAAGGCAATTCGCACCACGGCCGATGCCCGTGAGGGTGAATACATCGGCTTCAGCGGCAAGGATGTGCTATGCTGCTGCCCCGGCCGCGCGGAAGCCGTAAAGGAACTGGCCGGCAAATTATCGGCCGGCGAATCCGATATCATCCTCCTCCTTCAAGGGGCCGATGCTCCCGCGCAGGAGGCCGGAACCCTGCAAGAGGAACTTCAGAAAGCCTGCCCGATGTCCGAAGTCATTCTCCTGGACGGCGGACAGCCCGTATACGATTATATTCTAGTACTATGCTAAAGATCTACACCGACACCGACACCGACATTACTCCCGCCATTGCTGCGGAGTATGGCTATCAGCTCATCTCTATGCCCTACAGCATCGATGCGCAAACCACCTACCCTTACGTAGACTTTAAGACCTTTGACGCACATGCCTTCTATGACAAGCTGCGCGGAGGAGTACTGCCCACTACCAGTGCCATTTCCAAGGACCAGTACATGAATTATTTCATCCAGGATTTTGCAGCCGGCAACGAGATTCTTTACGTGCACTTCTCCCGAGCCATGACCAACACTTTTGACGCCATGGACCAGGCCATAGCCCAGCTGAAGGAACAGTTCCCCGCCGCCCGGTTTGAAGAAATCGACACCAAGGGCATTACCACCATCAGCTATGCCATCGTCCGCGAAGTGGGAGATCTGGTCAAGGCCGGAAAAACCCTGGACGAAATCCTGGCCTGGGCCCGGGAAGAAGTGGATCATTTTGCGATGTATTTCTTTGCCGACGACCTCAAGTTCTTCCGCCGCAGCGGCCGGGTGAGCGGCCTTGCCGCCACGATGGGAACCCTCATCGGCGTACGTCCGCTCATCCATATGAGCCAGGCCGGCAAAATGGAATCCATCGGCACCGTCAAGGGCCGTCAGAACGCCATGAAGGCCCTGGTGGACAAGGTGGCCGAGCTGGGCAGCGACATTGACAGGCACCGCATCTGCATCGGCCATACCGATGCCCTGGTCCTTGCCCAGGAAATTGGAAGAATGATTGAGGAGCGTTTTGGAAAGCAGAATATCGAATATGTGGACGTGAACCCCACGGCCGGCAGCCACTGCGGCCCCAACGGAGTGGGTGTATGCTTCCACGCTATCCACCGCTAAAATGATTGAGGTCAAACAGGTTACCAGCCCTGAGCAGCAGAAGCAGTTTCTGAACCTGGCGCTGGATCTATACAAAGGCAATCCGTACTTTGTGCCGCCGCTGTACATGGACGAGAAGAAGATGTTCTCCCGGGACTATGTTTACAACGGCAGCTGCGACTGGACGTGCTTTCTGGCGTACCGGGATGGAAAACCGGTGGGACGCATCCAGTGCATCATCCAGAAGGATGCGAATGCCAAGAACGGGGAAAAGCGCTGCCGTTTCTCCCGCTTCGATGCCATAGAAGACCTGGAAGTATCCCGTGCCCTCTTTGAAAAGGCCGAAGCCTGGGCCTTGGAAAAGGGAATGGACACCGTGGTGGGTCCGCTCAATTTCTCAGACCTGGAGCGGGAAGGCCTGCTGGTAGAGGGATTCGACCAGCCTTCCACCTTTGAGCAGAATTATAACTTCAGCTATTACAAAGACCACATTGAGGCCCTTGGATATACCAAGGAGATTGACTGGACGGCCAGTCGCCTCTACGGCCCGGAAAGCCCGGAAACCCTTCAGGAGATGGAACAGTTCACCAGCTTCATCTTCAAGCGCTACAAACTGCACTACGGCACGGCGAAAAACGGCCCTCAGCTCCTGAAGAAGTATTCCAAGGGTATATTCGACCTTATTGACGCTTCCTACGAGGGCCTTTATGGAACGGTGCCCTTTACCGAAGGGATGAGAAAGCTGGTACTCGATAATTTCGCCCTGGTCATCAGCCCTAAATATACGGCCGTCATCCTGGACGAGAACGAGAAGATCGTCTGTTTCGGCCTGGCCTTCCCGGGCCTGGCTCCGGCGCTGGTGGGAACCCGGGGAAAATTCACCCCCGGAACTCTTGCCAAACTCCTTTACGCCATCAAAAGGCCTCAGATCCTGGATTTGTGCCTGGTGGGAGTGGACCCGGAATACCTCAATCGCGGCGTTTCCGGAGCCCTTTCCCTGGCAATCATGAAAATGCTGAGGGACAATCCCCGAATCCAATGGGCCGATACCAACCTGAACCTGGAAGACAACTACGCCATCCTGAACCAGTGGCGACGCTTCCGCAGGGAAGAATGTAAAAGATATCGTGCATACGTAAAGAAACTGGTATGATCAAGATTCTGGTAGACTGTTTTGGCGGAGATAAAAGCCCTCAGGCACCTGTAGAAGGCGCTCTGAGAGCCTTGAAGGCCAACAAGGACCTGTATATCCTCCTGCTGGGAGACGAGGCCCTGCTGCAGAAAGAACTGCAGGGGAAGGCTTATGACAAGAGCCGGCTGGAGATTGTGCATGCCCCGGAGGTGATCGGTTGCGACGAAAAGCCCACGGATGTGGTTCGTCTCAAGCGCAACTCCTCCATGATGAAGGGTATCATCATGCTCCGGGACTGCGATGACATATCCGCCCTGGTTTCCACCGGTTCCACCGGAGCTCTGGTTACCGGCGCCCTGGTACGTCTGGGCCGCATTCCCGGTGTCATCCGCCCGGCCTTTTGCCCCATCCTCCCCACCATGAACGGAGGCATCGTGGGCATCTGCGACAGCGGAGCCAACGTGGAGGTGACATCGGCCCACCTGCGCCAGTTTGCCATTATGGCGTCCCTCTATATGGAGAACGTCTATGGCGTGAAAAGCCCCCGCGTAGCCCTTCTGAATGTGGGGAAAGAGGCCGAAAAGGGAGACGACATCCGCCGGGAGGCATACGGACTGCTGCAGGAAACGGAAGGCCTTAATTTCGTAGGCAATATGGAAAGCCGGGACCTTCTTTCCGGCAGCTACGACATTGTGGTGGCCGACGGCTTCAGCGGCAATGTGCTGGTAAAAACCACGGAAGGAACCGCCCTGGAGCTGCTGAAAAAGCTGAAAAAGGAGATTTTCAGCCGCGCCCTCTACAAATTGGGCGCCCTCTTGATGAAAAAGATGTTTGCCGACATGAAGGAGTTCATGAACTACCAGAATTACGGCGGCAGCGTGCTTCTGGGCACCTCCAAAGTAGTGGTCAAGGGCCACGGCTCCTCCAACGCCACGGCCGTGGAAAAATGCATAGAGCAGGCCTATAAGATGGAAGTGAGCCGGCTCTCCGGTAAGATAGAGGCGGAAATTGCCAAGTATGAACACTATGAAGACTAACGATATGTTTGAAAAAGTACAAACCATCCTTGCGAAGCAGCTTCGCATCGATGCTTCCAAAATTACCATGGACTCCCTCATCAAGAAAGAACTGGGGGCCGATTCCCTGGACATTCTCCAGCTGCTGATGCGCATCGAGGACCAGTACGGCATTGTCATCCCGGATCAGGAACTGGCCCAGTTCAACACGGTAGGAGACGTGGTCCGCTATCTGGAAAAGCAGGAAGTTAAATTATAATTATTATGGTTCAGGTCTATTGTAAGAATACCAAGGAGACAAAACGTTTCCCCGAAGGCACTTCCCTTCTGCAAATGCTCTCGGAGTTTGACTGCCACACACCCTTCCCCATCGTATCGGCCAAGGTGAACAATGTCTCCCAGGGCCTCAAGTTCAAGGTTTACCAGAACAAGGACATCGAGTTCATAGATGTCCGGGAGCCCAGCGGGATGCGGGTATACTGCCGCTCGCTGTATTTCTTACTGTACAAGGCCGCCTGCGACGTACTGCCCCAGAGCAAGCTGTACATAGAGCATCCCATTTCCCACGGCTATTTCTGTCACGTGAGAAAGGCCGATGACCAGGACATCACCCCCCAGGAAATTGCCGGCATCGAACAGCGGATGCGGGATCTGGTGGAGAAAGATCTCCCCTTCCACCGTTACGACGTGCAGACGGAAAAGGCCATCAAGGAATTCCGGAAAGCCGGCTTCGAGGACAAGGTGCGCCTGCTGGAAACCAGCGGAGAAGCCTACACGGACTATTATACCCTGGGAGATACGGCCGACTATTTCTACGGAAAGCTGGTCCCTTCCACCGGCTATCTGACCGTTTGGGGCATCCAGCCCTACCACGACGGCCTGCTGCTGCGGGTCCCCTCCCGGGAGAATCCCTCGGAACTGGCTTCCTTCGAAGACCAACCCAAAACTTTCGAGATGTTCAAGGAAGCCCTGCGCTGGAACATCATTATGGGCCTGAGCACGGTAGGAGATGTGAACGAGGCTTTCCTGAACGGCCGCGCCAGCGAACTCATCCAGATTGCTGAAGCCTTGCAGGAAAAGAAAATCGTAAAGATTGCCGAGGAAATCGAGCGCCGCTACAACAGCGAGAATCCGCTGCAGGTGGTCCTTATCACCGGCCCCTCCTCCTCCGGTAAAACCACTTTCTGCAAGCGCTTGTCCATCCAGCTGAAAGCCTGCGGCTTAAGGCCGATGTCCGTGAGTACGGACGATTATTTTGTCAACCGGGAAGACTCTCCCCGCTTCCCCGACGGTTCCTTCGACTTCGACAATTTCGAAACGGTGGACCACAGGCTGATGGAAAGCGATATCATGAAGCTTCTCTCAGGAGAAGAGGTGGAAGTGCCTGAATTCAACTTCGTAACGGGCCTGCGGGAGTACAACGGAAAGAAACTGCGCCTGGGAGAAGGCCGCATCCTTCTTATCGAAGGCATCCACGCCCTCAATCCCGCCCTTACCAGTGAGATTCCGGAAAGCGCCAAGTTCAGGATCTTTATCAATACCCTGACGGGAACCCTCCTGGACGACCACAACAGCATCCCTACCAGTGACAACCGCTTGCTCAGGCGCATCGTGAGAGACTACAATGCCGGGGCCTTTACGGCCCGGGAATCCATCTCCAACTGGCAGAACGTCCTGAATGCGGAGGAAAAATGGATCTATCCCTACCAGGAAACGGCGGATGTCATGTTCAATAGCGCCTATCTCATTGAGTTTGCAGTGCTTAAGAACCACGCCGAGCCCATCCTCCGAAGCGTTCCGCAGAACTGCGCAGAATTTGCCGAAGCCCACAGACTCCTCAAGTTCATCCATTACTTTACGCCGGTTCCGGATAAGGAAATCCCCGCCACATCGCTGCTGCGGGAATTCATCGGCGGCTAGGCCATAACAGGCGAAGCATAGATTCTCAAAAGAATATCCCGGAGCTCTTCGGGATATTCTTCTGTTATCTCCCCTATGTGCTTTTCGAAGGCTTCTTTCTCTGCATTCGTATAGCTGTGAGCGCGTTTTCCGGCCAGAAGGTCTGCCGCAATGTAATTATTGGGATACAGGCGATAGCCCGCCCGGATACGGCTGTCTACAAGGTCTGCCACGGCTTTGTTGAAATCCGGATTGCTGTACTCACAAAAGGGTTCCAGTTCTTCCCGGCGGATGGGCTCGCAAACCGTAAGATGCACCCTTCCCTTGGGCTGGGTAATGCCCGTGAGGATGCTGTTCAGGTCCTCTCCCGGCTTTTTGATATACGGCTGCCCGGAACTTCTGGCATACAGTTCCAGGGCCTTGAGCTGGTCGCAGGGTTCCCACTCGTAGGAGATGGAAAGCGGAGCCAGGTTGAGCTCCGCGAGGGACTGCACGCGGTCTTCCCCGCCGGAGAGGTTGAACATCTTGATGATGCCCTGGTCCGTGAGGTCTTTCCCGTCTTTGGTGCGGCCGTTCCGCTGGGCAATCCAGACGCTTTCCTTTTTCCGGGTGATGGCGTAACGGATATACTCCGAAGCATACTGGCTTTTTTTCAGGAAATCCCGGGCCGATGTAACGGTAGAAGGCCTTTCGATGCGGAACATCTTGTTGCATCGGCCCACATCGATCACCAGCTGTCCCTGCATCAGATTGGCCCCGAAGGTGATTTCTGAGGTCCTTCGGCCCGCTTCCGAAAGAAGGACCTGCAGGAAGGCGGCATCCAGCATAATATCCCGGTGATTGGAAATGAAAAGATAGTCCTTTTCGGGATCCAGCCTTTCCATCCCGGAGACGGACAGGCCGCTGGTGGTTTTTTCTGCTATGGAGTAGATGACCTTGTACATCACGCGGGTCTGGAACTCCTCTACCGTACGGCAACTACCCACCAGTCCCGCTACGGTCTGAAGCGGCATTTCCGGGAAGAGGAAACTGCACACCAGCGGAAAGTACTTGTCAGAGACAATCCTCTGCATCGCGGCAGGGATTTCCGCATCTACATAAGGTCTGATATCGTCAAACATGTTGGGAGCGCTTATCGATGAATTTGACGGGCTTGCGGCTCTTGGCCGGGAAATTGATGGCCGCCACCTCGGGAACGGGCAGAATCTCTATCCTCGGGGCCACCCGGATACGGGAGCGGAAACGGTCCTTGAGGTCCTTCACGGGATCGAAATCGGGCTGGTATTTAAGCCCCAACTGCACCAGGACATCGTCTGTCCCGGCATCGGAATCCTGCACAATCACCACGTAATTCTCTACATAAGGGGCATTGTCCAGCACATCATTCACAGCCGGCGGATATAGCGTGGTGCCCTTGAGCTTGATCATATTGTTCTTGCGGCCCACCAGCGGAGTGAGCCGGTAACTGTATCGGCCGCACTGGCACCGTTCGGTAATCCTGGCGGCCATATCGCCCGTCCGGAACCGCAGCAGCGGCATTCCTTCCACCCCCAGGGTGGTAACCACAATCTCTCCCACCTGACCGTCCGGAACGGGAAGGTTGTCTTCGCCGATGATTTCCACGATGATGAGTTCCGGATGCACGTGACCGCCGCAGCCATACGGACACTCGGAGAAAGTGGCGCCCATCTCTGTAGAAGAATAGGTGGCAAAAAGCTCCACATCCCATTTCTCCCGGATGCGGCGGCCCAGCAGGTTCAGGTTGAAATCCTGGTCCCTCAGGCCTTCTCCGATGCCGATGATACGCTTGATGGAAGAATTCCGGTAGTCTATTCCGTGCTCCTCGGCATACTGGATAAGTCTGAGAATAAAAGAAGGAACGCACATAATGGTGTCCGGCTTCAAGCGCTCTATGGTGTCCCACTGCAGCTCCGGGATACCGTTCCCCACCCGGATGATACTGGCGCCCAGTTCCCGGATTCCCAGGAAATACGCCAGGCCGGCCATAAAACGCTTGTCCAGGGTGGTCATCAGCTGGACAATGTTGCCGGGCCTCACACCTGCGCACTCGAAGCTCTTCTTCTCGTTGTAGGCCAGCCTCTGCAGGTCCTTTTCCGTGCAGCCGAAGGTGACCGGGTCTCCCAGCGTACCGGAAGTGGTCACGTAATCTACAATCTTCTCCCTGGGACAGCAGAGGAACTCATCGTTGAACAGCTGCAGGTCCTTTTTCTCCGTGAAAGGAATCTTCTGCAGGTCCTCGATGGTACGGATCTTCTCAATATCAATGTGATACTTGTCAAACATCCGCTGGTAATACTTGGAGTGGTCCTTCAAGTACACCAGGGCTTCGTGCAGAAGTCCTTCCTGGAATTCTTTGATTTCCTCTGGTTTCTTGAACTCAATATCCATTGTCATTTAACCATTTAATAAATGATTGTTGCCATTTTCTGGTATTCTGGTCCTGCTTGGCAGGATTGGCGCCGAAGCCATGGCCGCCGGTTTCATACTGCGTATACAGATGCGGCACGTTCTTAGCGGTGAGAGCGCTGTCCAGCAGCACCGAATTGCGATAATCCACGATAGGGTCGTCCACGCAGTTCAGAAGAAATACGGGTGGAGTATCGGCCTTTACGTGATGCTCCAGGGACAGGGAATCCCGCATGGAAGGGTTCATCGCCGTCCATTCACCCAGAAGGCCCAGCCGGGAGCGTTTATGCACGGGAGGGGCCGACAAGGTAACCACCGGATAAATGGAAGCCACAAAGTCCGGCCGGAGGGAAACGGAGGGCTCTATGCCGTATCGGGTAAGGAAATTGGTATCAAAGTATTCTCCGGCGCTCATCACCAGGTGTCCTCCGGCACTGAAGCCCATAGCCCCTACAGGGCCGCTATACCGCTCCCTAACCAGCTGGATGGCCCTTTGCAGGTCACAGATCATATCCGGATGCCGGTTTCCCCTGAAAAGGCTCCGGTATTTCATCACAAACTCTATCTTCCCGGCCGCCCGGTATCGGAGCACATAGGCCGCATACCCTTCCGAGCAGAGCCACTGTGCCACCTTCTTCCCTTCCGAATTCATATCCAGCCAGTGATAACTGCCCCCGGGGCACACCACAATGGCCGCCTTGGGAGTGCCCTCCGGCAGATACGCCGTCATCGTCACCTGCCGGCTGTGGCACGCCGTACCCTCCCAGATCCTCTCCTGCGCCATACCGGGAAAACAGACCATCAGCAACAGTATGTTAAGAATCCTTTTCATACCATTGCAAATAAAAATGTCTCATCTGACGGGTAAAGTCGGCTATATCGGCCTGCAAAGGCGCCTGCACCCTCTCCCCTATCTCCAGGGAAAGCGGATGGAAGCGGAGGAAGAAATCGTGCTTCGGCAGGGCCTCGTGGAAGCCGCGAAGAAGAAGAGGCAGGACATCCATCCCCAGTTCCCGAGCCGTGAGGAAAGCGCCGCGATGGAATCGGCCGATGCGACCATCTACCGAGCGGGTTCCTTCGGGGAAAATGACCACCGAATAGCCCTCGGCCACCATTTTCCGGATATGCTCGGTTCCTTCGGAAAGCCCCCGGGACGCCGGAAAATACCCGGTCTTGCGGATAACCATCCTATAAAAGGGGAAGTTCCATACCCAGTCGTTGGTCATCAGGATGAGCCTGGGTTGCAGCGCTATCAGGGCCAGTACGTCCAGGTGGCTCTGGTGATTGCAGATATAGACCGCCGGACGGGAAAAATCCTCCCCGTGGGGGTTCTTAAGGGTATACGGACAACCGGGAATGATTCTGATGGCACAGGAGGCCACCCGGCGAACCAGCTTGTTATAGGCCGGTCCTTTCGGGAAAAACGGGGCCAGAAGGGAAAGTAGCGTCATTCCCAGCACCATCATAAAGCCGATATACACCGTGGAAAGCATTCCCAGGAAAGAACGCGGTTTCCAGCGGTACAGAAGGGGCGGAAGGTAGCAGGCCATAGCCACCACCGTTACCATTCCAATTACCGTTACAAGGCCCAGGGAACGCATAGCCGGATGGCGGGCAAAGGCCAGCACTCCAATTCCGATGAACATAATGAGGGCGCTCAGAACCACGGCATTGCTGTAGGAATGAAGTATCTTCTTCCCCGTCTTGTATTCGTAGTCCAGCCCCTCGGTAATGAAGATGCTGTAATCGTCCCCCATCCCAAAGATGAAGGTGGCCAGAATGATGTTGACAATGTTGAATTGAAGGCCTGTAAGCCCCATCATTCCCCGAATCCAGATCCAGCTTACGGCCAGCGGAAGGAAGGCGATGAGCGTGAGTCTCAGAGAGCCAAAACTGATCCAGAGGAAGACAAGGACAATGAGACTGCACACCAGGCCGATGGTGTTGAAATCCTCCGAAAGGGCACTGACCAGCGCACTGGCGGCACTCTCCCGCGGAGAGAAGTCTACCGGACGGAAATAAGCCCTTTCCTGCGGTTCCCAGGTAGTATCCAGGGCATCGAAGAAAGGCTGAAAGCCATGGGCGGTAAAGCCGGCCTGAAGACCCTGCTCAACGAGGACATCCGGCAAATCCGCATGCCTTTCCCAGAATTCCTTCCACAGGCCGATCCTCTCTTCCTGCTCCTGAAGCCCGGGCAGCGGGAAGGCTTCGGCCTCGGGAGCAAGGGACTCCAGCAAGGCGAATCCTTCCTCCTGCTCCCGGGTCATATAATTGATGTTATGCAGGTCGGCATCGAAGGAAAGCCTCTTGCCGAAGAAGAAAAATGCCACGGTAAGGGCCAGAAAGCCGATGAATACCCATCGGCGGGTGGCTTCGGAGGGATGGAGGTAGCGGGCAGGATCCAGTTGGATTACCTTCCTCTCTCCCTTGTACACAGGCATAAATACCGGCAGGAAAACCAGCACAAAAAGGATGGTTCCCACCAGCATCATCGCCCCAATGAAGCCAAAGTCGTGAAGGGCTTCGGATTTCAGGAGAAGAAGGCCGAGGAAAGCCCCCACGGTTGTGATATTGCCGGTCAGAAGCGGGCTTACCTGCTCCTCAAGGGCCTTCCGGCGGTCCGGCTGGTATTTCAGATGGTCTATGTAGTGCAGCGGATAATTGACGGCTATGCCGATAACCGTACAGCCGATTCCGAGGACTATCAGACTCACGCTCTCCTTGAAGCAGGCTATGATGCCCAGGGCAAATACGGCCCCGGCCGATATGGAAAGAAGGATCCAAAGCACGTCCTGCACGCGTTTGTAGCTGAGCCACAGCACGATGCAGATAAGAAGAAGGGCAATGCCGAGCGCCAGGATGGAATCTGTCTTGATGCGGCTGGCATTTTCCACGGCTACTTCCGGGCCGCCGGTAGAAGTAATCTGAACCATGGGACAGGCCTTCCGGATATCGACCTTGATCTGCCTCAAAGAATCCAGCAGGACGGCATTCCGGCCACTTTCCGTACTGCCGTAGGGAGAATCGAAAAAGAGAAGATCCATCCCTTCCAGGGCTTCCGGCTGTGCCTTCTGCAGGCGGGAAAGTACCGGGGAATACAGGCCCAGAGGGTCTGTCCTCAGGTATCGGAGGGCAAAGGGATTATCCCCTGTGATCCTTTCGCGGTCTTCTTCCAGCTTGTCGGGAATGAAACCGGGAACCGCCAGGAGGGAATCCATCCGGACATAATCCTTCTCCTGGAGAAAATAAGGCCAGTTGGCGCAGAGGAAAGAAAAAGCATCGGCCACCTCTTCTCCGGCCGATCCTTCATAGGTTTCTATCTCCGGAAATGCAGCTTCCCAGCGGTCCTGGGAAGCGTAGAGGGCCTCCCGGCGCTCCTCGTCACCGTCCCCGCGGAAAAAGATCACCATCTTGTTGTCTCCCCCGCTGGAAAGCAGTTGCTCCCGGGAATCCCGGGGCAGGAAGGCCGATATGTCTTCCTCAAAATGCAGACGGGAGGCACTGAAGCCGCAAAGGACGAGAAGAAGCACCAGCAAAGCGCCTGCCAGCCCCCGGTGGGCCTGCAGCCAGTCGTATAGCTTTAGGATAAGAAGCTTCACTTACTACTTTGGATTGCTAACCTACAAAGATAGCAAAAAACCGGGAATTATGAGCGCCGGATACGACGAAGAAGAGTCCTGGGCCAGCCATAGAAAAGGCTGAAAAACAGTAAAACCGTATTTAAAAGGGAAATACGGAGAAAATCCGCTCCGGGCCGAAAATGAGAAACGCGGTCTTCCGGATACGCAACTTGTACCGGAACGGGCTTTAACTTGATTCCCTTCCAGGCGCTGAAAACCAGCAGCGTGAGCTCTGCCTCGTACCGGGCGCTGAGCAGTTTCAGGGTAGGAAGACGCTTAAGAGGGTACAGTCTGTAACCGGTCTGGGTATCCGGAAGAGGAACTCCAGTATATAGGCGGAACCAGAAATTGGAAAAGCGGTTGGCAAAAGAGCCTCCTCCATCGGCCCCCTTCTGGTTGCGGCTTCCCACCACCAGGGTATTCTCTCCCTTTTGGGCCAGCAGGGCCGGGATATCCTCCGGGAAGTGCTGCCCGTCGGAATCCAGGGTGATGGCGTAGGAGTAACCCTCTGTCAGGGCATATTGGAAGGCGGTTTTGAGGGCCCGGCCCTTTCCCCGGTTTACCGGATGAGTGAGGGTTTTCACGCCCAGGCGGGAGAGGATATCCCGGGTTCCATCCGTGGAGCCGTCGTCTACGACAAGAAGCGGCAAGCCCTGTCTCTGACAACGCACCAGCACCTCTTCCAGCGTACCGGCGTTGTTATAAGTAGGCACTATGAGAAGGGTATCCTTCATACCCCCAGGGTCATCTTGACGCACAGTTTTTCTTCCGGAAGCAGAAAAATGGAAACCTGGGCCCGGCCTTCTTCTGAAACGGCCCAGTCGTAACGCAGGACGGGACCATCGGCACTGGGAAGAATGGGCTCTATGAATTTGATGTCCCTGGCTCCTTTCAGCTGTTTTCCCATCATTTCCGTGGCTATCTGAACCAGCGTGACGCCCGGAGTGATGGGGTAGCCGGGGAAATGGGCCTTATAGATGGGGCAGGAAGGAATGAGTTTGATAGTAGCAGAACCCTCTTCCTTCCCTGTCAGTTCGTATAAAAAGCCTTGTAACATCATTGTTTCTTTATATCCTTGAACGCAATCACTGTATGATCCCCGTCGGTTCCGAGAATGGTAACATCCTGCAGTTCAAATGTTTTCTTATCAACCCGAAGGACCACCTGACTAAGCATCTGCTTGAGGTCCCTGCGGATGGGCGTCAGTTGGATGGAATAGACATCACTCTCCAGAACCTGCACCCGGAAGTCCTTTTCCGAAGGCATCCGGAAGCGCCCCTTCGGCCGGGTACCATCCAGTTCCGTTACCCGGGGAAGCGGTTTCAAGGTCTCCCACCTGAGATAATCCGGCTGGCGGATACTCACCGTACCCTCGCTTTCCACAGGCTCCTGCAGCATCGGAGAACAATAGGTTCTGTGCCACCGGGCCTCCAGATGGTCTTTGGGGAAATTAACCTCTTTTACGCGGTTCCATACATCCTCCTGGGCAAGGGCCGGAAAGGCTCCTGCCAGGAAAGCGACAGCCACCGCGACAATATACTTGAAATGAATCATCTGGCTATGAATCCGCAGCCCAGCAGGATGAAGAAAACCCCCACCCACTGCTGCCACACAACGGTTTCCTTGAAGAAAATGATGGCAATAAACATACCAAAAAGGAAACTGAGGGAAGACATGGGATATATGACGCTGAAGGGATAAGTCTTGAGCATATACATCCATTCCACCAGGCCCATGATGCCCACAATGCCGGAGATCAGAAGCCACCAGTTCAGAAGAATACTGTCCCGGAAGAAGGCCCACGTCCAGCTGAAGGAGGACATATGGGTGGCCGCCACTTTGAACAAAGACTGGGCCGAACAAACCAGAATGGCCTGTACCACACAGAGAATTATCATTTTAAGCATATCGCTACTCTTGATTTTTATCGGGTTCATAAGGGTTGAATGAGAACGCGGGAATAATCTTCCCCTCCCGTGCCAAGCACCTGCAGGGGCTGCCTGTCCAGCAAATGGGCGCCCATATACAGGCCCGCCGCCGAGGAAACGGCACACTCTCCGAACAGGGGTTTATAGTCTGAATCCCGGAGCACAGGGTCTTGAGTGACTTCCGGAGCCGCCCCGTGCCGGATCTGCACATCGGCCAGCTTGCAAAGAGCTCCCCGGGGACTGGTGGAAAGAACCATCGCCACGGAAAGATTCTCCTCTCCGGCACACACCAGGGCCGATGACAGGAGCCCGGCCTTCAGTTGCAGGAAAGCATCCAGCAAAGCGCTTTCAAAGGAAACGCTGCCCTGCGAATAGGTGCAGTTGTAACCGTGGCATTTGAGGTGAATGGCAATGGTGGAAGCTATGGTATTATGCGTGGATTGCATAAAGTCCGTAGGGCTGACGCTTCCTTCTCCCGACTCCCGGAAGGTAGCCAGAATACGCTCTGTCGGCTCCATACAGCCCAGGCCCGTACCGCACAGAATGGCATCCGGCATCGGGATCCCGGAAAGCGCAAGGGCTTTTTTGGCCGTTACCAGGGCCCGTTTCAGAAGGGTTCCCATCCTTCTGGCCTGCACGGGAGGGATGAATTCCCTGAAATCCGGATCCAGGCAGGGAGCCGCCCCGGACGCCAGTTTTTTCGGAGCCAGCATCCAGGCTTCGCTCAGCGGTTCCTGTGCGGAAATCTGCGTGGCCGATATAATGTACACCGGGTTCATAGGGCTCTGCTCAGGATAAGGGACGTGTCATTGCCGCCAAAGCCGAAGGCATTGCACAGCACGTGGGAAAGCCCGGGAGCAGGTACGGATTGTTCCTGGGGCACCACCCCGCCCTCGAAAGGCGTCTGAAAACCGGGATTTCCGGGAATAAAGCCTTCCCGAAGCGCCAGCAGGCAGAAAACCGCTTCAATGCTGCCGGAGGCCGATGTGGTATGCCCCGTAAAGCCCTTGGTGGAGGATACGGGAGGCATTTTCTCTCCGAAGACACGGAAAAGCGCACGGCTTTCGCTGGCGTCGTTGTTGGGCGTTCCGGTGCCGTGGGCGTTGATATAATCAATGTCCGAGGGCCTGAGACCCGCCATCGAAAGGGCTTTGGTCATAGCCAGGTATGCCCCCTCCCCTTCCTCGGAAGAGGCGGTCTGGTGATATGCGTCGCAGGCATTTCCCCAGCCGTCCAGATACGCCAGGGGTTTAACTCCGCGGGAAAGCGCGTGCTCCTCGGTTTCCAGAACAAGATAGGCGGCTCCTTCCCCCAGATTGAGGCCCTGACGCGTGGCATCAAAAGGCCGGCAAGGCTCCGGATCTACGATCATCAGGGAATGGAAGCCGTTCAGGTGGAAACGGGACATGCATTCCGAGCCGCCGGCCACAACCACGTCGAATTCTCCGGATTGCAGCAGCAAAGATCCCAGAATGAGGGAATTGGCGGCCGAGGAACAGGCCGTGGAAGGGCTGGTGACCAAGGAAAAACCGCCCAGATAATCGGCGGCCCGGTTAGAGGAAGAGCCGCAGCCCTGAGGGCCTTCAGCAGGGTTCCCCTCTCCCAGGTATGAACGTTCCTTGATATCCATTTCTCCTACGGTGGTGCCGGAAATGAAGGCCTTCCGGCCCCCGGGCATCCCGGCCTCCTGCAACGCTTCCCGGGCGGAGAGCATAGCCAGAAGAGACGTTCTGGGGATGGTTTCATTCTCCGGAAGGCCCAGCCGCTTTTTCAGCTCCCCGTTGGAAAGAGGAACCTCTCCGATGGGAAGGTTTTTGTGGACGGTATTCAGGTACCGGGGAGCAGAGAGGCCGCGCCGACCCTCCAAAAGGGCCTTCAGGGACTCCTGTTTCCCTATTCCCACCGCGCTCACAACGCCGCTGCCGCTGATGCAGATTCTTCCGGACACGATCCTTTATTTTGTGCGGTTGGCCTGGATGTATTCGGCCATCGTATGGATGGACTTGAAAATCTGCTTGCCTTCGGCGGGGCTGGCCAGACGGATGCCGTAGTTCTTTTCCATCAAAAGCATAAGCTCCAGAGCATCAATGCTGTCAAGGCCCAGGCCTTCCATAAAGATGGGGGCATCGTCCTCAATATCCTGCGGGGTAAGATCCTCCAGGTTGAGCGCATCGATGATCTTTTCTTTCAATTCCTGTTTCAGGGTTTCCATATTCGATATTTCCATAATTTGCAAAGATAGGGATTATATTCTCCATTTTCAAGGGAACTAGTCCCAGAATTCGTAGAAGTTATACCACTGCAGGGGGCTTTCCCGGAGCGTTTTAGTCAGTTCCGCGGCATAGCGGGAAGAGAGCAGTTCCAGTTTCTCTTTCTTCGAAAGCAAGGCCATTTCCGGGGTGTCCAGGCGTACCAGACGCCCCCGGTAACTCTTGTAGCCCGTCTTCACGGAAAATGCCGCTATCACCGGAAGGTCCCGTGAAACGGCCAGGTTGAAAGGGCCCAGCGGCAGTTTGGCATCGGCCCCGAGGATGTTGGCAGTCAGAAATTTGGTCGATCCGAAGAGACGGTCTGCGTGGATGCTCACAATCTCTCCGTCGGAAAGGGCGGCGTTCAGGGTAAAGAGCCAGTCCATCCCGTCGGCCGATATCAGGCGGATATTCTTATCCCCGAAAATGCGGTCCCGGTTGGCACGGATGCTGGATTTTTCTCCCGGGAAAGCGATGGCATTCATCCTTTTGTTCGGGCTTCCCAGCATATAGCCGGACATCTCGTGGTTTCCCACGTGTGAGGCCAGCATCACAAAGCCCCCTTCCTTTTCCGACAGTTCAAAGAAAAGATCCGTATGGGCAATATCTACCTGGAATTTCTTGCCGGCAAAGGCGGCGAAGCGGTCCATAAAGGAGGTGGAGAAAAGAAAGTGGTTGGCGTAGCAGCCCAGGAAAGATTTCAAGGGGCCCCAACCCTGTCTGTTTCTCAGGTAGTGGTAAATGGCCAGATACCCTTTGTGGTTGAAGAGCATATAGAAGGGAACCACCAGAACCGCCAGAAGATACATCGCCCACAGGGGAAACACCTTCAGAAGGCCGATGAGAGCCCGGTGCATCCAGGGGGCTCCGTCCGTTTTTCCGCTCCACTGCCGTTCCCCGGTCATAGCTCTTCTCTGTCTACAAGCCAGCCCCGGGCATCCCAGAGGGTGTCCGAAGGGCAATCGGCCCAGATGACTACGGCCGATTGGGTAACCGGGTCCTGGAAAGCCTCTTTCACCAGGGCGAAGATGGCTTCCTCGTCATATTTTTCCATCACAAAGGCCGACGTCTCTCCGGCATATTTGTTCCGGATGGCAATTTCCCCGGCCACAATGTTGGGAAGGGTATACACAAAGAGGGAGGGCGAAGGGAAATCCTTCATCGACTCTGCATAATGGCGGTCGTTGGCAATGCTCCCCTCCCGGCTGAAAACCAGCACGGCGCGGTCTTCCCGGGGCTGAAAACGATTCTCGTCGGTCCCGACGAGGCGCTCCGTAAGGAGAAAGCCCAGGCGGGAAAGGACATCCATCTTGAAAAACTTGGGGTAATCCCCCACTTCCTGCCGGTACAGCTGGGTGAGAGGGGACGGACAGGGAATGCTTGTCTTTTTCATCGGGCACCTCCTTTTCTGAGGAGAATGGCTCCGTTCACTCCGCCAAAGCCGGAAAGCAGTTTGATGAAACTGTTGCCGATGGCCGGCTGTTCCTTGTCCGAAACCCGGACGGGCACGGAAACGCCCAGCTGGGAAAAGCCCCTGGTGGCGGGGACAATGCCGGCTTCCAGGGCCTTCATGGAAAGGATGCTCTCCAGCAGGCCGGCGGCCCCCATCGTATGGCCGAAATAGCCTTTGAGGGCATTGACAGGCACGTCCGTGAGTCCGGCACGGCCCAGCGCGATGGATTCCATTTCATCGTTATAGACGGTAGCCGTTCCGTGCACATTCACAAAGGCCAGGTCTTTTTTCTCTACAAAAGGCAGGACAGCGCGAAGGGCATTGTAACTGCCCTCTCCCGTCCGGGAAGGGCCGGAAATGTGATTGGCGTCGTTGCGGATGGCTCCTGCCACCAGTTCCCAGTCTCCCTCATCGGCCTTCAGGACGATGGCGGCGGCAGCCTCCCCGAGGTTGAGTCCCACGCGGGATGCGTCGAAGGGTTTGCAGGCTTCGGGCGAAAGCGCCTTGAGGGACTGGAAGCCCGTCACCACAAAGGGGGGCTGAAGTTCTGCTCCCACCACAATAACCTGGCGGAAACGGCCGCTGCGAATCATTCTCATTCCCTGTACGAGGGCGGCCACCCCCGAAATACAGGCGTTGGAAACTACTATGGGAGAAGATGTCACCCCCAGACCGGCGGCCAGATGAGCGGCCGTGGCAGCCAGGGAAACATCTTTTTGGTCTATCTGCTCGATTTCCCCCTTGATGGTGGAAAGGACCAAACCTGTGGAAGGGTCCTCGGGGTCTATACCGGCTTCCCGGATGGCCGACTCTGCGGCCTGAAGGGCAATCCGGCCGAAAAATCCTTCCCTGCCGGCCGGTCTGGGAAGCAGCGAAGCAAAGAACGGTTCCGGAAAACCCGGATGCAGCGACAGGGCGCTCTTTCCCTCCCGGACAGCGGAGAAAACGCCATCCGGAGTGTTCCCCAGCGGGGTTACCAGACCTGTACCGACAATGCCCGTTTTCATTTTATGGCCGTTTTTAACGTTGCGCGGGCCAGCACTTCTTCCCCGGAGCGAACCACCACGTCACAAAGAGACACCTTGAACACTTCGTATTTAAGGGTAACGGTAGTGGTAAGCCGTTCTCCGGCCCTGGGCAGGCGGTGAAGGGTAAAATCCTTTACCTGGCCGATGTAGCCGATGTCCACGGGGGCTTTCAGGATGTAGACGCAGTAGTACCCCATCCGGGCGGCATTGGCCTGGGCCATATGCTCTATGACCCCGGCGGCACTCAGACAGCCCTCTTCCATCAGCAGGTTCCCTTCTCCCGGGGTGAACGAGACAACGGACTCCTCCTGGGAGAAAGAATCCAGCCTGTGCACGAAGCGGAAGGGCGGCTGCTGCAGCACTATGCTGTTTATGTCTATGCTGCGGGTATCTGTCACACCGAAATTACTCTACGTGATCCTGGATAAAGTGGCAGAAATCGTCCAGGGTTATCAAGGTACGGAAATCCTCGGGCTTCATCTTGTATCCGAACTGGTCGTCCACGAGGACCACCACATCCACCACTTCCAGGGAGTCTATTCCCAGATCTTCTTTGAGGCGGGCGGTGCCGCAGATCTTCTCTTCATCTATTTCAAGATCTTCCACCAGGAAGTATTTCACAATTTCATTGATTTTCTCGAGAGTCATAGCAAGTATTGTTTCCAAAATCGGCAGCAAATATAGCGTTTCTCGTCTTTTTTTCCTAATTTTGCAGCTAATCCGATGGTTGGAAGCCAAAGACTGGCTTCGCCTGAGGAAACACTATTTCAAGAAATGGAAAAGGGACCTATCTCTCAATTCATTACCCATCATTACCGTCATTTCAACGCTGCCTCGCTGGTAGACGCCGCCAAGGCCTACGAAGACCTCCTCAATAAGGGTGGCAAAATGTTTCTCGCCATGGCCGGTGCCATGAGTACCGCCGAACTGGGCCTCTCCCTGGCCGAAATGATCCGCCAGGACAAGATTGCCTTTGTCTGCTGCAGCGCCAACAACCTGGAAGAAGACATTATGAACCTGGTGGCCCACAGCCACTATTACAGGGTTCCCGGTTACAGAGACCTCACGCCCAAGCAGGAGCAGGAACTCCTGGACAACCACTACAACCGTGTAACGGATACCTGCATCCCGGAAGAGGAAGCTTTCCGCCGTCTGGAAAAGCACCTCGTAGAGGTTTGGGACAAGGCCAAGGCCGAAGGCAAGAGATACCTTCCCTACGAGTTCATCTATCAGATGATCCGCAGCGGTGTCCTCGAGCAGTACTACGAGATCGATCCCAAGGACAGCTGGGTGGTCGCCGCCTGCGAGAAGAACATCCCCATCATCTGCCCCGCCTGGGAAGACTGCACCACCGGTAACATTTTCACCGCCCATGTCATCCGGGGAGAGTACGACCCCCATATGGTTATCCAGGGCGTAGAGGTTATGATGTTCCTGGTAGACTGGTACAAGAAGAACAGCCAGGGCGCCGGCGTCGGTTTCTTCCAGATCGGCGGAGGTACCGCCGGAGACTTCCCCATCTGCTGCGTTCCTATGATGGAGCAGGATCTGGGCTGGACGGGTACTCCCCTCTGGGCGTATTTCTGCCAGATCTCAGACTCCACCACTTCCTATGGTTCTTACTCCGGCGCTGTCCCCAACGAGAAAATCACCTGGGGCAAGCTGGCACCGGATACGCCCAAGTTCATCGTTGAGAGCGATGCCACCATCGTAGCTCCGCTCATCTTCTCCTATGTTCTGGGCTGGTAAGCATTCTTTCAAAGAAAACTTCAGGAGCCTGTTTCCCAAAAGAAAACAGGCTCCTTCTTTTTCTGTGCCTTCCCTTCCCGATCAGTGCCGGGAAGAGATCCAGGCCAAACTGCAAAGCTGGGTGCAGCAAAAAGGGTATCGGCAACCCGCCCAAACCCCTATGGAGGTTGCCTCCAGCATAGACATTCCCTATTCCTTATTATATAGGTATTTTCAGGACAGGCAGGAGGACTTCCGTTCCTGGCGGTCCCGGCTTCGGCTGCAGGAAGCCCTTCAACTGATGGAGGCCCATCCTTCCCTCCCCATTTCCGCCATCAGCCGGATGGCCGGCTTCTCCGACCGCAGCAATTTCTCCCACGTATTCAAACAGTCTGTCGGCCTTACTCCCGGGCAGTGGAAAAATAAATTGAAAAATTGTAAATAAAATTTGCAATTTGAATTTTTCTTTTTACCTTTGCAGTGTACTAATGAACTAATACACTACAAAAGATATGATCCAAGTCAAAGATTTATCCTTCAACTACGGTTCCAAAAAGGTGCTCAAAAACATCAGCATGGAACTTAAAGGAGGCAATATCTACGGCCTCCTGGGAGAAAACGGAGTAGGTAAGACCACCCTCCTCACCCTTCTGTGCGGCCTCAAAAAGCCCCTGACCGGCACCATCGACACGGACGGGCGTAATCCCTTCGACCGGCAGCCTTCCCTGCTGGCAGAACAGTTTTATCTGCCGGACGAGGTGAGCCCCGTGCGGTACAAGGCCATAGATTTCGGCCGGGAAAACGGCGCCCTCTGGCCCCGGTTCGATTTCAACAAGTATCTCGCCATTCTCACCGAGTTTGAAGTGGATTCCATCCAGCGGATGGATTCCATGAGCGCCGGCCAGCTCAAGAAAACCTGGATTGCCTTTGCCCTGGCCTGCAATGCCCGCCACTACTTTATGGATGAGCCTACCAACGGGCTGGACATCCCTTCCAAGAGCCAGTTCCGCAAGGCCATTATGAAGTACACCTGCGAGGACAGCGCCATAGTCATCTCCACCCACCAGGTAAGGGACCTGGAAGAAATCATCGACCCCATCATCATCCTGGACAAGGAAGATGTTCTTTTGAACGCCAGCCTGGAAACCATTACCCGAAAGCTTTTCTTCGACTATGGCAACCAGATCCACGCGGACGCCCTTTACCTGGAACACACGCCTTCCGGCGCCATCCAGGTGTATCCCAACAGCACCGGCGAAGAGTCCAAGGTGAACCTGGAAGCCCTCTTTAACGCCGTGCATTCCCACAAAGACATTATCAAAGCCCTGTTTGCCTAAACGCATTGCCCTATGAAAAGTGAAGTGTTCAACGGTTCTCGTTTCTGGACCTATTTCAAATATGACCTTATGCAGATGTGGAGAAACCACGTCAAGGCAGCCATCCTCATCGGCTTTTCCGGCCTCATTCTCTATGTCCTAGGCATTTCGTTCAACGCCCTTGTAGACAAAGTATGGCAGGCTCCCAATTTTACTGCCCGCGCCGTGGTATTTATGATAGCTGTATTTGCCCTGGAACTGTACCAGACCCGCACCTACGGCTACCTCACCAACCGGCGCAGAGGCGCCGCCTGGCTGATGGTTCCGGCCTCCGGCTTTGAAAAATGGCTTTCGATGATGGTTATGACCCTGCTGGTGATTCCCGTTGCTTTCCTGTTCACCTATACCGCCATCGACGGCATCCTCTCCCTGGCAGATCCCACTTACGGCCCTATGCTGCTGGGATCCTTCAAGGGTGCATTGCAGAAGGTGAGCGTCGCCCTGGCCCAGGCCAATGCAGAATACTCCACCACCTGGACGCTGGGTCTTTTCATCGTTCCTATGATTGCCAGCTATCTGTTAAACTTCCTGTATTTCCTCCTTTGCGGCATCTGCTTCCGCCGCAACAAGATTCTCTGGGCGTTCCTGATTATGTTTGGGGCCAGCATCCTCCTTTCTATGGGAATGACGGCTTTCGGCCTGAAGACCAACTACGATGTGGATGATCTGTGCAGTGCAGAAATTCAACTCCGGGCCATCCTGAACTGGACCAGCGCCATCACCTTCGCCATCAGTGCCTGCCTTGCCGGAGGTATCTATTACAGAATCAAAACTTTAAAGCATTAATATATGGACTTCCACGGAGAAAAACCCATCTACCTGCAGATTGCGGATGTGTTCTGCGAGAACATCCTCTCCGGCAGTCTGAAGGCCGATGAAAGAATCCCCTCGGTGAGAGAATATGGAGCCGATATCGGGGTGAACCCCAATACGGTGATGCGGGTTTATGAGAAACTCACCGCCGACGGAATCATCTACAACAAACGTGGAATCGGCTATTTTGTATCGGCCGATGCCCGGGACAAGATTTTGGAGGCCCAGCGGGCAGACTTCCTGGAAAAAGAAGTACCTGCCATCAAACGAAAGATGGAGCTGCTGGGGCTGGACGCCAAGATATTCAACTAGTTAAACAAAATAGAGGGGCTCTTACCAGCCCCTCTTGATGTTTTCGGCCATTTCGTGCGCCAGCCGGGCGCGTGCCTCCTTGGAGTACCACGCGATATGCGGCGAGAAAAGCAGGCGTTCGGGATGCACCAGATGCATCAGCGGACTTTCGGCCGGAAGCGGTTCCTTCACATAGACATCCAGGGCGGCACCGGCGATAAGGCCTTCGTCCAGGGCACGGGCCAGGTCTTCCTCTACGGCAATGCCTCCCCGGCCGGTGTTTACCAGATAGGCGGTGGGCTTCATCTTCCGGAACTGCTCATAGCCTATCAGGCCGGCGGTTCTTTCGTTATAAGGGGCGTGGATGGAAATGACGTCTGAACGCTCCAGGAGTTCATCCAGACTTACGCAGGGATAATCCTTGCAATGACCGGTGCCGGAAGTGGAGAAATAGACAACCTCCATCCCGAAGGCCCGGGCGATGGCGGCCACCTTCTGGCCGATGGCTCCCATACCCACTATGCCCAGCGTCTTGCCGGCAAGTTCGACAAAGGGATGGCGATAATCCACGTGGACAGGGTTTTTGCTGTACTGTCCGGAGCGGACAAACTCCTGATAATGGAAAGCATGGCCCGCCAGGTTAAGGATATGCATCCAGGCGGTCTGGGCCACGGAATCCGTGGAATAGCCGGCCACATTGCGAACCACCACACCCCGCTTTTTGCAGAGTTCCACATCTATATTGTTGATACCTGTTCCGGCCTCACAGACCAGTTTCAGCCGGGGAGCGGCATCCAGGAAGGCCTGGTCCACCACTACTTTGTTGAGAAGGACCACATCGGCGTCCTTTACCCTTTCGCGGGCCTCCTGGGCCGTAGAGCTGGGATAGGAAGTAAAATCACCCAGAGCAGCAATTTCCTCCAGGGACACATCTCCCATGGAGATGGCATCTAAAAATACAATTTTCATAGCTGCAAAAGTAATAGAAAATTTGTATATTTACCACTCGTAATGGCAAGTGTAAAGGAAATATTGGCCCGGATAGACGAAAAGGCTCCTTACTCGATGGTTCTGGAAGCCAGCGTGAGGGACTACTGCGTGCTGGCCCTGCAGTTCCTGCGGGAAGAGGCAGATTTCAGCCGGTATTTTGAGTCTTCCCTGCCCAATCCCTTCCCCTGCATGGAGAAAGAGCTTCAGGAGCAGAGACACGCCCGGGAGCGTTACTGCGTCCAGTTGTATGCTCCTTCCGAAGAAGCCCTGCTGGCCGATGCCATAGCAGACCTCGCCTTCGCCCAGTCCCAGCGGCTCACCCTGGCCACTCCCGCTACTCCCCAGGCCGATGACCGGGAAAGGGCCTGCGTGTATATCACGGCCGTATACACCCTTTTTGCCCTGGCTCTCCACTCAAGGACAGACTTCGCCGTCCTTTTCCTGGAAGCCTGGGACAATTTCAACGAATTCGCCAGCGCCCGCACCATTCGGAAGCACTACGACCGCAGCTGGAACAGCCGCTACGATCCCCTGTTTTATCCCCTGGGTTAATCCAGTACGGAAAGAAGCTGGGAGAAACGGTCAAAGACGTAATCGGCCCCGGCGGCCTTCAGGTCTTCCGGGCTGGAATTGCCGTATGTAAAGCCCACCGTCCGGGCTCCGGCCCTGGCTCCCATCAGAATATCCACGGGCATATCCCCTACCATCAAGGCTTCATCGGCCCGGTAGCCTGTTGCGCGAAGAGTCTGCAATACCGGTTCCGGGTCGGGTTTTGCCTTCTTCACATTATCGGCCCCCAGCACATACTGAAACAGCGGGGCGATGCCCATATTCCTAAGGAAATCGTTGAGCGAGGAGGAGTGACGGGAAGAGGCCACGGTCATAACGTAGCCCCTTTCATGCAGCGTATCCAGCGTTTCCTTGACTTCCGGGAACAGGCCGGGGACAATCTGGGTTTTCAGGACGTCGAAGATTCTGCGATAAGTGGCGCACCACTCCGGCAATGCTTCTTCCGGCAGTTCCGGGAACAGGGTCTGGATGCATTTTTCCAGCGGCAGGCCGATGGTTTTGCTGATGGCTTCCTCGTCCCTGACGGGATAGTTCATCGCCTTCATGGCCTCCTGGTTGGTACGGATGATGAGTTCGTGTGTATCGGCCAGCGTTCCGTCAAAATCAAATATGATAATCTTTGTCTTCATTTTCGAAGCGCAAAGATACGCATTTTTGTCAAATGCCCTAGGCCAGATCGCTCTCCTGCGTCTCCACAGACAGTCCCAGGGACTGCAGCCGGGCCAGGAAAGCCTGCTCAAAACGGCTGCTGACAATCTTCCGGGTAAGGTGGATATAAAGCTTACCGTTGTATCCCAGGCAAGAAACGGCACCGCTGTTTCCCCGCTGACGGCCCAGCGAGAAATCTATATCCTGGATATAGGGGAACAGGGCCGAAGGAACATCCAGGTTCCCCATATTGGAAAGAGTCTGGGAGACAAAGCGGTCTCCGTGCAGGAGATTGATCAGATCGATGATGGGGTGCTTGATCTTAAGGGGCAGGAGCCGCACAATCAGCATCTCTTCCAGGGCCACGTTGGCGGCAATCTTGGATTCCAGCCTGTCCTGCTGCATATCGTACGCTTTCTGTTCCCGGATGGCCTTCACCAGTTCCGGGAAAGAGTAATAGCCGTCCTTTACGTCCACGCCCAGGTTCACGTAAGAAGAGAAGTTGCGGACGGTCCGGCTGCCGTAAAAGGGCCTCAAGTTCACGGGAACGGATACTTTGAGCACCGAGCGTTTGCGGCGCGCCCCGTCCCTGCGGTGTTCCTCCTGGAGCGCCCAGATCATGGCGGCGGTCAGGAATTCGGTCACCGTGCAGCTGTACTGGCGGCACAGCCTCTTCACATCTTCGGAAGACACCACCATCCGGACATCTTTGATGGCCGAATCGGGCAGGGCATCTCCCTGAATATGGTATGCGTCCACATTCTTCTCCAGCTTGCCATTCCGGCCGCTGAAAACAGACTTGAAACTGTCCTCTACCTCGGCATACACCGGATGGTCCTTGGGATCCAGCACCAGCTGGTTATACGGAATCTCCACTCCGCAGCGGCGGCGGAGGTATTCACCGGTCAGAGTCATCATGAAGGTCATGGCGCCGGTACCATCGGCCAGGGCGTGGAAAACATCCAGATAGATGCAGCATCGGCGGGCACTAACGCGATACAGAAGACCGTCCTGGTCTTCGAAACGAAAATCCTTCAGCGGCTTCAGGCCCCTCACCTCCGGCTTCACCGGACAACGGTCCAAATACCACCAGAAGGCACCGGCCTTGAGCGTGCAGCGGAACGTAGGGATGCGTTCGGCCACACGCAGAAGGGCTTCTTGCAGAAGGGTAATGTCTACTACCTCTTTAAGGGTTACTTTGATTCGATACAGGGAGCTGTACTGCTTGGACATGGATGCCGGATAGATATTGGCAGCGTTGTCCAACTTCAGACGAGCGGGGATGGAAGCTATCATTGCCATTTTATTCGTTTTCCTTGGTTTGGTGCAAAGGTAAAGGCTTCCATCGGGCCGATAAAACAAATGTCACCTGTGACGGGCACAAGTGACAAAAACAAGCATTTTGGGACGAAATATCCCGTTTTGGGACGAATGAACGGGCTTTCCGCCATTCGTCCCAAACGAAAAAAACTAAGCGCCGAGACGAACTTCCAGTCTCTTTCGGATTTCCTGGAGGAACTGCAGGGAGGTAAGGCCCTTGGGAGTGATGCCCTCGGAGAGGTTCACCAGGTCCTTGGTCTCCAGACCTTCGTTCAGGGTATCGAAGCAGGCCTGTTCCAGTTGGTTGGCGTAATTCACCAGTTCCGGCAGCTTGTCCAGCTCTCCCCTCTTGCGGAAAGCACCGCTCCAGGCAAAGATGGTAGCCATCGGGTTGGTAGAAGTTTCCTCACCCTTGAGATACTTGTAATAGTGACGGGTGACGGTACCGTGGGCGGCTTCGTACTCGTATTTGCCGTCCGGGCTCACCAGAACGGAAGTCATCATGGCCAGGGAACCGAAAGCGGTGGATACCATATCGGACATCACATCTCCGTCGTAGTTCTTGCAGGCCCAGATGAAACCGCCTTCAGAACGCATCACGCGGGCTACAGCGTCGTCGATCAGGGTGTAGAAGTACTCGATGCCGGCGGCTTCGAACTGCTCCTTGTACTCCTTCTCGTAGATTTCCTCGAAGATAGCCTTGAATCGGCCGTCATACTTCTTGGAAATGGTATCCTTGGTGGCGAACCACAGGTTCTGCTTGAGGTCCAGGGCGTATTTGAAGCAAGCGTGGGCGAAGCTCTGGATGGACTTGTCCGTGTTGTGCATACCTTCAATGACACCGGGGCCGGCAAACTCGTGGATCACTTCCTCGATGCGCTCTCCGGAAACACCTTCAAACACCAGCTTGGCCACACCGGGCTCGGTAGTCTGGATTTCCACATCGCGGTAGACGTCACCATAGGCGTGACGGGCGATGGTGATGGGCTTCTTCCAGAACTTCACGGCCGGATGGATGGAGGGGATGGTGATGGGGGTACGGAACACAGTACCGTCCAGCATGGCACGGATGGTACCGTTCGGGCTCTTCCACATCTGGTGCAGGTTGTACTCGCTCATACGCTGCACATTAGGGGTGATGGTGGCGCACTTGACGGCCACACCCAGGCGCTTGGTAGCGTTGGCCGAGTCTATGGTCACCTGGTCGGATGTCTTGTCGCGGTACGGCAGGCCCAGGTCGTAATACTCGGTCTTGAGGTCTACGAACGGGAGGATGAGCTCGTCCTTGATCATTTTCCAGAGGATTCTGGTCATTTCATCGCCGTCCATCTCCACGAGCGGCGTAGTCATTTTGATTTTTTCCATAATTTATTTGCGGTTTTTGTAATAATTCATCAGGCAGCCATCGGCCAGGATCTGGCGTTCGTCTTCCGTGAGGTTCTGGAAGTACAGGACGATGGGCGTAGATTTGCCGTCGCGGGTGATGACGCGGGCATCGATCTGCTCGGCGCCGCCCAGGATGGCCTCCCGGATTCCGGGAACAAACACATAGTCCCCCACCTCATAATCGAAAGGCGTTCCCTTGTCGATGGTGAAAGGAACGATGCCCCAGTTGATGCAGTTGCTGCGGTAACGCTTGGTGGCGTATTCGTAGCAGATGTTGGCATCACCACCCAGCACCTTCTGGCAGGAAGCGGCCTGCTCGCGGGCGCTGCCGTCTCCGGGCTTGTTGGCGAAGACGCAGGAGCCGAAGGAAGTGCTTTCGGCCGATGTTCCGGCCACGGCAAGGGCTTTGCGGAGGTCATCGGTGAGCTCTCCGGCACGGCGGGAGCGGTCATCGGCCTGGATGCGCTTGGAACGGCCCACATATTCGGGGACGCGGCGGCTGAGGGCGAACTCGGAGAGCTTTAGCGGGTTGGAACGATAGCTGGAGGTTTCTCCGGAAGGGATCAGCTCGTCCGTGGTGGTCACGGGGTCGTGGATCACGGCAGCCAGTTCCAGCAGCATATTCTCCTGCATGGCGGGCATCACGGGCCAGTCCTTGATATTGGGGCCATAGCGGAGCTCCTGGCTCAGGTCGGCCTTGCCGAAACCGTTGTAAATGCGTTTTTCGTAGATATGGCCGTCAAACTGGTAAGGCTTGTGGGTATCTTCGTATTCGATGTCCGTTGCTGCGGTGATAACACCGCCGTTGGCAGCCGTGGCGGCGATGGAACGGGCATCCATCAGGGCCACCATCGAAATCTGTCCCTGGCCGGGCTTGGAGCCTTCGCGGTTGGGGAAATTACGGGTGGTGTGGCGGATGGAGAGGCCATTGTTGGATGGCACGTCACCGGCGCCGAAGCAAGGGCCGCAGAAGGCGGGTTTGATCACCACACCGGCTTCCAGAAGCTCTTCAGCGATGTGGTTACGCGTGGTAGCCAGATACACCGGCGTGCTCTGGGGATAGGCGCTCATCGTAAAGTAATCGTTGCCGATGGATTTGCCTTTGAGGATGGTAGCCGCCTCGGAAAGGTTGTCGTAAGTACCGCCGGAGCAGCCGGCGATGATGCCCTGATCGGCATAAACCTTTCCGCTGCGGATCTTGCTCATCAGGTCGGGATGTACCTTGTCGCCAAAGCGCTTGACGGTGTCTTCCTCGATGGCCTTGAGCACCTTTTCGGGGTTCTCCTGCAGCTCGTGGATGGTGACGGCGTTG
Organism: uncultured Bacteroidales bacterium; assembly: GCA_900321655.1. Taxonomy (GTDB): domain Bacteria; phylum Bacteroidota; class Bacteroidia; order Bacteroidales; family UBA932; genus Cryptobacteroides. The sequence continues at coordinate 165,402 of ONWU01000003.1, forward strand.
GACGGATGGTAAGGCAGGGCAATCATGCTCTCCTGCTGACTCAGGTCGATGGTGATCATCGCATCGTAGTACGCCACCTGGCCGGGCTCCAGTTTCTTGTAAGCCTCCGGCCTATTGTGCATTTCAAAGTATTTCTTCACCTCATCGTCCGTAATCCAGATGGAAGAGAGGCAGGTGGTCTCGGTAGTCATCACATCAATTCCGTTGCGGAAGTCGATGGGGAGTTCCTTGACGCCGGGGCCGGCAAACTCCAGCACCTTGTTCTTCACGAAGCCACTCTCGAACACGGCCTTCACCAGGGAAATGGCTACATCGTGAGGGCCGATACCGCGCTTGGGCTTCCCTTCCAGCCATACCAGCACCACCTCGGGGGCTTTGATGTCCCAGGTGTTCTCCAGCAGCTGCTTCACCAGCTCTCCGCCGCCTTCACCAACACCCATATTGCCCAGGGAGCCGTAACGGGTATGGGAGTCCGAGCCCAGGATCATGTTGCCGCAGGCGGTGAGGGCCTCGCGGGCATACTGGTGGATAACCGCCTGGTTGGCAGGCACGTAGATGCCGCCATACTTCTTGGCAGCACTGAGGCCGAACACGTGGTCGTCCTCATTGATGGTACCACCCACGGCGCACAGGGAATTGTGGCAGTTGGTCATGGCATAAGGCAGCGGGAACTTCTCCAGTCCGCTGGCACGGGCCGTCTGAATGATGCCCACATAGGTGATGTCATGCGAAACCATGGCGTCAAAGCGGATCCTCAGGTCCTTTCCCTTGGAGCCGTCTACGTCGTGCTTGCGCAGAATCTGGTAAGTAATGGTGTTTTCGCGGGCCTCGTCCTTTCCGAGAGCCGCGTCCTTGGCGATGGTCTTTCCATCGAGGAGATAAACTCCATTCGGGTTTAGTGTAATCATATGATGATTGAGTGAATAAATATTGTCAAAGCCAGCATATCGGCCGCCCCGCCCGGGGAAATGCCCTCTGCCGCATACTGTTTGCACAGTTCCCTCCCGGCAGAAGAAAAATGGTTTTTTGCAAAGCCTTGCGAAAAATTATTTTCTTCTGCCTCTAATATCGCTGAAGCTTCCTGTTTCACCTCCTGCGCCCTGTCATACCCCACTCTCTTGATCACGCAGGTATCGTCCAGGGTGCACATAATCCTGAGGAGCGTCTTCAACTCCCCTGCGCCGGAAGCATAATACGGAAGCCAGTCTTCAAACAGCAGCCGATAGCCCTCATCGGCCATCGCCTTCGCTCCCTTCACATCCTTCGCCCCGCTGGCGCTTTCACGTAACTCTCTGTCACTGAGCGACTTCCCGTACAAGCGGTGCACCTGCGCGTGCACCCCTCTACGTAGAACTTCCTGAATATCAGCGGATTGAGCATTAGGGTAGAAAACGTTCAGGACCAGGCCGATGCAGAAGATAGCGCCGCGGTGGGTATTGACCCCGCCGGTGGCGGATAGCATAGCCGATTCGGCCTGAATCCCCAGCTTACGAAGCTCTTCCGGCGAGGAAGCGAGGGCCATCCGGGGCCAGAAGGGCCGAAGGGCGGCTATTCCCCGCTGCATAGTATTATAGTCCATATCCCGATGCGCACCGCAGGAGTCCGGCCCCACAAGGCCCGGTTTGCCGGGGGTGTCCAGTTCCAGCTGAAGCGCCCGGTTGGCCAGATCGGCCAGAAGATACGGCCAGGTACTTGAAGGACAAAGGGCCGATGCTTCCCGGAAACAGCCCCTCTCCAGAGCCGCACGAACGGCCGATGCCGATACCTGCGTGCGCGGTATCTCCACCACCTGAGGCAGCAGTTCCTTCATAAAAGCGTTGTACTGAGCCGTAAGGGCATCCGTGGGCTCCGTGCCCACAAAACGGACGGAAGCATTCAGGGCCGGTGCAATCCACCGGGTATACAGGTCAAGGTCCAGACGCATCTGCGTTTCCGCCGCATCAGACAAGTTTTTCAAGAAATAAGTAGGAAAAGTAGCGGCCGATATCTGGTACTCACTTCCCTCCAGAAGTATAAGGGTGGCAGAGGATAATTGGTTTTTGGGACAGTTGGGAACAGTTAGAGCAGAGGAAAATTGGTTTTTTGGGCTACTGCACAAAAAATAATTTTCCTCTGCCTTTCTAATCATGGAAACTCGTTCAGAATAGGAAAACCGCTGGCCTTCTTCCTTAACAGGAATCACATAGAGCGTATCTACTTGAGACGCAGCCTGCTGCAGAAGATACAGATGCCCCAGCGTGAACGGATTTGCGTTCATTACCACAACGCCACTCCGGCCCTCCCGGCGGAAAGAACGGAGATAATCACAGTACTTTTCCAGCCCCCTTCCCTTTTCCATCAAAAGGGCCTTGGGAGCGCGGGCCAGCACATGGAAGCCCAGACTCTCAAACACCGCCTCATTCTCCGGCTTGGTGAACAGCTTGAGCTCCGACATGCCCCTGGACGCAGCCAGGGAGATGAGATGGGACACCAGCGGCGCCACCAGGCCTTCGGAACGGGCCTGCTGCGCAACGGCAATGCACTTGATTATATCCCTGTAAAGACCGGCGCCGGCTAAGATTTCTCCGGCATCGTTTTCTATGGCACAATACACATCAAGTACTTCCAGCCGGAGGCCATTTTCTCCGAGGAAGCGCTCCACCTTCTGGCGGAAAAACGGACTGCTCAGAGGCAGTTCCTGTATGTTGTGCTCTCTGTAGCTTTGCATCATCCAACAGGCTTTCCAATACTCCCGGTTCCGCCTGTTAGGGAATCACTATGCGAAGATAGCAATTAACTATCGATTTCCCAAGGAATCTTCCACGATATTCGCCACCATCGTCCCCTTCTTGCCCAGGGGTACATACATCCCCAGGACAATACGGGCTCCCTCGGCCTCTCTCCAGAGTACCACCTCGTTGCCGCTGCCGTTTTCCATTATGCCCCGTTCCGTAAGCACCAGGCGCAGCCGCTGGGCCTGATGCCCAGGATAACGCTCCAGATCCGTTCCCTCCCAGGTGATGGTTCCCCGATAAGGTTTGCCGCCGATAAGGACTTTTACCTCGCAGGGCACTCCTTCCTGGAAATCATAAGTTCTGGCGAAATACAGGAGGGACATCATCTCCATCGTCCTACCGTCGTTGGGATAGGTAAAACTCTCAGGGGCCGGCATCTTTTCAAAAAAGCGCCAGTAATGCACCCCTTCATCCCCATCCGTGTAGCGGCACCAGCCCTCTCCCTTGGAGGAGGGACAATAGTAATAGAGCGGCTTCATCCCGGGGCGCGTAAACTGGCCTTCCACGGCATACTCGTCTTTCAGGAAAAGGCGGAAGATGGATTTCACCCGTATACTGATATTCAGGGTATTGACCTCTTTTCCCTCCCAGACGTCCGGTTTCATATCAAAAAAGGCCGATGCTGCCCGCGCGTTGATGGCACCATAAAGGTACCGCACCTCATATTCCGTATGCTCCACTCCGGGATTCTGCGGCGTGGGCGTTTCCTCCGGGGGAACCCCCAGAAGAAGCATCAGCGGTAATAACAAAAGACGAATCATACTTTAACCATTTCTTCAATCCGGGCTAGCAACTCTTCCGTTGTATGCGTCTTGGCCCTCATGCAATATCTTACTTCATTCCCGCACAAAAGGCATTTGCGGGGTTCCAGGCCGATGTCGGAACGCGACAGGGACAGGGCCGGAGAAAAATATTTTTCGTGCGGCAGCCCGAAAAACCATTTTTCTCCGGCCTGAGCATCAGCGAAAAGGACATCAATATCCATCAGGCGGCCCAGCGGGTGGGTGTCTTCAATGCGGCAGGCCAGGCGCTTGGCATCCGGGGCCGGAAGTGAGACCAGGAAATAACCTTCATAGCCCGTTTCCAAATCCCTCAGTTCTTCATATTCCGGCGAAAATGCCTCCCGGATGGCATCCACACCGGCCTTGGCAATAGCCAGCGAATATTTGTTCCGCTTTTCAGGCCCCGGCAACTGCACCGTCATGCAAAGGAGGGACCTGCCGGGGTTCTTTCCCAGCAGGTCCTTCTGATGCTTTGCGCGGTTGTCCCGGCTTTGCAGCAATTGCTCCAGGGTCACCGGCATTATTCCACGATGTTGTAGATCTTATCCAGAACAGAGCCGTCCCGGTTCATCACAACGCCCACCACCTTGTCTCCGAAAGGAAGCGGATCCGGGGTGCCGATGATGGAAGAAGCCTTGGCGGCCAGGTCCTTGATATCCACGATCTTGAGACCGGCGTCCTTAAGCATCTGAGCCATCTCCGGCCGGGCGGGATTCACCGCAATGCCATACTCTGTCACCACCACATCCACGGACTTGCCGGGCGTGATGAGGGTGGTTACCTTGGGCACCACACAGGGAATGCGGCCGCGAAGGAGCGGGCAAACGATGATGCTGAGGGCGCTGTCTGCCGCCGTATCCTGGTGACCGCCGATGGCGCCACGGATAATGCCGTCAGAGCCCACCAGCACGTTCACATTGAACTGGGTATCCACCTCCAAGGCACTCAGGATTACAATATCCAGGGCATGGGTAGCAGAGCCCAGATGCTCTCCGGAGGCATATTCCACGGCCGATACTTCCTGGTGCGAAGGGTCGTTTTTGATGGATTCGGCCGCCACCTTGTCAAAGGACTGGACGTCTATGAGCTTGCCGATAAGGCCTTCTTCATGGAGTTTGACCATATGGGCCGTGATGCCGCCTAGGGCAAAGGACGCCTTGATACCCCGGCTCAGCATCTCTTCCCGGATGTACTTGACGGCAGCCAGGGAGGCGCCGCCGGTACCCGTCTGGATACTGAAACCATCCTTGAAGTAACCGGAGTTAATAATCACTTTGGCAGCCTGTTTGGCCAGCAGGATATCTCGGGGATTCTTGGAATCCCGGATGGCTCCGGCCGCAATCTTGGAGCTGTCTCCCACGCTGTCCACCACCACCACGGATTCCACATCGGCGGCCGATATGGACATGGGCATGTTGGGATAAGCCACCAGGTCGTCGGTGATCACCACCACGTGCCGGGCGTAACGGGCATCCGGAAGGGCATAGCCCAGGGATCCGCAGATGCTCTTGGCGTTCTCGCTGCGGGAATAGCCACAGGCGTTGCCCAGTTCATCGGAAGAAGGGGCGCCCAGGAAGGCCACGTCAATCTTGAGTTCTCCCTTGGCAATGGCGCTGCCGCGGCCGCCGTGGGAACGGAATACGACCGGCTCCTTCAGCAGGCCGTGAGAGATGGCATCGGCCAGGGCTCCTCTTAAACCGGAGGTGGAGATGTCGGTGATTACTCCATTCTTAATATGATCGATAAGCGGAGCGTGAACATCCGAAAGGCTGGAGGCGGCCAGCTTGAGGCCTTTGAACCCCATTTCGGCGAGTTTGTCCACCACCATATTCACCACCTTGTCTCCTCCACGGAAATGGTGGTGGAAGCTGATGGTCATTCCATCCCGGAGGCCGGAACGCTTGATGGCCTCTTCCAGGGTTACTACTTTGCTGTTTCTCATAGGGCTTCCTCCTCAGAAATAACGCCGGCGGCAACGGCCAGGGCTATGGTTCGCTCGGCCCTCAGCACCACCGGACGGTCTACCATCTTTCCGTTCACGGCTATCACACCGGACCCCTTGGCCTGGGCCTCCCGGATGGCGGCCACCACGGCGCGGGCCTTGGTGATTTCCTTTTCCGTAGGGGTAAACACGCTGTTCACCACTTCAATCTGACGGGGGTTGATGATGGATTTTCCGTCAAAGCCCAGCGTCTTGATCAGTTCCACTTCCTTGCGGAAGGTTTCCATATCGTCCAGGTTGGAATAGACGGTATCGAAGCAGCAGATGCCGGCGGCACGGGCGGCCACCACAATCTGCTCCCGGGCCAGCAGCAGTTCTGCTCCGCCGGGCGTGCGGTTGGTCTTGAGGTTGGCGCTGTAGTCTTCGGCCCCGAGGGCGATGCCCATCATCCGGGGCGATGCCGTTGCGATGGCGTAAGCATTCACAATGCCCAGGGCGCTTTCAATGGCGGCCATAATCCGGGTCTCCCCTACCCGGCCGATTTCCTGTTCCACTTTCAGGATTTCGGCCTCGAGTTCGCGGACTTCGTCGGCCGTTTCCGTCTTGGGCATACGGATGACGTGCACGCCGGCTTTCACCACGGCTTCCACGTCTTTCTTACCATATGGAGTGTTGAGCGGGTTGATGCGGACCACCATCTCCGTATGGCCGTAATCTATGGTTTTGAGGGCGTTGTACACCAGCAGGCGTGCAGCGTCCTTTTCGGCCATCGTCACGGAGTCTTCCAAATCCAGCATTATGCTGTCCGGCCCGTAGATGTGGGCATCGGCCATCATTCCCGGATTGTTGCCGGGAACGAACATCATCGTTCTCCTTAGTCTTTCCATACATCCTTTCCTGTTGCCCGGACGGCAGCGGCGGTTACCCGCGCCCGGATGGTACAATCCAGTGCTCCCTTGTCCACGGCTTCCACGTGGGCGTCCTTGATGCCGAGCCCCTGAAGGGTCTCGGTGATGACGGCCTTGATCTGACGGCCGAACTGTGCAGCCACGGAACTCTGCAAGTCTATCTGCAGGCCTTCTCCGGGGCCGATGGTGACCATGATGTCACCGCTTTCTAACGTTCCAGCAATAGCGTTCTTCATAATTATTATCCTTGATGCGCAGGACGAAGCAGGTCCAGCACAACTTTTACAGGGTTGAAGGTTTCCACGGGCACTTCTACAAAGAGGGTGTTCCAGTCGCTCATGGCACCGTTCCACAGACCGGGAAGTTCCAGGGCCTTCAGCTCCCGGCCTTCATAGCTCTTGGAGCTCATGAAGCCGGCTTCGGGGTCTACGAATTTGAGGAGGTCGAAGTGCTTTCCCTTGTAATCGTTCAGGCAGCACACCAGATCCACGGGGTTGAAGTGCGTGGCACGGGACATAGCGCCCATGGCGCCGGCGTCTTCCTTGTTGATCTGGACACTTTCCAGAATCTGGAGACTGGTGCAGCCGTCCTTTCCGGCAATCACATAAGGGCCGCCGCCGGGCTCTCCCTCGTTTTTCACCATTCCGCAGACACGGATGGGCCGGTTAAGCTTGGCCCGCAGCATCTGGATGCGCTCTGCCTCGCTGTGAGGCAGCGGCATCTGGACGCACAGCTCCTTGTCCAGGAATTTTTCTATTTCGTTGCACAGCTGCACGGTAGGATTTTCGTCCAGTTGGCGGAGGTATTCGAAGATGCGGTCTCTCAGCTGCAGGGCGCAGCCCATCAGAACCTGCTTGTACTGAGCCGTGACGGGCAGCAGTTTCTCGTGAGCCACGTTGTCTATATTCTTAATGCTCACCAGTTCGTCCGTCACCTTATTGAGGTTGTAGATGAGGGCGCCGTGGCCGGCCGGGCGGAACAGCAGCGTGCCGTCTTCCTTTCGGAAAGGCTTGTTGTCCGGGGTTACGGCTATGGTGTCCGTGGCCTTGTCCTGGAAGGTGAAGGTAATGTTGTACTTCACTCCGTATTTCTTTTCATAGGCCTCCTTGATGGCGCCAATGGCAATTTCAAAAAGGCTCTGGTGCTCCGGAGAAATGGTGATGGTGAGGTTGCAGGTTCCGTCGGAATTGCGCATATACTCCTGGGCTTCCACCAGATGCTCGGCAATGGCGGTCCTCACCTCCTGGGGATAGCGATGGAAGGCTAGGACGCCCTTGGGCTTGCTGCCATACGCCAGACCATCCTCTTTCAGAAGCTTTTTGAGGGTTTCCAGCCGATATTCCCGGCTGTCCTCGGGCTCACCGAAAAGTTCTTCGGAATAGAAGGCAAAATCCTTGATGCGGGCCGATAATTTGGCGCCGGGAGCATCCTTCGGGAGGTCTTCCCCGGCTTCCAGGGTTGCGAGGCCCTGGAACATATCCTTGAACATACGGGAGGCAGCGCCGGATGCGGGCACGAACTTGCTCTTTCCGTAGACATCGGCCTTCTGATAATAGGCTACGGCGGCCTCCTGGGCCTCGGAATCCAGCACCTTGATGCCCCTCTGAGGGGTGGCGGGTCCCACGATCTTCATCCAGGGGAAGCCGTTTTTGAAGTGCTCAATCTGCTCTTTTACCTGAGAGAGGCTGGCGCCTCTTTCCAGGATTTGCTGTTGGTCGGTAGGGCTGAACATAGTGTTATAGTGGTTATCTAGTGAAAATTCTCGGCGGTAGTTGTATTCGCTGCGGAGCTTCTCGAAGCTTTCCGGGCTGCTGCGGAACAGGAAATCGTCTGTGAAGATGGGGTAATTGTACTGCATCACGGCGGCAATCTCTCCCTGGGACTTTCCCCACAGATCCAGGATGGTAGGCGTCATCGCTTCGTCTTCCAGAGCCGGGCGGAAATTCATCAGGGGCTCTATGCCGAAGTGCCGGGCCAGGGCCTGTACGGCCATGGCGGTGCCGTTCTGCTTGCCCTGGTAGGAATAGCCGGCAATGTGCGGAGTGGCGATGTCACAGAGCTCAATGAGGTTGGGATTCACATTGGGTTCATTGCACCAGGTGTCCAGCACCAGGGCTCCCAGTTTGGGACGGGCGTGAATAAGAGCGCCTTCGTCCACCACTTCCCCGCGGGAAGCGTTGATAAAGATGGATCCGGGCTGCATCCGGGAGAAGAAATCTTCCCCGGCCATGCCCCTGGTGATTTCGTCCAGAGGGACGTGAAGGGTAACCACCGTGGCCTTTTCCAGCAGTTCTTCCAGGCTCACAAAACCTTCCGGGCCTTCTTTGGCGGCGCGCGGAGGGTCATTGAGGAGCACCTTGAAGCCCAGGGTCCTGGCCATATACTCCACTTTTTTGCCTACATTTCCCACACCGATGATGCCGATAACGGCCTCGTCCAGCTTGATGGCGCGGCGGGAAGCTACCCCGTACAGGGCGCTGAAAACATAATCCGCCACACCTCCGGCATTGCAGCCTTCGGCATTCTGCACCTCAATCCCGTGCGCTTTGCACCAGGGAATGTCTATGTGGTCCATCCCGATGGTGGCGCTGGAGATCATCTTCACCCGGGTGCCGGAGAGGGTTTCCTCGTTGCAGCGGGTGCGGGTGCGGATGATGAGGGCATCGGCATCCACGAGGGCTTCCCGGCCGATGGAACGGCCGTCGAGGTACTCTACCTCTGCATAGGGCTCCAGGACGCCTTTCAGAAAAGGAATATTTGTATCGGCAACTACCTTCATTTGTGCTCAAATATTGTATCTAGCAAATATACGAATTATTTCGGCTTTTTGACTAACTTTGCGGGCCGAAAATTATGTGGTGGCTATTGTCCTTTGCATCGGCGGCCCTGCTGGGCTGCTACGACTCCTTCAAGAAGATTTCCCTGAAGGACAATGCCGTCATCCCCGTTCTCTTTTTTAACACGCTCATATCCACCGTCCTGCTCCTTCCACTGTTGATCCGCACAGGGTTCGGCTCCTGGGAAGTGCAGCGCTGGATTGTCCTCAAGAGCGCCATCGTGCTCTCTTCCTGGCTGGCGGGCTACTATGCCATGAAGCACCTCCCCCTCACCCTGGTGGGGCCGATAAATGCCACCCGGCCCGTGCTGGTCCTGCTGGGTGCGGTGCTGCTTTTCGGGGAGCGGCTCAACCTGCTGCAAAGCATAGGCGTGGGGCTGGCCATCCTGGCATATTTCCTGATGCGGATTTCGGGGAAAAAGGAAGGGATTGTCTTCCATCGCAACAAATGGATCTTCTGCCTTATCTTTGCCGTGCTGATGGGAGCCGTAAGCGGCCTGTACGACAAATACCTGATGTCCCCGGACAGCGGACTGGGCCTGGACCGCCTGCAGGTTCTGAGCTGGTTCATGTTCTATCAGACCCTGATGATGCTCCCGCTGCTGTTGTTTGTCTGGATGCCCAGGCGGGAGCAGTCCACGCCTTTCCGCTGGCAGTGGTCCATTCCCCTGATCAGTGTCTTTCTGGTATCGGCCGATTTCCTCTACTTCCAGGCCCTTTCCCAGCCCGGCGCCCTCATCGCCGTCATTTCCATGATCCGCCGCGGCAGTGCCGTGGTGAGTTTCCTGATCGGCGCTTTCTTCCTTAAAGAACAAAATATCAAGTCCAAAGCTTTCGATCTGGCGCTCCTGCTGCTTAGCATGGTGTTCCTTTACCTGGGTTCCCGGTAACAAGACACGCTCCAACCTTTCCAAACTTTTCGTACCTTTGTATAAGTGAAACTGAAACGAAAGATGAAGAAAGTAGGATTATTCATAGACACGTGGTATCCCATGGTGGACGGTGTCATCAAGGTGGTGGACAACTATGCCCGCCGGCTGGTCAAATACTGTGACGTGGTTGTCTTCTGCCCGGCCACCCACAACTACAGCAAGACGGACGACGAAGCGCTTCCCTATGAGGTGGTCCGCTGCGCGTCGCTTCCCATCATCGGCAACGACTATGATATTCCTACGGCTGTGCTGGATCCCAAGTTTGACGCCCAGCTTTTCCGCAGCGGAATAGATTTTGTCCACATCCACTCCCCTTTCTCCGTCGGCCTGGCCGGCGCCCTGTTTGCCAAATTGCACAAAATACCGGCCGTTGCCACCCTGCACAGCCAGTACAGGCAGGATTTTGAGCAGCAGACCCACCTGACCGGAAAAATCAAACCGGCCGTAGACCTGGCCATGAGCAGTGTGATGCATGTTTTCAACATGTGTGACGAGTGCTGGGCCGTCAATGGAGCCATCCGGGACCTGTATATCAACGATTACGGGCTCACGGCACCCTGCAAGGTGCGGCTCAATGCCACGGACCATCTGCCGGTTCAGGACCCTGCAGCCGCTGCGGAAGAAGTGAACCGGAAATACGGTATCCCTGCGGACGCCACGGTCTTTCTCTTTGTGGGCCGCATCAATTTCATCAAGAACATCGATTTTACCATCCGTTCGCTGGCTATCGCCAAGAAAATGGGCCTGAAAAACTTCCGTATGCTCTTTGCCGGAAAGGGACAGGACGAGGACAAGCTGGCCGCCCTGGTTCAGGAAGAAGGCCTGACGGAAGAGGTGGTGATGTGCGGCCTGACGGATAAGCCGATGCTGGAAAAACTCTATTCCCGCGCAAAACTTTTCCTGTTCCCGTCCCTCTATGACGCCAATTCGCTGGTCCAGATAGAAGCGGCCTGCCAGGGCACGCCCACCGTCTTCCTGGAAGGAGCCCGTACCGCCGCCACCGTCACCCCCGGCGTCAACGGTTATATATCGGCCTGTTCAGAAGAGGAATACGCCCGCACCATTATGGACATCCTCCACGATGAGGAAGGTTACTCCCGCATCAGCGCCCAGGCCAAAGCCACCCTCTACCACAATTGGGACGACGTGGTACGGGAAGTCTATTCCGACTACTGTTCCTTTTAAACAGGCCGTTGCCAGCCATGGAATACCTGTCCAAACAAAGATACGACGAGATTGCCGCCGAGCTGAAGCATCTGATTGAAGAGGTTTACCCCAAGGTGGCCGATGACCTCGCGGAGGCCAGCGCCCAGGGAGACCGGAGCGACAATGCGGGATATCGCGAGGCCAGGCGCATCCAAGGGAAGACCATCAGCCGCATCCGCTTCCTGCAGAAGATCCTGGAGCATTCCCGCGTAATAGACACCGGCTTCCTTCCCAAAGACAGGGTGAGCCTGCTGAGCCGGGTAGAATTCACGAACCTCTCTACCCATGCCCGAATGACATTCGAGATAGTGAGTCCCCACGAGATGGACCTGGAAGCCGGGAAGATTTCACTGAAATCCCCCATCGGCGCTGCCTTGATGGGAAAGAAAGTCGGAGAAACAGTTCAGGCGCAGGCCCCTTCCGGCACCCTGCACCTGAGAATAGAAAAAATCACGCCTCCTGACGGGCAGGATTAATCGGCCATTTTCATTGCTGTCCACTAAAAGTTGTGGACGGGGTTAAAAGTTAAACATCAAACAACGTGGGTTCTTGGAACCCGTCAAGTTCTTTGTCAATACTGAAGTT
>ONWU01000005.1 GCA_900321655.1 uncultured Bacteroidales bacterium
TCAAAATTTGGATGCCAAAATGGTATTCATTATATTTGCGAAAAAAATAAAGTTATGACCGTTATCAGTATACGTGATTTCAGAGCAAATCAAAGTAAATATCTTGATTTGGCAGCCGGTGGGGAGAGCGTAATCTTGACATCCCGCGCGGGCAGCTTCAAAATTGTCCCCATAACGGAGGATGATAGCCTTGTCAGCAAAAAGGAATTCTTAGCCCGTGTTGATGAAGCTCGTAAGAGCATTTCAGAGGGGAAGGGTACATCGGTTTCTGGGAAGGAGGAATTGGATTCATTGTTGGCAGGTCTATAAATGTATACACTAATATTTGCTCCTCAGGCAATAGAGGATTTATCAAAACTTAAAAAAACCGAACCTGCAGCTTTTAAAAAGGCTGGAAAACTATTGGCCGAACTTCAAGAGCATCCTGAAACAGGGACGGGAAAACCCGAACCTCTTTCTGGAGATAGAGTGGGGCAGTGGTCCAGACGCATTTCCCTGAAGCATCGTCTGGTCTATGAAATCGAAGAAAATATTGTAAAGGTGAATGTGTTGGCTGCATACGGTCACTACAAAGATAAATAGAACGAAAAAGGGAGCGAGTGATCCGCTCCCTTTTTCGTCTAGTCTACAAAGCCCCTTGCAGGGTCGAAGTAATATTTGATTCCAACTCCGGAACTGATGGCCCCAATATGGATGACAAAAAGTTTGTCGGTCTTAGATGGATCTGAGCCTGGGTACGTATATAAATAGCTATTCCCCGTAGGGTCATAGAACAGGGTTCTGGAATCCTGGCGATAGTAGGTATTGTTGCCAAGGATGGTCGTAAGCCCCTCGTAGGTACTCTGGTGCATACTGCCGTCGGGGTTCATTTCCGAGCGGGTTTCGCTGGTGGTTCTGCGGAAGGTGAAGGGTTCGGAAGTGGTGCTGTTCACTGAGGAGAGTGCTGTCATCAGCTTCTTTTTGCGCTGGGTATCGTTATAGCCGTTGAAGTAGCTGTTGTTGCGGAACTGCCATACGGTGGGAGAGCTCATAGAGCTGTAATCCACGCCGATACGCCCTGTCCCGGCAGAACTTGTCATAATGAAAGTGGTGGAAATGCTGGTGTATGTCTCGGCGGCCGGAAGGAGGATTTCCTTGTTCCAGGACCCATACTTGTCCAAACCGGCAATGCGTTTCCCTTCGGTATAGCAGTACGGGAAAGCACTGTAGTTCCATCCCGAAGAGGCACCGGTGCCGTAACCGGGCGAGCAGCTGCTTACATCCACGACGGCCGGCCAAACGAACAGATGCAATCTTACGAACGCTTCGGCCACCATCCGGTCCAGGGAAGGGGAGGCGCTGTTGTACGGATTGATGATCCGCATCACGATGCCCACCTTGCCGGCGTTATGTGTCCGGATGTCGCCTTCCACGAGGTCCTTCATCGAGTACTTGAGTGTCCAGGTGGACGTAATATATTCTGATTCCACCTCGAACTGAACACCCGTTATGGCACCGGGAGCGGCTGCATTCACCCCCTTGGGAGCATAAGACCAGGCTTCTTCTTCGGTTGCCATCCAGCCGGACAGAATAAAGGTAGGATGGGCCATTACGACTCTGTACATTTCGGCCTTCCTTTCATCGTCCGTTATGGCAGGGTCGGCCCACACGGAGCCGGGAAGATAGTTGTGACCCTGCTCAAACCAGAGATAGTTTCCCATCGCCTTCCAGTCATAGGCAGCTTTGTTGGTTACCCTTGCCACCAGCCTGTAGCGGGTGGAAGGTGTGAACCCGGGATCCACATTCCGGGGATTTCCCGTGCAGACTTTGCTTCCCAGATAGCCTCCATCCTCCTGGAAGGAAGCGTCCAGTTGAATGTTGTTGATGCTTCCTACGATGGCATTGGTGATAGAAGTCTGATACTCTGCTGTTTCTACAGGCCGATAGGTAGGGCTCTGCTCCCATCCGGTTTTGGCCTGGGGCGTGTTCCATCCGCGAGGTTCGTGATAGAGTGTATAGTCATTCATCACTCCTCCTGAGTGAATGATGGCTCCGGCCTGAAACCAGAACCACCAGGGGTTCCAGGAGACAAAGGAAAGGTTTTTCGAACCCCGGTCACCGTGGTTTTTCATAGAGACAGTTCCCTTATCGGCCGTGAAAGTCTTGGACCTTGTGATGAGCCCGGAAACTCCCTGGTAGGTATGAACGTGGGTAAAGATGGTGAAACTGCCGTTGGAGTTGAGGGAACGGTCGAAGGACAGCCGCCCGGCGCTGCTTTCCATCTTCGGAGGAAAGAACTCGTCCACAAGCCTCATATCCAGCTTGTTTCCGGCGGTGACGGCGCTGGTCTGCGTACCGTTATCCACCACCTGCATCCGCGTGGAGGTCTTTTCGCCTCCGGCGGTGGACTGCAGGTAGGCAAAATTCATTTCGCCCTGTGCGTCAATATAATTGGTGGCAGGAGTGAGGTCGCTGCATTCGAAGAAAGGCAGCCTTGCTTCCAGCGGAACGTCGCAGTGCCGATCGCCGTCTGCATCTTCGATATAGATGGCATCGGCCAGGGCGGTGAATCCGTCAATGAGTTCCACCACGGCCGTTCCGTCGCCATTGTCCTTCAGACGCACCTTGGACGAGTAGCCGTCCTTCAGGTGGAAGATGCCCTCGGCATCTACGGCCCTGGTATCGGCATCCAGGGCTTGCAGGAGGCCTCTCTGGGCCACGTGATTGGGCATTCCGTCCTCCGCCCAGCCGTACTCGAAAGGAATCGAAGTCGTAAAATACACGATATTGGATGCCTTTCTCCCGTCGGTGGTCCTGAACTGCAGGGTATGGATATCGGCCGATGAAGGTGCGCCGGGAAGAGCCTCCATCAGGAGGCAGTCGTTTTCGCTGTTGTAGCTCCAGCGAAGGAGGTTCTGGTTGCTCCCGTTCTTGACAGTTCCCGACGTTCCGACCATATAGACGGCACTGCCGTCCACATAGGCCTGCCAGCCGAAGGGCCAGCTGTCCAGGTCTTTCCGGCCGTGGGCGGGGGCTCCGGAGGTGCCGGTTGGAAAGAAATTCAGATAGAAGGCCGTAGGAGTTGCCTTTCGTACTTTGGCCGATCCGGTCTTGGTGTTTGTGGTATTCATCGGCACGCTGCTTCCCTCCGCCGCCGAGATGACAAGGGCTCTTGTGTCGGAAAGATCCTGATTGGTTACCCTCCAGTCCCCTTCGAGCAGCTGCCCGTTCCAGGTGAGACTCAGGGTGGCTTCATAAATGCGGTCGCGGGTGACGTTGAAGTCGTTGGTTTCGTTTTCGCCCAGGTAGGTCCTGTAGCGGAGGGGCCCGGAAAAACCGTCCGAAGCGCCATCTTTGGTAGCGGAATACTCCAGATAGGTGGCCAGCTTTTCCCGGCCAGTGGCTGGTGTTTTTCCTGCCTGTGAAGAGCCGGTCCCCGTTCCCTGGCGGTTTTCTGCAATGTAGAGAGTGATTTCTTCAGACTGTTGGTTCCAGGCCTCGGCGGCGTTGAAAGTATAGTAATCTGTATTGCCGGGGAAGATATCTGCATCCCCCAGGGCCCGGGAACCATCGGCGCGGAAGGGATATAGCGCCCGCGCCACCTGCCTCAGATGCAGGGAGCCCGATTGAAGCACCTGCGCCGCCTGGCCTCCGGTGATGCCGGATTTGTCTATGCGGATGTTCACCCGCGCCATCAGCCGCTGCAGGGAAATGGAAAGATGGACATGCTCACCACCCGAAAGCTCGCTCCCCGGAAGGGTAAGCATCCGGGCCATCGGCATGGCCTTCAGCGAGGAATAGGGCGGCACCTCGAAGCGGAAGGCCGACAGGTCAAAGCCGTCCTGCGAGGGAGGGAGTAAGGAATAGATGTTTCCCATATTGCCAACGGCATACACCGTGCAGTCCATTCCGGCAGGGAGGCGCCAGTCTACGCTGGGGGACTGGGAGGCCGATGTGAAATCGAAATACCGGTAGCGGAAAAAGCCATCCCGGCCCTGGATGAGCACAAAGGCGTTGTCCAGCCGGTTCTCTATGTCGTAGGGCAGGATGCTGCGGGTCAGGGGCTCTTTCCCCAGGGTAATGCTCACGGTGCATGCTTCCTGCCCCGGAGACAGGGCCTCTTCCTCCATGGGCACTTCCTGCTGGCAGGAGGTGAAGGGAATCAGCCACAGTGCTGCCATTGCTCTTGTAAGTAGTTTCATAGGTCCTTTCAATTAAATCTCAAACAGCAGTTGGTCGCCTTTCTCCCACTCTGCCACCCGGACGCTGAACTGGGCCTGGGTGTAGTCAAATTCCAGGATGACATCCCGAAGGTTCTTTTCTTCCCAGGAAAAGTCCGGATTCTCCCGGAACAGGCTCCAGAGGTTGAAGGAATCGGCCAGCCCCTCTTCCTGTCCCAGCTCGGGGATGCCGTGCAGTTCCATCGTAAGGGAATGGTCGGCCTGACGGGGTACAATCAGGCGGAACGTGCCGTTTCCTTCATCCTCGGGCTCGTAGTAGAAAGTGCCCTGGACAGGGGTTCCGGTGGAAGCGTCAATGCCCACGGTGTTTCCGCGGATGGACAGGCGGAAGGGGAGCCTTCCGCCTGCATCCTGGAAACGGTCGAAATGAGGAAAGTGAATGGTAACGCGCGAAAAGTCTTTCACGAACTCTACCGGAATGAGAACGGACTCCTCCTGGCCGGGCACTTTGTCGTAGGCGAAGCGGAACAGGGGAACGTAGTTGGCCCCTTCGTCCACCACCCACCGGAAACTGCCTTCCTGCCGGGCTCCTTCATATCCCATCACTCCGTATCCCATAACGGCGTCCGTCCTTTTGACTTTCAGGTAGAAGGAATGCTCCTGGATGCTGGTGACCATGGTGGTGTCGGCCGTCAGAAACTGCTTCTCCTCCTGGGAATAGGCGGCGATGTGCACGTGATTGACCCCGTCGAAAGCTTCGGCATTTTCGATGTCGAAAAGCAGCATACTGGGGCAGTCGATGCGGTTTTCCAGCACCAGGTTCTGGCAGGAGCACAGCAGCAGGACGGCCACCAGTAATGGAATCCGGTTATTCATAATTAAAGTTCGTAAGTGAGGGTGGTATGTCCTCCCCACTCGCCCACGGTAATGGTGGCGTTCACCTTTCCATACTTGGGACGGTGGGCGGGGAGGTCGGAGGTGCCGCCGGGCATGGAGATGCTGATATTCTCGATATCGTACGTATGATTCCGCTCTACGGTGATGCCGGTGCTGGATTTGGGAATATCAAAGCAGTAGTAGGATTCCTCTGCGTGGGCCACGTTGTCTCCCAGGTTCCTGCCGGCGGCACCCCGGATATACCCGTGCAGGATCAGGCGGGTGAGCCGGGCCGACGGCGTGGACTCCGTATTGTCATTGGCGGCGGTGGAAACATTGGGATATACATAGAAGAAGCGGTTGATGTCCTGCGTCCCGCTGGTGGGGCCGATGGAAATGTTCAGGTTGCCGCGGTCCCCGAGAATGGCCTGGGCCGCTGCCGGAACTCCGTCATTCCAGGCCTCCAGATTGTACCAGTAGGCCGATGACCCCAGCTCGGAGGTTGTACGGGCCGTTCCGCCCAGACTGACGCTGTTGACGGCGTTGAGGATGTACACCTCCTTGATGTCCAGGTAACATCCCTCCAGCGAGGTGCCGGAAAAGTCTACATTTACATTCCGGACCGAAATACGGGCTCCCAGGCGGCTTACAGTGATGGGTGCCGGGGTGACGGCACCCACAGAGGCGGCCGCATTGTATTCTCCCACTTCAACGTTGGTGCTCCCGGTCATTACCAGGCCGGTGGCGCTGTTCTCCTCCAGTCTGGAGTAGTGGGACATAAGCTCCTGCTCGTTGGCAAAGGCCAGGCGGGGAGCATTTACCAGCGCCCAAACTTTCTTCTTGCCCACATAGGTGTTGAGGGCCAGCGTGGTGCTCCCGTCGGCGCTCCATTTGTCCGTTTCCCGTACATTCTGGGAAAAGTCGGAGCCGCTGATGTCCTTGAAGACAAAAATCTGGAGGGTTTTGACGGCCGATTCTTTGGTGTCTGTTCCGGAAACCTTGGTAAGCGGACCGGATGGCAGCATCAAGTCCACGAGTAGCGTTCCGCCGGGAACGATTTCCGTGTTTTCCACCTTTTCAAAGGAGGCGTTTTTCTGGCAGGCGGCTGCCAGAAGGCAGAGGGTAATGAGTAGGTATTTTTTCATTGTTTTAAAGGTTTGTTAATTAATCTCTTCTTCTTGGTTTAGACCATAGCGCTGGATGAGCACGTTGATTTCCGGGTCCAGGTTGCCCCTGAAGACATAGGAACGGTCTTCGTGGCAGGCGTTCAGATAGTACTGCACGGCATTCTGGTTGTCTCCCTTCCTGGCATAGAGCAGGGCCAGCATATAGTTCACCTGCGGGGTCTTTTCCAGGTCTTTGAGGATGTCCATGGCCGATGCATTATAATCCAGTGACACATAGGCGATGGCGGTATTGTAGTCCCGGTATTCCCTCAGGAGGGACAGGGCTTTCTCGTATTCCCGCTCCCGAAGGGCCTCCAGACCCAGCATATAGGTACTGTCCACCTCCGTGGTATGCACGGTGTCCTTCACCATTCCCTTTCGATGCAGATGGAAGTCGAAGCGGACGGTCCTCAGGCGGGGGTAGAGGTTTTCCCGCAGGTAACGGTAGCCGGAGAGTTCCTGCAGCATCTTCTCCCGGGTGTCCAGGTCGGCCGTCTCCCGTATTTTCCCGTAACGGTCCTTGTCGGCCCGGGCCAGCGTGCTGTCCTTTTCGACCAGGGCGTCCAGCATGTCCCAGTTTTCGGCATCGTAATGGGGAATGAAACGGATGGGAGCCTTCTGGGCCGCCCGGTAACTCTCGTCCATGGACAGCATCACTCCCTGGCTTCGGCGGAGGGAATCCTCCCTTCGTTTCAGAAAGGCCTGGTAGTGCCTGGAAACCGACTCGGAACGCAGGACGGAGAGTTTCCGGTTGCTCTCCCAGCTGCCTTCCGGCGAGCAGGAGGCCGTTATCACAATGGAATCCAGGTCAAATACCTTGTCTTCCACCAGACTCACCAGGTTTTCCTTGATCCGGCCCATCTCGGCGGGGTTGTTGCCCCGGTTTTCCCGGATGTCGGCCTTTCCCTGCTCAAATTCGATGTAGCAGGCGGTATTGGCCTGGACGGCACGGCTGATCACTTTGGTTTTGTAGCGTATGCGGTTGTCCGTGAGACTGCTCAGGGAACTGATATAAAAGGTAAGGGGCTCACTGGGTGGCACCCGGTAGATGACTTGTCCGTCCTGGAGAATCTCTCCTCCCAGGATGACGGAAGCTTTTCTCATCTTGGGCCGGACCCGGACAGACTGCACATATTCGTAGGCGATGTCGCCTCCAATCTGCTGAATCACCGTGTCCAGCCGCAGCCCCTCCGATACAATGGGCGCCTTCACATACTGCCGGAATACTTCCTCTTTTCGCTCCACCTTCCGGCGGTTCAGGCGCACACGCAGGTCGTTGGTGTAGTGTTCCAGGGCCCGCTGCTCGGTAACGCCGAAGGCCGATGTGAACGCTTCATCCGAGACAAAGCTGCTGTCGGTTCTGTACCGGTAGATGGAGGGGATGTTGCGGCGGAGGAAGTTCTCCAGTTGCCGGCGGTCTACAAAGTGAAGGGAGTCGGCCGACAGGGATTCCAGGAAACGGCGGTACTGCTGATATCCTTTCAGCTGCGCTTTCCGATACCCGCTGCCGGTAATCAGGACGGGCTCCAGGCGGATGCTGTCCTCCAGGACAAACAAGTCGGGGTAAAAACACAGCTGCCAGTCACTGTCCTGCATCTTTTCCGGAACCAGGATTTGGAAGCGAAGGTCTACACTTCCACCGCGCTCCGCCACATTGCGAAAGCGCGCGGTAACCCGGGCGGCGTCCAGGGTTTCATGGGCTACCATTTCTCCATTCTCGTCTTTGACGGCTTTCATTATGATAACCTCACGTCCCTGCGGGTCTTCCACCACCAGGGTGTCCCGGTGAACAGGCGCCCCTACATCCAGGGTAGGGAGCTCCCTTTCCTCGCTCAGAGACAGCTGGGCCGATACCTGTTCCTGTTTCAGTTGCCTGATATGGGAGGAAGGGCCGCAGGCAGTCGCGAGCAGTAGAAAAGCAAGCAGGAGCTTGTGCTGGCAGTCTGTGTACATAGCTTAGTCTCTTTGGGGTTGCATTGTGGAGGCTTCGTCGTCTTTTTTGAGGAGTTCCACGCGTCCGGCGATCACGTCCATTGCAGAACGCTCCTCTCCGGTCTGGGTGGTGTACTTGCGCACGCGGAGGCGTCCCACCACGCGCACCCACGCGCCCTTCTGGATGGTGTACAGGTCTGCGATGGTGTCTCTTCCGGCCCAGGCCGACACATTGAACCAGGAGGTCTCGATGATGGCATTGCGTTCCTTGTCAATGGTGCTGTACTCGGTGACCACTGAAAAGTTACACACCTGGCTGTTGTTGAAGCTGTTCACTTCGGCGCGGCCCACCACGCCTTTGAGTTCGATTTTGTTCAAAAATTCCATGACTCTCAGATAATAAATCGGTTGAACTTGTGCCCGGAACCGGCGCGCGCTGCCGTGGGGCTCGGGAGACAAAGTAAGGGCAGAAAAAAATGGTTTCCTCGCAAGGAGACCCCACCAGCTGCAGATTTTGCTGTTTCTGATGCTTTTTGTGTGTTTTGCTATCCTTTTGCACAGAAAAAAAACGAATCGCAAGAATAATTCTTACGATTTCATTTTTCTTGCTATTCGGTGAAAACAGAAAAAACTGAGAAATGTTTTTTACGATCCTTGGATTTCTCAGCTTCGTTTTTCACCTTTGCCCAAAAACCGCCTGAGGCTATGGCTTATACCTTGGAATATTTTAAGATCATGACCCGCTGCATCAACTGCGGAAAAGAGATTGTGTATGGCCGTGCAGACCGAAAATTCTGCAGCGAAGCCTGCAAGAACGAGTACCACAACCGGCGGCGCTACCCCTACAGGGGAGACTTGCAGGCGGTGGTCTTGCGCAAGATAGACCTTAATTATGCTATTTTGGAGCGTCTCTACGGGATGGGAATCCAGACCGTAGACCTTATAACCCTGTCGCAGCTGGGCTTTGACTCCCAGTTTGTCACCTCTTTCCGCCGGGTTGGGCGGCACAATCTGTTTGCCGTATACAACTTCCAGTACGAGATGACAGAATCCCGTATCAAGAGGCTGGTATGTCTGGTTCCGGATAAGAAACAGCCTAAGCCGTCTTTTTCTGAGGATCTTTGAACAGGATCCAGAACAGGATGGCAACCACCAGCGAATAGCCGGCAAAGATGTACCAGGCGTGGGGCCAGTTGGCGGGGGTGTTGAACACGTCACAGGCATCTACCACAGCGCCGGCGGCCAGGGTGCCGATGGTGGCGCCGAAGCCGTTGGTCATCATCATGAACAGGCCCTGGGCGCTGGAGCGGATATCCTTGGCGGCGTTCTGCTCCACGTACAGGGAACCGGAGATGTTGAAAAAGTCAAAGGCCATACCGTAGACGATGCAGCTGAGGATGAACAGCAGTACCCCTGGCATAGCGGGGTGGCCCATTCCGAAGAAGGCAAAACGAAGTACCCAGGCAAACATGGAAATGAGCATTACCTTCTTGATGCCGAACTTCTTCATGAAGAAGGAAATGAGCAGGATACAGAGGGTTTCGGAGGCCTGGGAGATGGAAATGAGCGCGTTGGAATTCTTGACGGCAAATGTATCGGCCAGAGCCGGATCTGCCGCGAAAGAGCCCAGGAAGGTGTTGGCATAGCCGTTGGTAATCTGGAGAGAAGCCCCCAGCAGCATGCTGAAAATGAAGAAGATGGCAAACTGTCCGTCCTTGAACAGGGCGAAAGCCTTCAGGCCGAAAGCATCGGCAAGGGTTTCATCTTTCTTGCTTCTGTCGATGGGGCAGTTCGGCATGGTGAGGGCATAACCGCAAAGCAGGAGAGAGAGAATGCCGGAAGAGATGAGCTGGGTATAACTGTCCTGCATGGCAACGCCGCCAATGTGCAGGAAGTTGGTGAGAAGCATACTGCAGATAAAGCCTATGGTGCCGAACACGCGGATGGGCGGGAAGGCCTTCACAGGGTCCATTCCTTCCTTGGTGAGGGCGTTGTATGCCACGGAGTTGACCAGGGCGATGGTGGGCATGAAGAAAGCCACGCTGAGGCTGTAGAGGATAAACAGCGGGGCAAACTCCACGGAGCTTCCCGCGGTCATGCAGTAGCAGCCGGCACCGGCCATGAACAGGCCCGCCAGGCCGTGGCAAAGGGACAGCACCTTCTGGGCTTCCATTTTCTTATCGGCCACTATTCCCATCAGGGTGGGCATAAAGATGGAAACGACGCCCTGCATGGCGAAGAACCACTTGATCTGGCTGCCCAGGCCGATATTGCCGAGGTATCTGCCAAGAGAAGTGAGATAGGCGCCCCAGACGGCGAATTCCAGGAAGTTCATCACGATGAGCTTGACGGTAACGGGCTTGATCTTGATCTGCATAATGATATTTTGTATTTTTGACTTCACTTGAATCACGCAAATTTACGAAAAAATCCGTACTTTTGTATGATTATACAAATAGGATGTTCAAATTTGAGAAGATAGCCGTAGACCCCGCCAGCGCAGCCCGCGCCGGCAAGATCTCTACAGACCACGGAGAAATCCAAACCCCCATTTTTATGCCCGTGGGTACGGTGGGCTCCGTCAAGGGTGTCTATCACAGGGATTTGGAGAATGATATCAAGGCCCAGATTATCCTGGGTAACACCTATCACCTGTACCTGAGGCCCGGTCTGGACACGCTTTTCAAAGCCGGCGGCCTGCACAAATTCGAGCACTGGGACCGTCCCATCCTCACGGACAGCGGCGGTTTCCAGGTGTTCTCCCTCGCGCCCATCCGGAAGCTCACGGAAGAGGGCTGCAAGTTTTCCTCGCACATAGACGGCAGCAAGCACATCTTTACTCCGGAGAACAACGTAGATACCCAGCGCATCATCGGGGCGGATATTATGATGGCCCTGGACGAGTGCTGCCCGGGAGATGCCGATATCCGCTATGCCACCAAGTCCCTGAAACTCACCCAGGGCTGGCTGGAGCGTTTCGCCAAACACTTTGACGAGACCGAACCCCTGTACGGATACCAGCAGGTGATGTTCCCCATCATCCAGGGTTGCATCTATCCGGAACTCAGAAGACAGGCCGTAGAGCACGCTCTCACCCTGGACAACGCCAACCGCGGAGGCTATGCCGTAGGCGGCCTGGCGGTAGGGGAGCCCACGGAAAAAATGTATGAGATGCTGGAGTACACCTGTCCGCTCCTGCCGCAGGAAAAACCCCGCTACCTGATGGGAGTGGGAACCCCCGCCAACATCCTGGAAGGCATTGCCAGGGGAATAGACATGTTCGACTGCGTGATGCCCACCCGCAACGGCCGTAACGGGATGCTCTTTACCTGGGACGGTATCATGAATATGCGAAACTCCAAGTGGACGGATGATTTCACCCCTCTGGATCCTAAGGGAACCTCCTTTGTGGACAGCTACTACACGCGGGGATACATCCATCACCTTTTCATCGCCAAGGAAATGTTTGCGGCCATGGTGGCCTCGGAGCACAACCTGGCCTTCTACCTGGATCTGGTGAGGGTGGCCCGGGAGCACATCCTCCAGGGAGATTTCCTCAGCTGGAAAAACGCCGTTGTCCCTAAACTGATGCAAAGACTATGAGACTGAGGTTCACGGGGCTCCACAGGCTGGACTGGTACATCATTCGGAAGTTCCTGGTCACTTTCTTCATGGCCATCCTCTTCCTGGCGGTGATTATCATCATCTTCGACGTCAGTGAGAAAATCGAGGACTTCATCAACAAGGAAGCCCCCCTGAAAGCCATTATCTTTGACTATTACTGCAATTTCGTCCCGTACTTCATGAACATGTATTCTCCCATGTTCGTGTTCCTGACGGTCATCTTCTTCACCTCCAAGATGACGCAGGATTCGGAGGTGATTGCCATTCTGTCGGGCGGAATCAGCTACCATCGCTTCGCCCTGCCGTATCTGCTGTCGGCCTGCTTTATCGCGCTCCTGTCCCTGGAACTGGGGCAGTGGGTGATTCCCCACGCCAACGGTGTCCGGGTGGATTTTGAGCAGAAGTACAATCCCCGCCACAAGGTGAATATCGGGCACGACATGCATTACAAGCTGGAAGATGACCATTTTGTGTATCTGGAAAGCTTCAGCGCCTACAACAATACGGCGTACAATTTCACGCTGGAAGACCTCTCGGGCGGCAAACTCCGCTCCAAGATTACGGCCGAATCGGCCCAATACGATACCCTTACCGGGGTATGGCACCTGAGAAACTGGTTCGTGCGGGATTATGACGAAGGCATGAAAGACCATATCCGCAGCGGCCGCCAGATGGATACCACCCTCAGTCTCACCAGGGACGACTTTTTCCTGAACAAGTACACCATCCAGCGCCTGAACAAGCGGGAACTGGACCAGCTGATAGAAACCCAGATTATGCGTGGAGATGCTTCTGTGAATCAGGCACTTATAGAAAAGAACAACCGCTATTCGCTGCCCTTCTCCACCATCATCCTTACCATCATCGGCCTCAGCCTTTCTACCCGGAAGAAGAGGGGAGGGATGGGCTGGAACCTGGCGGCGGGAACGGCCCTGGGCTTCTCCTACATCTTGTTTATGCAGTTCAGTGAAATGTTTGTGATTACGGATACCCTTCCGGCATCCATCGCCATCTGGCTGCCCAACTACCTCTATACTATCATAGCCATCGTCCTGTATATCAAAGCTCCCAAATAATGAAAGTCAAGATTGTCAATCAGTCACCTTATCCCTGCCCGGCCTACGCAACGGAGCAAAGCGCCGGGGTGGATCTCAAGGCCCACCTCCCGGAGGCCGTCACGCTTCAGCCCCTGCAGCGTACGCTGGTTCCCACGGGGCTCTCCATCGCCCTTCCGGCTGGTTATGAAGCACAGGTGAGGCCTCGTAGCGGCCTGGCGGCCAAGCACGGTATTACCGTTCTCAATACTCCCGGAACCATCGATG
The DNA here is from genome assembly GCA_900321655.1 of uncultured Bacteroidales bacterium. Classification (GTDB taxonomy): domain Bacteria; phylum Bacteroidota; class Bacteroidia; order Bacteroidales; family UBA932; genus Cryptobacteroides. Next base: position 13,081 of record ONWU01000005.1, read on the forward strand.
CGGATTACCGGGGAGAGATCAAGGTGATTCTGGTGAATCTTTCCAACGAGCCTTTCGAGATTGTGCCCGGGGAGAGGATTGCCCAGATGGTGATTGCCCGCCACGAGCAGGTAGAATGGGAGCCGGTGGATCAGCTGGATGCCACGGGCCGGGGAGCCGGCGGTTTTGGAAGTACTGGAAAATAATGGAAATCAAAGATTTATACGATATCTTCCTGCAAAGCGCAGGAGTTTGTACGGATACCCGTACCCTTAAGAAAAATCAACTTTTCTTTGCTCTCAAGGGAGAGAATTTCGACGGCAACCGCTTCGCCCTCCAGGCGTTGGAGAAAGGTGCCTCGTATGCCGTGGCAGGGGAGGACCTGCAGGCCGATGACCCTCGTCTGATCAAGGTGCCCGATACCCTGGAAACCCTGAAAGCCCTGGCGGCGTACCACCGCCGGCAGCTTCGCATTCCCGTAATCGGCCTCACCGGAACCAACGGCAAAACCACCACCAAGGAGCTTATCAAGACGGCTCTTGGCGCGGCGTACCGGGTCAGTGCCACAGAAGGGAATCTGAACAACGAGATTGGCGTGCCGCTCACGGTGCTCAAAATCGGCCCCCGTGCCCAGCTGGCCATCGTGGAGATGGGCGCCAGCCATCCCGAAGACCTCAAACCCCTTCTGGCCGTGGCCCAGCCCAATCTGGGACTTATCACCAATGTGGGCAAGGCCCACCTGCTGGGGTTCGGCAGTTTTGAGGGGGTTAAACACGCCAAGGGGCTTCTCTATGATTATCTGAAAGAGCACGACGGCGTGGTGTTTGCCAATGCCGAAGACCCTGTTCTGCAGGAAATGCTTTCCCAGAGAGGCCTGGAAGCCATTACCTATTCCCGGGAAGGAGTTACCGTCAAGGCCGATCCCTTTGTGGAGCTAGACTTTGAAGATGCCGTTTTGAAGACGCACCTCGTGGGGGCCTACAATGCCGCCAACATCCTGGCCGCCCTCAAACTGGCCTGGTACTTCGACGTTCCCCGGGAGGATGCCCTGCAGGCCATTGCCTCCTACGTCCCTTCAAATAACCGCTCCCAACTGGTTAAGACAGAAAAGAATACACTCATCGTAGATGCATACAATGCCAATCCCTCCTCTATGGCCGTAGCCCTTGAGAACCTGTCCCTGATGCCCGGCCGCAAGGTGGCCCTTCTCGGGGATATGCGGGAACTGGGGGCCGATGCCGCAGCGGAGCACCGGAAAATTGTAGAGCGCCTGGAGGGAATGGAAGCCTTCCTGGTAGGTGAGGAGTTCACCAGCGCCGCCAAGGGCAAGCCCTATAAAACTTTCGCCACGTCCGAAGACCTGGCGAAGTATCTGAAAGAGAATCCCCTGGAAGGCTGTACTGTGCTGTTGAAGGGATCCCACAGCATGCAGATGGAGAAGCTTACAGACGTGCTTTAGTAATGACCCAGTAGGAGCAGTATGCCAGGGCAAGGCCGATAGCTGTTCCAATGAGGGCTCCTACAAGAATATCCCCGAGGAAATGGGCTGCCAGCATAATGCGGCTTATGGAAACGATGGCTGCCCAGAGGAACAAGCACCAGCCCAACCAGCGGTAACTGTGCTGTTTGTCGTTGAGCTGGAGCCCGGCCCAGGTGAGGGCCGCAAAGCCGAAGGTATTGGACGCGTGGCCGGAATAGAAGCTGTGCATTCCTCCGATGATTCCGTCCGGGCACAGGACACCGTGGGCTGTCATCCAAGGGTCCCGGCAGGGACGAAGGCGCATAAAGCCCTCCTTGAAGGCATTGGCCAGCTGGTCTGTGAGGACGACGCCCAGGATGGCGAATGCTACCACGCACAGGCCTTTCTTCCAGCCCAGTTTCCAGATGATGAGGCCTGCGATGAGCCCGTAAAAGGGGAACCACACGCGAACCTGGGATACAAAATGCCAGAAGCCATTGAGGGCTTCCAGGTTATGCTGATTAATCCAGAGCGTCAGCTGCTGGTCTAGTTGGATAAGGCTTTCCATAAGGTTTCTTTGAGTTCATTCAGGCCGGTTTGCGCCACCGAGGAAATAAAGATATGGGGAATGTCTGCCGGCAGCTTTTTCTCAATCTTGGCCTTTTGTTTTTCGTCTATCAGGTCCGTTTTGGTGATGGCCAGTACGCGGTCTTTCACCAGCAGTTCCGGATTGTATTCTTCCAGTTCCTTCAGGAGGATCTTGTACCCCTTGGTGACATCCGGCTCGTCGGCCGCCACCATGAACAGCAGCACGGAATTGCGCTCTATGTGCCTGAGGAAACGCATCCCGATGCCCTTTCCCTCATGCGCGCCCTCGATGATGCCGGGAATGTCGGCCATCACGAAAGAACGGTCGTCGTAGTAACGGACGATGCCCAGGTTGGGCTCCAGCGTGGTGAAGGCGTAATTGGCAATCTTGGGTTTGGCCGATGTGATGGCGGCCAGAAGGGTGCTCTTGCCCGCATTGGGGAAGCCCACCAGGCCGACATCGGCCAGTACCTTCAGCTCCAGGATGAACCAGCCTTCCACGCCTTCCTCTCCGGGCTGGGCGTAGCGGGGCGTCTGGTTGGTGGCACTTTTGAAGTGGTCGTTTCCCCATCCGCCGCGGCCGCCCGGGCACAGGATGTACTCCTGACCGGGTTCCACCAGTTCCGTAATCACTTCCTCGGTTTCGGCATCCTTGACCACCACGCCCTGGGGTACTTCCAGCACGATATCGGCCCCGTTCTTGCCCCTTTTGAGGGCTTCGGCGCCGTTGCCTCCGTTCTCGGCCTTCACCACTTTGCGGTAACGCAGGTGGATGAGGGTCCACAGCTGGGGGTTCACCCGCAGGATGATATGGCCGCCCCGGCCTCCGTCGCCTCCGTCCGGCCCTCCCTTGGGCACATACTTGGCGCGGTGCAGGTGGGCACTGCCGGCTCCTCCGTGCCCGCTGGCGCAGAAGATGCGTACGTAGTCTATGAAATTGGATTCTGCCATAAGTCTGTGCAATTCTGCTGCAAAAGTACGAAAAAAATGCGTATCTTTGAAAGATGAATAGCCTGGTGTTCCATTTTAGTGAAGCCTATGGGGAGGAAGGGTTCCTTTCCTGCCTGAAAGATGCTCAGGTACTGGACTTTACCGGCCTGGAAGGTTGTTGCTGCTATTGTGACGCGCAGGCCCTGGAGCAGTTGGAGAAGGCTCTCCCAAGCCCCTTGCCCCGCCTCAGGTGGCTGGACAGTGGAGACTACCACTATCTGAGCCATCTTCTGGCCCTGAAGGAAAGGGAACCTTTTCACCTGGTCCTGCTGGATAACCACCCGGACAACCAGGACCCGGCCTTCGAAGGCGTCCTTTCCTGCGGCAGCTGGGTCAAGGAGATGCAGCAGAAGAATCCGATGCTCAGGGATGTTGTCACCATCGGACCGGAAGGCTGCGAAAACGAGATTCCTGCCGCCTGGTTGGAAGAAAGAAGGGGAGAGCGGGTGTATGTGTCTCTGGACAAGGATATTATGGACAAGGCGTATGCCCGTACAGACTGGACACAGGGAGGCCATACGCTGGAAGACGTGAAAAGGGAACTGGGCCGATTGGCGGAGGCGCTGGAAATAGTGGCGGTGGACATTTGCGGAGAACTGGCTCCTTCCAAGGGCGCAACGCCCGAAGACCTTCGGATCAACAAGGAAACGAATATTGAATTATATCATTGTTTAACAAATCTTTTAAAGTAACGCGCTAAGTATGTCAGACGTTCAAATCCCTCTGGACCAGCTGCAGAAGACCTGCCTGTACGATGCCCACGTAGCTCTGGGTGCCAAGATGAGCCCCTTCGCCGGCTTTATGATGCCCATCCAGTACGACGGCATCACCGTGGAGCACAATGCCGTTCGGCAGAAAGTGGGTATGTTCGATGTGTCCCATATGGGAGAAATCTTCGTGAAAGGCCCGGAGGCCGAGGCTTTCATCAACCACATTTTCACCAACGACATCCGTGGATACGAACCCGGAAAAGTTCTCTACGGTATGATGTGCTATCCCGACGGAGGCACCGTGGATGATCTTCTCGTTTATCGGGAGTATCTGGCCAACCACTTCCTGCTGGTGGTCAATGCCGCCAACATAGACAAGGACTTTGCCTGGATCCAGGAGCACGCCAAGGGCTTTGACTGCAAGCTGGACAATGCTTCCCCCCGTATAGGGCAGATTGCCGTCCAGGGTCCGGAGGCAGAGAAAACCATCATCGAAGTCCTGGGGTACAAGGAAGCGGCCGATCTGGCCTTCTACACTTTCTGTGACGTGGAGTATAATGGAGAACGCCTCATCCTCAGCCGCACGGGTTACACCGGAGAAGACGGATTCGAGATCTATACTTCCAACGAAAACATCGTGGAAATCTGGGACAAACTTCTCAAGGCCGGGGTGCAGCCCTGTGGCCTGGGCTGCCGGGATACCCTCCGCTTCGAGGCCGGTCTTCCCCTGTACGGAGATGAACTGAGCCCGGAGATCAGCCCCGTGATGGCCGGTCTGGGCATGTTCTGCAAATATGAGAAGGACTTCATCGGCAAACAGGCCCTGCTGGACCAGAAAGCCGGAAACCTCTCGCGCAAGCTGGTGGGCATCGAAATAGAGGACAAGGCCATTCCGCGTGCCGGTTACCCGGTAGAGACGGCCGATGAAAAAGAGGTGGGCGTGGTTACCACCGGCTATCATTCCATCTCCCTGGACAAGAGCATCTGCTTTGCCCTGGTGGACAAGGAGTACGCCGCCCTGGATACTCCGCTTTCCATCCGCATCCGCAAGAAAGTGTTCCCCGGCAAGGTGGTCAAAAAGAGATTCTATCAAACAAATTACAAAAAATAAACACAAAACACTATGTCTAAGATTATTGAAGGACTCAAGTATTCCGAATCCCACGAGTGGGTAAAGGTAGAGGGCGATGTAGCCGTTATCGGCGTATCCGACTACGCCCAGGCCGAAATGGGAGACATTACCTATGTAGATATGCCGGAGGTGGACGACGAAGTGGCCGCCGGTGAGGAATTCGGCGCCCTGGAAAGCGTGAAAGCCTCTTCCGAGCTCTACAGCCCGGTTTCCGGTACGGTATGCGCCGTGAATGAGGAACTGGAAGATGCTCCCGAGAAGGTGAACGAAGATGCTTACGGCTCCTGGATCATCAAGGTGAAGATGTCTAATCCCGCCGAGCTGGATGCCCTGCTGGACGCCGCCGGTTACAAAGCTGTCATCGGAGAGTAAGATGGCCCGGCTTCCTTACTTACCCCAGACGGAAGCGGATGTGAAGGCCATGCTGGCCCGAATCGGCGTGAACAAGCTGGAAGACCTCTACAGCGATGTTCCCGCCCAGTTCCTGCACAAGGGCGCCTATGCCCTTCCGGAGGCTTTGTCCGAGCAGGAAATCCGCGACTATTTTGCCTCCCTGGAGGCGATGAACGCCCGGCTGAAGGTGTTTGTGGGCCAAGGTGCCTACGATCACTACACGCCGTCCGTCATCCCTTACCTGTGCTCCCGCAGCGAGTTCCTGACGGCATACACTCCCTATCAGTGTGAGATTTCCCAGGGAACGCTCCGCTATATCTTCGAGTACCAGAGCATGATGTGCGAGCTCACCGGCCTGGATGTCTCCAACGCCTCTATGTACGACGGCCCCACCGCCGCCGCCGAGGCCATGAAGATGGCCATCGCCTGTGCCCGCAAGAAAACGCGCGTGCTCCTTTCGGCCACCCTGCTTCCCAGCGTCGTCGACGTGGTGAAGACCTATGCGAGGTTCCACGGGGTGGAGATAGGCATGGTACCGGCCGATGGAGGACAAACCTCCCTGCAGGCCCTCAAGGCCGAACTGGCCAAGGATGATGTGGCCGGCGTGATTGTGCCTTCCGTGAACCGTTTCGGCATCGTGGAAGACCACAGCGGCTTTGCCGATGCCATCCACGGGGAAAAGGGCATTCTCATCGAGTATTGCGACCCTTCCGCCCTGGCCGTTGTCAAGACGCCCGCCGAATGGGGGGCCGATGTGGCCGTGGGGGATGGCCAGCCCCTGGGGCTGCCGCTTTGCTACGGCGGCCCGTACGTGGGTTTCATGACCGTGAAGAAAGAGCATATGCGCAAGATGCCCGGCCGCATTGTGGGCCAGACGGTGGACAAACAGGGCCGCCGTGTGTTCGTCCTCACCCTGCAGGCCAGAGAGCAGCATATCAAGAGAGAAAAAGCCACTTCCAACATCTGCTCCAACGAGAGCCTGATGGCCCTTTGGGTAACGGTATACCTTTCCCTGATGGGTCCGGAAGGGATGAAACAGGTGAATAAGATCAGTGCCGACGGCGCCCATTACCTGAAGGCCGAACTGCTGAAGACCGGCAAGTTCGAGGATGTGTTCCCGGATAAGCCCTTCCTCAAGGAGTTTGTGCTCAAGTACAAAGGGACCGGTTCCCTGCAGGAAAAGCTGGAGAAGGCCGGTTATTTTGCCGCCTATCCAAGCGAGGAAGGCTATGTGAGCTTCTGCGTGACCGAGAAGCGTTCCAAGGAAGATATAGACCGGCTGGTAGCCGCAGTAAAGGAGGGGTAAGCTATGAAATACTACGACAAACTCGTTTTCGAACTCTCCCAGGAAGGCCGCACCGGTTTTTCCCTTCCCGTGAACAAGTTCCCTTCAGCCCCGGAGGTTCCCGCCGGGCTGCGCCGTGAATCGGCCCTGAACCTGCCCCAGGTGAGCGAGCCGGATGTGGTCCGTCACTATACCAACCTCTCCCAGATGAACTTCGGTGTGGATACCGGCTTCTATCCGCTGGGCTCCTGCACCATGAAGTACAATCCCAAGATCAATGAGGAGATGGCCGCCCTGCCGGGCTTTAACTGCCTGCATCCCCTGATGAAGGATGAACTGGTTCCCGGTGTGAAAAAGGTGTATGAGGAAATGAACAAGGCCCTCGCTGCCATTACCGGCATGCACACCTTTACGTTTGCTCCCTGCGCCGGCGCCCACGGTGAGCTTACCGGCCTGATGATCATGCGCCAGTATCACCTGAATAGGGGAGACCTGGCCCGCACCAAGGTCATTGTCCCGGACAGCGCCCACGGTACCAATCCCGCATCGGCCGCCGTGGCTGGTCTGGAAGTGGTGGAAGTGAAGTCCCTGGAGAACGGCCGCATCGACGTGGAGGCCCTGAAGCCACTGCTGGGTCCGGACATTGCCGGTATCATGATGACCAACCCCAACACCCTGGGCCTGTTCGAGACCCAGATTGAGGAGATTGCCTCGCTGGTGCACGGTGTGGGCGGCCTGCTGTACTACGACGGCGCCAACATGAACCCGCTGATGGGTGTGGTCCGTCCTGGAGATATGGGCTTTGACATCATGCACCTGAACCTGCACAAGACCTTCTCCACGCCGCACGGCGGAGGCGGTCCCGGCAGTGGCCCCGTAGGGGTGGCCAAGCATCTGGAAAGCTGTATCCCTGCCATCAAGGTGTCCGGTTTCCACGGCAACTTCGGCGTAATCCTGCGCGCATACGCATACATCCTTTCCCTGGGTAAGGACCATCTGCAGAAGGTGGGCCAGTATGCCGTCCTGGGTGCTAACTACATCAAGGAGTGCCTCAAGGACAAGTACAAGCTGCCCATCGAAGGCGTTTGCAAGCACGAGTTCGTGTTTGACGGCCTCATCAACGACGGTGCCCACGACGATGTCCCCGGCGCTACTACGCTGGATGTGGCCAAGCGCCTGCTGGATTACGGTTTCCACGCACCCACCATTTACTTCCCGCTCCTGTTCCACCAGGCCCTGATGATAGAGCCCACGGAAACCGAGAGCAAGGAAACCCTGGATGCGTTTATCGAGGTGATGAGAAAGATTGCCGACGAGGCCGCACAGGATCCCAATATCCTGCACGAAGCCCCGCACAACACGCCCATCTCCCGCCCGGACGAAACCACCGCCGCCCGCAACCCCATCCTGAAATACCAGGAAAATTAGTATCTTTGCGCCCCCGATGAAAGAAAGGACGTTACATACCATACTGGACGGATTCCAAAAGATGGAACTGCAGGACCTGGGGAGTATCCTCGGGACCGAGATGAGTTCGCGTCTGCGGAAGTCCCAGCTGGTAGACCAGTTGCACACCTACCTGCACGGGCAGCCGTGCAGGTGGATGTCGCATCTGATGGAACGGGATGTACGCCTTCTGAGGGAACTGGTGCACGCCGGCCCGGAAAAAGTCCAGTACCAGGACTTTGCCGATTATCCTTCCCTGTTGGAGGTGACGGGCCTCGTGCAGTTCGACGATTCGGACGAGAATTTCCACAAGGTATGGATCAGCCGCGAGATGTACGATATCGTGGCTCCGGATGTGGATAAAGTGCTGCGCTCCTGCGAAAAGAGCGGCCAGTTCGAAGTGGAGCGGGTGGCCCTGGGATACCTGAACCTGTATGGAATCCTGCCCACGGAGCGCTTCATAGACCTGGTGATGGACTGGTACGAGAAGGCCCACGGAGGAGACTTCAAGCGTCTTTCGAAGATGCTGCACCAGAGTCCGCTGGTGAAGATGTACCGCTACACGGACGAGTGGGGAGACTACGTGTGCTCTCCCTGCGTAGAGAATGTGGAAGAGATCTTTACCCAGCGGAAAGCACTGGGCCGAAAGGAGTTCAAACCCTTCACGCCGGCCGAGGCCCGGGAAGCGGGTGCCGGCGCCCCTTATTTTACCATCGGGATGAAAACGCCCGAAGGAATGCGGCTGGAGCAGATGTACCGCCGCGTAGGCTATGAAGGATACGAGTTGGTAAAGGCCCAGCACGACACCTGGATGGAGGCGCAGTATACTGTAGAGCAGAACGATGCACTTTTCCAGCCTTTGCTGGAAAGCCCGATGAGCCCGGAACTGGACGAAGACAGCTGGCTGGCCTGCTGCCAGATAGTGAGCGACTATGCCGACAGCATTCCCAAGTGGTTCCTCTGTGGCTACAGCGCCCGGGAGGCCGATGTCGCCAAGGCCGACTGGCCCGCCTGGCACACCCGAAGGGAGGAAGAACCCCTTCCCGCCGGAGAAGAATACCCGCACTGGAGTATGCCGGAGCCTACCATTTCGGATGGGTATGCCGGAGATCTGAACACGGATTTCCTACCCCTGGGCTTTGCCATTCCGCACGTGGCCGCTGACGATCCCTGCCCCTGCGGCAGCGGCCTCCGCTACTGCCGTTGTCACGGTAAATTCCTTTCCTGATATGACCGGCGAGGTGGTTCTGAAGCCGGTGGCTTACTATAAGGGCTCCTTCGGTTCCAAGTTTGGCATTCCCCGCCAAAGCGGGCTGGTGAAGGCCGAAGGACGCATAGTCTTTGAAGAAGAATTCCGCGTCCGGGAGGCTCTGCGGGGGCTGGAAGGCTTCAGCCGCCTCTGGCTCATCTGGGGCTTCAGCGCCAACAAACCCGCAAAAGGGGAGTGGCAACCCACCGTGCGCCCTCCCCGGCTTGGCGGCAACACCTGCGTGGGCGTCTGGGCTACGAGAAGCCCTTATCGGCCCAATCCCATCGGCCTTTCCTGTGTGGAACTTCTTCGCATAGAAGACCGGGAACTTGTGGTAAGAGGCGCCGATCTGATGGATGGAACCCCCATCTATGACATCAAGCCGTACGTTGCCTACGCAGACAGTTTTCCCGAGGCCCTTTGCGGTTTTGCCGCCGCCGCGCCCGAAAAGAAACTGACCGTCGTGATTCCCGAAACGCTGCCTCTGGACAGTCGGCAGCGCACCCTCCTGGAGGATGCACTGGCGCTGGATCCCCGCCCGGCCTATCAGGACCAGGCAGGAAAAGTGTATGGAATGCCCTTTGAAGGAGGAGAACTTCGTTTCAAGGTGGAGAACAATCTTCTGACCGTTCTCTCTTACACCCTTTAGTCTCCGTTTCGGAATTCGGACGGGGTTTGCCCGGTCATTTTCTTGAAGAAACGGGAGAAGTAGGACTGGTCCGGCAGGCCGGCCTGGGCCGATACTTCGGCGATGGAAATGCTGGGGTCTTTGAGAAGTTTCTTGGCGATGTTCATTCGCGCAATCTCTATCCAGTCGATGGCCGTCCGGCGGGTACGGTTCTTGACGGTCTTGTTCAGGTAATTGGGCGTAACGCTCAGCATTTCTGCGTATTCGGCAACTGATAGGGGAATCTTGTCCTTTTCAAAAACCAATTGCAGGAAACGCTCCGATACGGCGGCTACCTTTCCACCGGGGCGGATCTGCCCCAGAATCAGGTCCAGGGCACTCTGGAGGAAGTTACGGTCTCTGTCCTCGTAGGCGGTATACATTCTCTTGAACAGGGCCCCCATAAACACGGCATCCTCAAACCAGAAGCTTTGCTGGATAAGGGAATCCGAGCGCAGCACCGGGTAGGAAGCGTCTTTGAGGAACTCCAGCGTGAACCGGCCGTCGAAACCCTGGCAGCCGTGGAAGTACTTTACGTCTATGTCCTTTTCCGGGGGAACCATCACAAACTGGCCCGGCCCTACGAGGATATTCTTGCCGTCAATCTCGGCCAAAATCTCTCCTTCCACCAGGAAGGAGTAGACGTATCCCGGCCGTTTGATTCCTTTGTAATGTCCTGGCTTGTGGTTTTCCTCGTTTACTTTGTAAAGGGTAAATTGGTTTTTCATAGTGCTAAAAATCTACATCTATTCCTATATTGATCGTAAAATTCTTCTTGGCTTCCGGCCGGCGGTGGGTAACGCGCCAGAAGGCGTCTATCCTAAGGACCCGGAAAATATTGGAAAGGCCCACTCCCAGCTCTACGTAAGGGGTTTCAAGGGTTCCGGAGCCCTCGGGCAGACGGAAGGGAGCGTGGGTGCTGTTGGCCTCGGAAAGGGTGCCCCACGCCACACGGGCCGTAAACACTTCCCTAAGGTCCAGTTCCTTCACGTAGGGAATCTTTCCCAGGAAGAAACCGTTGAAATTGTGCTCATAATAACCTGAAATCCAGCGGTCTGATATGAATTCATAGTAATTCATACAACTGAAGGCCGACCGGTCCATAAAGAAAGTCTGGTTGCCTTCGTGCAGTTTGAGCATCGGATAGGGAATGCTTCCCCAGATGGCACCGGCTTCCACTTGCAGCCGGCCGAAACCGATGGCATTGGAGGGCATCTTCCACTTGAGGGTGGCGTCGGTTCTCAGATAGGGGAAATCGTCCCTGGTGATGCCTTTGAAACCGCCGATGACATCTATCATCAGCACGGGATATTTAGTGTATAAGTACGTCTTCTTGAATACGTTACGCGTTACCCTCTCGTCTTTGGAAAAGCGGATGCTGGCGTGGAGGGTATTGGTGGAAAAGCTTTCCTGCAGGCTGCCGTCCGGCCTTATGAAAGGCACCAGCGGATTGCTCCAGACGCGGGACGTGGTCCATTCAAGGAAAGTATTTACGGAAGGGGTGAATTCGTGGTCGTAGAGAATGTCGAAAGAGCGTACCAGGCTCTGGCGATTGGCGTGGGAGCGGGCCAGAACGGAAGAGATCATATTCTGCGCGGTAAACACCCCTTTTCCGGCGCCAAACTGGGTATAGTCCCACTGGGCCATCAGCGTGAGCTTCCGGGTGACCTCCCGATTGAACATCATTTCGGCCGATACCTGCCCTTTTGCTCTTTTGTCCCGGAAGCCATAGGCGACGTAGCCGCCCAGCCGGATGAATCCCGAGAAATCCTTGGTTGTGCGTCCGCCCAGTTGCAGGCGCAGTCCCTCCGTCTGGTTGTAGACGATGGTGCGGGCCCATCGGCCTACCTCGAAGCCTGTGCCGGGAATCTGGTAATAGCCGCCGATGAGGGTGCGCGCAAGGGCGTAAGTGTTTTTATAGAAGCGGGTTTGCTGGAACTGCTCCACCATGTCGAAGATGCCCTGCTCGCGGGGCTCCAAGGGAACGGGCCGAAGCTTTTCCCATAGCTCTTTGTCTCCTTCCTGTACATCGCGCTCTACAACCAGGTTCTGGGCCGTGAGGGCATCCTGGTCCTGCCAGGGGCCGAAAACGGGCTCCTCAAAGTTAATCTGTCTCCTCCCCAGGAAAGAGACTATCCGGGAGGAATCGCTGGTGGAGATGGAAAAGTCTATGAAAAGACGTTCGTCTGAAAAGAACCAGCGGCCTTCCCCGGTCCGGCGGTTCTGGATATCCACGTTGATGTGCCGGATCCAGTTTACATTGGCGCCTTTAGACAGGGCCGCGTGGACGCTCCGGATGCCGAAATCCTCTGCATCGATGTGCATTTCTCCGTCCAGGGTGGGGGAACTGACCAGTTTCTTGGGGTGAAAACGAAGCACGTATGTCTTTCGGCCTTCCACCTGCAGGGAGTCTACCAGATAATAGTTGTAGAAGATCTGGGAGGTGCTGGCCACCGGGTTGGGGATGTCCAGGTTCAGGATGGAAAGGTGCGTCTTGAAGAAGTTGGCCCTCATCAGGTGGGAGCCCGTGTACTGCCTCAGGACGTGGTTGTCTCCGAAGCCGGACATATGGCTGTAGCGCATCACCTCCCTTTGGAATTCCGGGTCCTGATGGTGATAGACGTCCGAAATGTTTTCCGAGATGATGGCCGGAATGAAGGCTTTTCCTGTGATGGCCGAAGTGTCTTCGTACTCCTTCATAAAGCCCAGATTACGGTTTATCGCACCTATTTTCATCAGGTCTTCCATGTTGGTCACATCCAGCTCAATCTTGCTGTACAGGCGGCTGCTCCAGTCCGGGGCATTGTCCGGGTCGTGGACGGCGAGATTCTGGCTGATTTTTTTCAGGATAGACTTGATGTAGCGGTTGTCGGGCCTGACGATGGCGGCATTCAGCTGCCGGGCATCCTGGCGCAGGTAGAAGTTAATCTCTGAGAAGGAGCCCTTTTGCACGCGGGCGGTAAGGCTTTCGTAGCCGATGAGGGAGGCCGTGAGCATAACGGCATCGGGGGAGCGGGTCTCCAGGCTGTATCGGCCCTCCAAGTCTGTTGAGATGCCGATGGTGGTGCCGTCGAAATACACGCCCACAAAAGGAAGGGGCTCTCCGGTATCGGCATCCCTCACCACGCCGCGAACGCGGGTGGTCCCCTGAGCGGCAGCCAGAAGGGAAACTAACAGCCACACCAAAACAAGCCCTGTCTTTTTCACGATTCAAAGATAGGGCAAATATTTAAAATGTACAAGTGATTAGCTGTATAAGAAGTTCAGAAGGGCTAATTTGGACTTTTCGGGTAGGAAGCGAACCAGGGCTCCCACCGCGGCGTAGTCTATTCTGGGAATCACCCGGACGCGCATATGGCGGCGCTTCAGCTGCTTCAGGATGGCCCTCCCGATTACCTCCGGAGCCATACCGCCCAGTTCATCGGCCTCTATCTTCTTGAGGTTCTTTTCCATTCTGGCGCGATAGGGGGAATCCGGATCCTGAGCGGCGACGTTCAGCTTTCTGGCTCCGGTGAAGCCGGTGGCTACGTCTCCCGGCAGGATGCTGCAGCACTCGATGCCGGTCCCCTTGAGCTCCAGGGACAGGGATTCGGAAAGGGAGAGCAGGGCTGCCTTCACGGAAGAATAGAACCCCTGGAAGGGGAGCTGCAGGATGGCCATCACGGAAGTGACGGTGATGATTCGGCCGTGCCCCTGTCTGCGGAATACCGGAAGGCAGGCCTGGATGGTTTTGAGAGCTCCGAAATAGTTGGTTTCAAACTGGCTGCGCGCTTCTTCCTCCAGCGTCCCTTCGACGGGGCCGTAGATGCCGTTACCGGCGTTGCATACCACCGCGTCCAGCCTTCCTTCGCGGGCTACGATATCGGCCACGACGGCTTCTGTACCGGTGGCGTCATTCACATCCATTTTCACGGGGACCACTCCTTCCGTGGGCTTTTCCAAGGTGCCGCGGCGGCTTCCGGCATATACTTTCATACCGGAAAGGGCCAGCAGGCGGGCGGTGGCGGCGCCGATGCCGCTGCTGCCGCCGGTGACAAGGACAACTTTTACTTTTTCCATAACTCTGATCGGAGGGTAAAGGTTTCGGGTAAAGGCATATCGTAGACACTCTTTCTCAGGAAGACCTTGAATTCTTCGTCCGAGAGGGCGTCCAGGGTTTCTACAGGAATGGTCTCTCCTATTCCCACACGGGGATGCTTCCCCTTTTTGTTGTACACCTCGTGAAACAGGCGCACAAAGCGGATGCGGTAGTCGATGAGGCCCAGGGCATAGTAGAACCAGGAGTTGTAGTCGAAAAAACGAATGGGAACCACCGGAACGTGCGCTTTCCGGATCAGGCGGATGGCGGCATCCTGCCATTCCCTTTCGCTGATGGTCCAGCCCTCGCGGGGCTTCAGGTCCGCCACGGCGCCCGAGGGGAAGATAGCCAGCGGCTCACCTTCGTGAACCTGCTGCAATGCGCTTTTGATGCCGCTGATGCTGGTGGCGGTGGTCATCTTCCGGGTGGTGGTGGGATTCACGGAAATGAAATTGGGCCGAAGTCCCTTGAACCACATCAGGAACTCGTTCACCAGCACCTTGGTCTTGGGGCGGACGTGCCCCAGGATATCCACCAGGCAGATGCCGTCAATATGGCCGTAAACGTGGTTGGCAATGGCAATGAAAGCCCCTTCGGGAAGTTGTTCCAGGCGCTCGGGGTGGCCGATGGCAAAATCTATCCCCGCATCGTCCAGGATGCCTTTGGCATAGTCCGGTCCGGCGGGCGTGCCAGCCGCTCCCACACGGTAGTGGGTTTTGTTGGCTTTGTCAATGCCCGTCACCTTCATAACCAGGTGGTAAAGAATCTTCCCGAACTTTCCCTTGAAGATAGGGGAGAGTTCATTCCCGGCTTCTTCTGGTGTGATGGCGTACATTACTTCTTGACGGGAGGGTCTATTTTATTGTAGTAGGCAAGGTCCTTGAACAGGCTTGTCAGGTAGAAGACAAACAGCAGGACAGCGATGGCAACGGTGATGTAGTCGAACAGGCCGACGCTGAACTGGTTGTGGAACAGGACGACATCCTTTTTCCAGGCGCTGAGCCAGGGAATGTACATGAAAGCGATGTAGATGAAGAACATGATGATGCGGAACTCCGTGGGGCCAAGGCCTCCGTAGGTCAGACGCATCTCTCCCTTCAGGTGGCAGTCTATGTACACATAGATGCTGAGCATGAAATAGCCCACCAGGGCCAGCATCGCGAAGCTCATATTCACCATCGGGCTGCAGCCGAAGCCGATGAACATAATGGTTTCGTTGATGACGTCCACATTGTGGTCTATGAAGAAGCCATAGGTTTTTCTCTGGGTGTTGCGCACACGGGCCAGGCTGCCGTCCAGGGAATCTCCGAACCAGTTTACAAAAAGGCCGAAGCAGGAAAGCCACATCCAGTGCAGGTTCAGGTTGGAAAGGGCATAACCGGCCGCTATGAGGATGGAACCCAAAAAGCCCACGAAGGTGAGCATGTCCGAGGTGACCCAGGAGGGCATCCTTTCGGCCAGATAAACCAGTATTTTCTTTTCGGCGGCATTCAGGATAGAAGTTTGAATGCGGGCAGCTTGTTTCTTCTCTTCCGACATAGTTAGGTTTAAGTATTAAACATTATCTGCTAACCCGGTTCTGGAGCCTTCTCAGCAGTTTGCGAAGGTGCTGCCAGCCCAGGGCCAAAAAGCTATCCAGATGTCTCTGGCGCTTTTCGGGGTATAAATCTTCAAAATTGATCATCAGGCCGGAATCATAGACGTCTCCGAACTCGTCGTTGATGCCGGTTCCGAAATAATCCATCGTAGGGGAGAGGTTCATATAGGTATTCACCAGCGGGGGAATGAATACTCCCATCTTGGTGATTTCGGCCTTCAGTACCTTGTATCCTTCCTTGAAATCCAGTCCTTTGAACAGCTTGGAATAGCGGTGAGGGTGCTCCACCTTTACTTCTTTTCGGATGCGGATGAGCCGGCTGTGACGGCCGAAGTATTTGCGCAGGAACACCATGATCATCTCGCGGGCTTCGGTGGGATAGCCGCGGTAGATGGTGGCTTTGCCGAAGAAGTACTTGATGCGCCGGTTATACAGGATGCCGATGGCGGCGATTCCGTCAAAAAGATTGTCCAGGGCAAAGAGGGCCTTGGCGCCGGCCTTGGAACTCTGGTATTCCACCTGCACGAAACTCCGGCCCAGCTCCAGGGTGTAGGGGAGGTAATCCTTCAGGAACTTCTTGGAGAACTCGAACATATGGGACGAAGTGAGGATGGGCTGGCCGAAACGGTCGAAAACGGCCTGGTCGCAAAGGCAGAAGCGATAGCCTCCAATGATTTCCCGGGCCTGGGGATCCCACAGAACCAGCTGCTTGTACCCGTAGGCCGGATTGGTGTCAAACTCGTCAATATCCAGCTCCTTTCCCGTCCCGCCACCGTCTGTGCGGAAGGCGATTTCCCGAAGCCTCCCTATCTCCCTGATGACTTGAACCGACTCTGGCCCAACGACATATAGCTCGTTTCCTGCGCGATTGGTTTTTCGCAGGAACGTCTTTTCGTTGAGTTCGGCCAGCAAGGCTTCCCTGTCTACAGGTTCAATGATAGGTTTCATGGGTATAGTACAAATCGTTTGCTAAGGTAGTCTAATTTTGTGACATTTACAAAAATTCGTATCTTTGTGGACTATGAGACGCAGGACGGAAATCCTCAAAAAGTTCATCATGTTTTCTTTGACAAGCATGGTGGGAACCATTGTGGATCTGGGCCTGCACTGGTTTTTGAGTGTTTACGCCTTCCAGGAATCGTACTGGGGCTCTTTCTGGATTGCTCCTACCATTTCCTTCGAGGTGGCCACCCTGGCCAATTTTTTTATAGCTTATTACCTCGTTTGGAGGGAAAGGGTTTCGGAGTTCGGCACTTTCCGTTCCGTTATGCGGCACCTGGCCGGATACAATGCCACCTGCGTGGGAGGATATGTCATCAAGTTTGTGGCTATGCAGGGCTTCCACTTCCTCTTTGTGAGTCTGGACTGGCTGCAGGGCTGGTCCCTGGAACCGGTGTTCTGTAACCTGCTGGGCCTGTGCTTCTCCGGCGCTTTCAACTTCGTGATGAACGAGTTCGTGATTTTTAACAAGAAAAAGTAATTTATCTTAAACCTGAATATGGCAAACAAACCTTTAGATACCCAACTGCTGGACCGGGCCATCATTTTCGCCGTCAAGGCACATGCTGGCACGGAGCGCCGCGGAAAGGGCTTCCCTTACATCGTTCACCCTATGGAGGCCATGGAAATTGTAGCCACCATGACCCCGGACCAGGAACTGCTGGCGGCTGCCGCCCTGCACGATACCGTGGAGGATACGGACGTGACAGTAGAGCAGATCCGGGAAGAATTCGGAGAGCGCATAGCTTCTCTGGTAGCGGCCGAAAGCGATGTGATGGTGGAAGGAGTCAGTGAGGAAGACAGCTGGCATGCCCGCAAGAAGGCTGCCATAGACCGCCTGGCAAACGCCAGTCACGATGCGAAGATGGTGGCCCTCGGAGACAAACTTTCCAATATGAGAGCCATTGCCCGGGATTACGCCGTTCAGGGAGACAAGCTTTGGTCTCTTTTCCACGCCTCGGATCCCAAGGATCACGAATGGCATTACCGGGGCCTAGCCAATTCCCTCAGGGAACTGGACAACACCTTTGCCTTCAAGGAATTTGAATCTTTAATAGACCAAGTCTTCTCTTCCAATCATGAGCATTAAAATTCCGGATTCTCTCAAACACGGAGTCAAGGCTGGTGTTCTGCTTGTTATTGTTGCTCTCCTAACCCTGGAGGCCACATCCCTCATTCAGTATTATTTCTCCCAGCAGGGCATCAAGGAAGAATCCACGTCCCGTGCCAGGGGCCAGCTGGAAAGCTCCAGCAACAAGATCATGGACATTATCAACCAGACGGAAGCGGCCGTTCGCAACAGCGTCTGGATTGCCCAGTGGTGCCTGAATGTCCCGGACAGCCTCATTCGTGTGGCCCAGCGGGTGGTGGAAGACAATCCCGTAGTAGTGGGTTCCACCGTGGCCGTAGTTCCCGGTTATCTGAAAAGCCATCCGCTTTTCTCGCCGTATGTGTGCGAGGGGCCCGATGGCCTGGAATTCAAGACGCTGGCAACGGAAGAGTATGATTATCCCAGTCAGGAATGGTTCGTAAAGCCACTGGAACTTCAGGAGGGCTACTGGTCGGAGCCTTATGTAGATGAAGGCGGCGGAAACATCCTGATGACCACCTATTCGCTCCCTATCCGGGACCAGGAAGGGGAGATTGCGGCTATTCTTACGGCCGATATTTCCCTGGAGTGGCTCACCAAGATGGTGGGGAATATCCAGGTTTATCCCCACGCATACAGCATGATCCTGTCCCGGGAGGGGCAGGTGGTGGTTTCCCCGGTGAATAACGAACAATCGGAGCATATTGCCCGGGAGGTGATAAAGGCCAATATGGAAACCGGAGCGGCCGGAGAATTCACCGTACAGAAGCGGGCCCTTTCCGATCTGGTCTTCTATACCCCCATTGAGCGCACAGGCTGGGTTATGTCCATCGTCATTCCCGAGAGCGTGATATACGCCGGCATCCGTCGCATCGCCCTTATGGTGGGCCTCCTTCAGGTCCTGGGTATTATGATGATCATTCTCATCATTTCTTCCGTATTCAAGAACCAGAGGGAACTCAACGAGATCAATGCCCAGAAAGACCGTATGGAGGGAGAACTGCAGGTGGCCAGCAACATCCAGATGTCGATGGTGCCCAAGATTTTCCCGCCGTTCCCCAACAGGGACGATCTGGACATGTCGGCCTTCCTGGTTCCTGCCAAGGAGGTGGGAGGAGACCTCTACGACTTCTTCATCCGGGACGAGAAGCTTCATTTCTGCATCGGAGACGTCTCCGGAAAGGGTGTTCCTGCGTCCCTTTTGATGGCGGTCACCCGTACGCAGTACCGTACGCTGGCCACCCATTACGACAGCCCTTCCCGCATTGTCACTTCCATCAACGACGGAATGACGGACATGAATGACAACAATATGTTTGTCACCTTCTTCTGCGGTATCCTGGATCTTGAGACCGGCTTGTTGAAGTACTGCAATGCCGGCCACAATGCTCCGTACATCCTCACGGATGCCATCCGGGAACTGGACGTGAAGCCCAATCTGCCGCTGGGTATTATGGACGGGATGGTGTTTGAGGAGCAGGAGGTTATGATGCGCTACGACGATGCCCTGTTCCTGTACACGGACGGTCTCAACGAGGCGGAAAACATCAACCACGTCCAGTTCGGAGACGAAGGCGTCCGTGCTGTCCTTCACACCCGCCGCGATGCGGACGGCCACCTGAAGGCTATGGAGAAGGCCGTGATAGATTTCCGTGGAGAGGCGGACCAGAGCGACGACCTCACGATGCTCTTTATCCACTATTTGAAGAAATAGGAGTTTTTATTTTAGCAGATTCGGGAGTTACTGCTTCTTTGAATTCCCGTTTTGGTACTATGGCCGAGTGGTTAGGCACAGGTCTGCAAAACCTGCTTTCTATAGAAAGTTATAATCTTTCCATACACCAGGCAAACGCCCTGGCCAGCCTGCCTTCGTTGTCATTGAAATGGCCACCCTGTTCCCAGAAGAGGGTACAGTTATTGGCGCCTATGTGCTCCTGCAGCAGGCGGTACTGCGTCCTCAGGCAGTCCCCAACACGCGCAATGGCCTGATTCTTAACGTGCTCTTCCTGGTCTCCCAGGCTCAGGTAAACCGTGTCGGCCATGGGTACATGTTTCTTCGCAAAGGGAATCCAGTCCTTGATCCAGACTGACGGTGAAGCCGCCGCAACGGCCTTGAAACTGTCCGATTGTGCCGAAGCCCACAGGGCGAAGAGACCCCCCAGAGAATACCCGCCCAGAATAATCGGCAGGGGACCATAGCGCTTTTTCAATTCCGGAATCAGTGACATAAGGACGTATTCCAGCGTGTCCTGCCCGTGTTTCCCAGCCTCCGGGTCTCTGGAGACATTGCTGTCGGGCCAGGGCATGAGGTCTATCATCCAATCCTCCAGCTCAATGGTGGCCAGCACAAACGGGACGCTCGAGAGTTCCGCAATCTGTCCAGCCTCTGCCTCAAGTGTCGCATTCTCATGCCGGGCCGAAGGCTGAATGAGCACGCACTCCGTCCTGTCAGACCCAAACAGCCTGCACTTTCTGCCAGATATGGTAAGCTCTTCTTTCGTAGGCTCGGTCTATAACTCGTCTTTGATCTCTTTCTCGACGTACTTTCGGTTGCTCGGGAGGATGGCCTTTATCTCGGCAATATTATCGAGGAACGATAAATCGAAGTCCTTCTTAACCACATCCGGCTTCGACTTTCCTTGCGTATGCGAGAACGAGCGCGTCTGCTGTGCCATCCGTTTGTCGTGGTCGTCCCTGAATATCAGGAACAATGCCACAACTACGATGATGCCAAGTATTGTGTAAAACATGCTATAAAGATAAACATTTTATGTGAAAAGGACAGACATCGTCGTTGTTGATACTCATCGGCAAATTCGGATTATCGCACTGACTAGGGAGGTCGAAATACAGTGTCTCGTACACGGAAATGCCTGTTTTGGTGTACGGGAGCAACGATGTAGGCTACGCTTAGGTCTCTTCCTTGAAAACGGATTCAAAGATAGTCCGGAGCCGCGTTTCATCCTTTATGATTTCTCGCAGCTGCTGCAGGGGGGCTTCATTGGGCGAGCCGGGAATCAAAAGATGGAGGTAGCCGCCCTCGGCGTATTTCTCGTGAAGGTGTTCCAGTGTGCGGTTCCAGTGGCCTTTCTGGTCCAGTTCGGGGTAGTGGGAGAGGCTGAACTGGACAGTCCGTCGGATGATGGTCTCGGGAACGATTAACCGGTCCGCCTCGGCAACAAGACGGCCATAGAGGCTCCTTGGCAGCGTTTTAGCCGATGCACGATGATCTTCCGCCGCCTGGGCGATGGTCTCGATTTGCTCAGGGGAGAACCATTCGGAAAGCCGCTTGTCCTGGCGGATAATCCGTCCGCTTTCCAAGTGGTGTGTCTTCCGGTCTACAGCGAGGCCGAGGTCGTGACAGGCTGCGGCCGTCAGCAGCATTTCCTCATTGATATCATACTGCCTGCCCATCGACAGGGCACGGTCGATAACCGTCAAAGCGTGGTCTTCCCGGTGCGCTTTGTCAAAAGCCCCGTACCGGGGAATGACGTCATTGTAGATGTAGTTATGAAGGCTCTCTCTGATCATCCGTAAACCCGTTCTATTCGTCTTTTGTCTTGCGTTTAAACAAGCTTCCTACCTTCTTCCACGAATTCCAGCCTTTGTCGTCAAGGTAGGAAAACAATCCGAACAGAATACCAAAGACAACGGCTTGTACCACATATTCCCGGACAGAATGCTCGTTCTGGAAAACAAAGTCCATCAACAAGTAAATAACGGTGTAGATCGCCGCGGAAACAATGGCTCTAATAAAGTAGTTCTTCATTTTATGGTTCGTTTTATTTGATAACAAATATATAACATTTTATTTATACCGTAAGTATAGTCTGTGGTTCAAAAAACATCAAATTATTATGTTCTTTGAACTATCGTGTTAATCAAGATGTGCCACTCAGGGAAAAAACACCGTTAGAGAATGCCAGTCTTTACGCATTTTGGGGTGATTTTGCTCGTCGGCTGGCTCAAGCGAGCCACCCGTTACGCATTGGGGGCTTCAAACGCGTAACGGGTGGCAGGTTGAATTCGTCTAGGGGCTTTGCTATTTGACAAGGAATTTCCGGTACCGCTCCAGCTGGGCCTCCAGGGCCAGCTCATCCACCTGGGCCAGGGGATGGAAGATGTCTACGGAGGGCTTTCCGGCGGCGTAGGACCAGTTTCCCACCACTTCACCGTCCAGCAGGATGACGGGCCAGAAGATGCCCCGGTTGTTGTGTGCGCGGTGGCTGTGGTCTGGATGGACGGCCACGTGCCGGCTCTTATAGCCGATGAGGTATTCGTCGTAAGAGGGGAGCAGGGTTACGGTACCGCTTCGGAACCCGCGTGTGCGGCTGTCCCGGTGTCGGTAGAAGGTGAGTTTCTTCCAACGCTCTTCAATGATTTCCGGACGGATGGCCTCCAGCCCTTGCTTGCACTCCGTGATGCCAAGACCGCTCCACCACACAAAGTCTTCCAAGGTGGCGGGGCCGTGGCTGCGGAAGTACTTCCGGGCCAGTAGGGCCAGGGCTTCTTCCCGGGGAACGGGACTGAGCGGCGGGAGTTTCTTTTCCGTCAAGGCGTAGCTCTGTTTCAAGGCATAGAGGTCTCCGCTGCAAAGGAGGCCGGAGTACTCCGAGAGACGGATGTGATAGGAAAGCCGCTGGTCTTCCATTGAGAAGCCCTTTTCCTCCAGCGCCTTGGCAAAATCGGCCTTCTGGGCTATTCTGTGCAGGGTTAGATGGTCGTAGAAAACCTGCTGCACGGCGTCCTGCTCGGCCCTCGGGATGCTGACTCCATTGGAATTCATCCAGCCCGCCAGGCCACGGAGGGCGTTGGCTTTGCACAGCTCCAGCATCCAGCGCCAGTCTTCCCCGGCCACCAGCTGCCAGGTGGTTCTGAACAGGTGTCCGCGCACAATCCGTCCCTCATCGTAGTCTTTTTTGAAGGTCTTGGCCGATGGCCTTTTGGTGCGCATCTCCACGGCCCAGCGCATCAGCCGGAACTCCTGCGCCTGCAAAGCCCCCATCCACTCCACCACATCGTGCGGCGAGGTGAACTGCGGGCAAATCAGTTGCTGATTGAGGAGTCTGGCAGATACCGGATTCATTTTTTACGAGCAGCTTGTTGAGGGTATCGGCAAATTTAGGTAAAATGCTTAATTTTGCCAAGGAAAACAAATGGGAATGAAAGACTATAGAAAAACCAAACTGGCGTGTTATCTGGGTTTTGTGACGCAGGCCATCGTGGCTAATTTCACGCCGCTTCTGTTTATGGCTTTTCACCGTGAGTACGGGATCCCTATCGCCAGCCTGGCCCTCATCCCGGCTGTCTTCTATGTGGTTCAGCTGGTTACAGATTTCCTTTGTGCCAAGTTCAAGAATATAGACTATCGCAGGAGCAT
The DNA here is from genome assembly GCA_900321655.1 of uncultured Bacteroidales bacterium. Classification (GTDB taxonomy): domain Bacteria; phylum Bacteroidota; class Bacteroidia; order Bacteroidales; family UBA932; genus Cryptobacteroides. The sequence continues at coordinate 36,123 of ONWU01000005.1, forward strand.
CATCGTTTCGGAGGTGACATCGGCCCTGGGCCTCATGGGGCTGGCCTTTGTGCCCGGTCTTTTCCACAATCCGCTGATAGGCATCCTCCTTTGCGTCACGGTCTATGCCGTGGGTAGCGGCCTCATCGAGGTGCTTTGCAGTCCCATCATCGAGGCCTGTCCTTTCCCCAACAAGGAGGGGATGATGAGCCTGCTCCATTCCTTCTACTGCTGGGGTGCCGTGGGCGTTATCCTGGGCTCTACACTGTTCTTTACGGTGTTCGGACTGGACAACTGGCGCATCCTGGCTTGTCTGTGGGCCCTGATTCCTCTCTATAACATTGTCAATTTCGCCATTTGCCCCATCGAGCCCATCGTGGCCGATTCCGAAGGGATGAGTATGGGACAGCTGCTCCGCAACCGGACTTTCTGGCTCTTTTTGCTTTTGATGATTGCCGCCGGGGCGTCCGAGAGCACGATGGCGCAGTGGACATCGGCCTTTGCCGAGGCGTCCCTGGGCGTAGACAAGGCCATCGGAGACCTGGCAGGTCCCTGCGGCTTCGCCTTCTGTATGGGGCTCGGGCGGCTCTGGTACGGAAAGAAAGGGCAGAAGATGGATTTGTCGGCCTATATGACCGGGGCCGGTATTCTGACCTTTGCCGCCTATCTGACGGCATCCCTTGTCCGTATCCCTATGATCAGTCTGGCGGGTTGTATGGTCAGTGGCCTGGCCGTGGGCATTATGTGGCCCGGATCCATCAGCCTTACATCGGCCCGGATGCCCGGCGGCGGGACGGCGCTATTTGCCCTGCTGGCCTTGGCAGGAGATGCTGGCGGCACCTTCGGCCCTTCTCTTGTCGGTATCTGTACCCAGTCGGGAGGAGACAATATCCAAAGCGGAATCCTGGCCGCATCCATTTTCCCTGCCCTCCTGGTCCTGTGCCTTCTGGCCATCCGGCGCAGGAGGGTGTAAGGGAACGGTTACTTGATAACGCCCAGTTCCTGACAGAGTGTGTTGGCCATGGCCGTAGCGTGAAAAACCTTTCCAAGATGGCTCAATCCTGGTCATAAAGATACAACCTCACAAAATGTGGGAACAATGTGGGAACTCTTTGGGAAAGCAAATGCCCCTGGAGTGCGTCCAGAGGCATTTTTGGAGGTACCAAGCGGAATCGAACCGCTGTAGCAGGTTTTGCAGACCTGTGCCTAACCACTCGGCCATAGTACCAGTTCGGGAATGCAAAGATAGCAGGTTTTCCCGAAACTACAAAAAAACTCAGATATTATTGAGGAAATAATCTATAACCATATCCTTACTTTCCTGGGTGGTCAGGAATTGGAAATGGTCTGTATCGGAGTGGACAATCTCACATTGGGGATAACGTTTCTTCCAACGCTGCTCATTGGTTTTGAATTCAGCCAATTCCATTTCCCTGAGTTCGGGAGATTTTACAAAGTTGCTATTGATAGGGATTGCTTCCGTGAAGTGGGTGGAAACGATGGAGGTAACCGGTCCGTTGTAGGTTTCCTCGGGCATGGTGGCCATCAGCTTGACGTCCAGTTCACTCCGGTGTTTGTTCCGTTCTTCACTCAGGTGAGGGAAGTAGTAGCCGGGCATAATCATCTCCTGGATTTTGATGTCGCGGTCCAGTTCTCCGTCCAGGACAATCACACGGGGTTTGTAGCTTTGTTTGTTGTAGATGCGGGCAGCAAGGGCCAGGGCCTGCTCACCGCCGGCGCAGAATCCCGTAATAACCGCCACGTTGCGCTCTTTGATTACGCGTTCTATATACGTCTGATAGATATCAAGCAGGCCGTTCATGTCTGTCACTTGATCCTCCATGATGGTATGATAGGACTCGATGGCGTAGATGGCATACTTCTGGGAAACTTTCCGGGCCCATTCTCCAAAGAGGAAGTCAAAGCTGGTGAATCCGCTGATGACTATAATGACCGGTTTCTCCGGTTCGTTTTCTCCGTTGCCAAACCAGAAAGCATTGGGGTGCTTTTCGGCGGCCATGATGCGGCGAATGGTCCTCAGGGAATAGAAATCGTTGGCGGTAAGGTGAACGCCGGTCTGGTCTATCAATACAATCAGCTGCATGATGTGCAGGGATGTAATACCTACATCATTGATCAGATCGGCATCGATATTGATGCTGGGCAGGCCGAGAAGTTCGGCAGCGGCATTAACGAGCAGCTCTTCGCGCGGACTGATGGGCTCTTCATTGATGGTAATGGGACTGATGGCTTCGTTGACAAGGGTCGATTGGTCAATCTTACCGTTGATGTTCAGTTTAAACTCCTTGACCTGATTCCAGTAGGTGGGAACCATGTAGGCGGGGAGTTCCTTGGCCAGATTTTTCTTGATGGAATCGAAGCCCTTCACGCCAGGGGCCAGCATGACATAGGCCACTATATACTTCTCGGTACCTACCTGCTCAAGGCGCACAAAAGCCCTTGTCACACCTTCCTGCCTTTCAATAGCGGCAGTGATTTCTCCCAGTTCAATGCGGAAACTGCGCAGTTTGATCTGGCCGTCTTTGCGGCCCACGTAATTGAAACTGCCGTCCGGGTTAAGCTTTACCAAGTCTCCGCTGTGATACAGCCTGGATACGTCTATTCCGTCGTGCTCTTTTTCGAAGGGGTTCTCGGTAAAGACCCGGGACGTCAGTTCCGGACGGTTCCAGTAGCCGTTGGTAACCTGCATACCCGCAATGCAGAGTTCTCCGGATTCTCCGGGAGCTACCTGTTTGCCTTCTTCGTTGACCACATAGCAAACAGTGCCTAGGGCGGGTTTGCCTATGCACTGCCATTCATCGGCATTCTTAAACTCGTGGGTAGTCATAACCACGCAGGTCTCGGTGGGGCCGTATGCATTGACAAAACGGTAGGGGTACTTTCCGGCTATTTTGCTGGTGAGGCTCTGCGGAATGGCTTCGCCACCGGCCGATAAGGTTTCCATGGCGGGGAAATTGTAATCGGGGAAGATGGCCAGCAGGGAAGGGGGCATAAAGGCAAAGGTAACCTCCTTCTGTTTGATTAGACTGTGAAGAAGCACGGCATTGTGCCTCTCTTCATTCTGGGCAATGATGAGCGTTCCGCCATAGAAGAGCGAGGAATAGATCTCCAGGACCGAAGCGTCAAAGCTGATGCTGGCGAACTGGAGGATGACGGAGTGGTCGCTAATCTGGAAATTGTCCGGATGGCACACCGTCTGGCAGTAACTGTAAAGGGCCTTATAGGGGACAGAAACGCCTTTGGGCTGTCCCGTAGTGCCGGAAGTATAAATCATGTATACCTCTGAAAAGCCTCTTTTCAGGAGGGGGAGAGGCTCTGTCAGGGGACTGGAAAGAAGTTCGTCGATATTATCGGCCGTTATCAGGAAACTTACGCCGGCATCCTTGCAGATAAAGTCTCTGCGCTCCAGGGGATTCTCTACGTCAATGGGAACATAAGAGCAGCCCAGTTTGACGGAAGCCAGCATGCAAGGCAGGTAATGTTGGTTTCTGCCCAGGTATATACCAATGCGGACAGGAACCTCCGGGTCACCGGCATGGATATCTATCCTGGAAGCCAGGCCGGAAGCTATGCGGTTGGCCATCTCATCCATCTGGGCATACGTAACCTCTTGTTTGCCAATGATGTATGCGGCCTTATCCCGATATGTCTCAATAATGTTCCTTAACCTTTCTGTCAGTTTTTCGAAATATATATCCATACACTACTTGTTAATAATTCTTAGAACTTGAAAGCCACGTGGCCCAGTATCCAGCGTCCGGCCTGCCGCATGGGAGCTACACTGGATCCGCCTTGAACGTAAACCGTATTGGCAATGTTATAAACATTGATGCCCATTTCCACTTTCCAGATGTGGTAGCTGGCACCCAAGTCAAACAGCACGCGTGCCGGAATGTCAATGTTCAGGGGTTCTGCTCCAGGCAGGGCGTACTCGCTGTACTGTTTGGAAACAAAGTGGGCGTGAGCGTTGATCTTGAGCCCCTTCAGCACCTCATAGGATGCGGTAAGGTTGGCCTGCCAGTCCGGGATATTGTAAACGCTGTGGTTGATGATGCCGAAGTTCTGGGAATCCAGCACCCGCTGCCAAGTAACGTTACCGTCCACCATGAAACGGGAGAAGGAGTAACCGGCTACAAGCTCTACACCGGCGTTGGTAAGACTACCGGCGTTGGTGTTACCCAATTCACTCTGGATGATGAAATTATCGGCCTTATTGATAAAGCCGTTGAGTTCCAGTTTCAGGCCCGGGACAATCTTTCCGTCGCTGTAGACAGACATCTGCCAGGAGTTCAGGTATTCGGGGGAGAGATCTGCATCTCCGGAGTTAATGTCAAACGTGTTGTTGCGGTAGTAATACGGTGAGTCTACGAAAGACTTGGAATAGCTGATTTTGGCACTCCACTTGGGGAAGGAGTAGATCAGGGCTATACGGGGGGACAGCTCGTTCATCACCTTGCCGTGGGAGCGCTTCTTGAAGTCATATCGCAGGCCGGCATTCATAACCAGTCCCTTCCAGGTGTGCTTGACCTGGAGATAGGCGTCGGCGCTGGTCTCCTTGCCAGTGTATAATACCTTGAGGTCGTTGTATGTCTTCAGGATTACGCTGAAATCATTTCCTTCCAGGTAGCTGGCGTCGGACAGCGTGAAATTGTTGAAGTGACCGCCCACCATGATGATCCCCGAATGGTTCTTCCCAAAATTATAGTTGTAACTGCCCTGGGCCGAAACGCCATAAGTGTATTCGTTCCAGTTGGCGCTTTGGAATACTCCGTCGTAGAGTTCGAGGGTAACCCACTCCGCTCCGTTGGGATGGATTTCGTTGGATCCCACATCCGGAATCTTGTCTCCGCCAATCTGGTAGCGCTGCTGATTTTGCGAGTCAAAGAACACGGTAGCCTGCCAGGCAAATTTACCTGCGTTGTCGGAGTAACCTATCTCCGCATGTTGGGAACCGATGGCATAACCCGGAGCGTTGTTGTTGAGAAGACGGTATTTTTCGTAGCTGTACGGGGTAAAGAAATAACTCAGGGCCAAGGGCGCCACCGTCTTTGCGAAGCGGCGGTTATAAAGGAGATGGATTTTGTTCCATTTCAAGGCTACACCCAGGTCGTAGGAGGGCGTCTTATTATAGCCTCCAATAATCATATCGCCTTCAATGGGCGTGTCCGAATAGGGCTGTTCGTCCCAGTTGGCGCCATAATGCACCTTCTGACCGGTGGCCTGATAGACGGTGGCCCAGGTCAGGAGGTCCAAAGACAGGTAGCGCTTGCCAAACAGGAGGTCTCCGCGAAGCTGTCCGTAGTTGCCCACGCTGGCCTTGGCCAGGAAACCGTCCACATCGGAGCCTTCCTTGGTGATGAGGTTCACTACACCCGTAAGAGCCACGCCGCCGTACAGGGATGAGGCAGGTCCTCGCAGCACCTCAATCTGCTTGACTTTTTCCAGGCTGATGGAGAAATCGGGGCTGGCTGCGTTGGTGGAATAACTGTTGAGGCGGTGGCCGTTGAGCATGATGAGAATCTTCTCCTGCCCGGAGGAGTAGATGCCTCGCATAGCCACGTTCATCTCTTCGTTGCAGGCTATGTCGGTCATGCCGGGAACGTAGGCAATCAGGGCTTCCTTCAGGGTTCTGGCCCCAATGCTCCGGATCATCTCCTCCGTGATGAGGGTCACCGGCACGGGCGCCTCTTCAATGGATTCGGCCTGTTGGGAAGCCGTGGTAATGGTGGCGGTCTTGCCGGCCTTGATGCGGTTCACCATTTCGGCGAAGCGGGGAGCGTCGTTGTAAACGCTGTAATAAGGGTCTACGGCCAGCAGGCGGGAGACCCACGACTGTGCCACTTCGGGTTTGTCCATGTTGAGGTTGCACAGGGCAAGCAGCCGGTATACGCCAATGCGCGTCTCTCCTTTGAAGCTGTTCACCGAGCCGGTAAGCAGGGAGTCGGCTTTCTGGAAATGGCCGAGCTCATAAGCTTCCTGGGCCGACTCATACACTCGCGTAGCTTCCTGTGCCCGGGCGGCCGAAGCGATAAGCAGGATAAGGAGCGCGGTTATGTATCTCTGGAATCTCATTTTGCAATCTTTACAGGAATGATGAACGTGAAGGTGGTTCCTACTTTGGGCGCTGTCTCTACGAGCAGCTGTCCGTTATGATTCTTGGTAATTAAATCATAGGTGATACCCATTCCCAGGCCGGTTCCCTGACCGGCGGGCTTGGTGGTGAAGAAATTCTCGAAAATCTTGGCTTTTATTTCGGGGGTCATGCCCATTCCGTTGTCCGTGATATCAATCCTGAGGTCTCCCTCATTTCCGTCCTTGGGTGTGAAGGCCACTTTGGCAGTGATGGTGGGTTTGTAGTCGGGGCCTTCCTGGCCGGTCCTTTCCTTAACCGTGTAGCAGGCGTTGTTCATAACGTTGAGAACGGCGCGGCTCAGGTCCTGGGGAATGACCATGAATTTGGGCAGCCCTTCCGGAATCTCTTCCTGGATGGAAATGTTGAAGCTCTTGTCATTGGCGCGCATGGCATGGTAGCTGAGCCACACGTATTCGTGGACCAGCTGGCCAATGTCTGTGGGGAGTTTTTCGCCCGCCTTGCCGCGGCTTTGCAGCAGGATGCCCCGGATGATGCTGATGGCACGCTCTCCGTGTTCCTGGATCTTGGCCAGGTTTTCCTTCAGATCGGCCGAAATGTCCTGGAGATCGTCGGCATCGTCTTTTTCCAGCTTGTCCCCGCAGTGGCTCAGGATATCCTGCATGTCCTCCAGCAGATTGGCCGACATCTTGCTGAAGTTGATGACAAAATTAAGCGGGTTCTGTATTTCGTGGGCAATACCGGCACTGAGGAGACCCAGGGAGGCCATCTTTTCCTGCTTGTGCAACTGTTGCTGCAAATATTCCACCTGTTTTTTCAGGTCTTCCATTTCCACATCCATAATATATTAGGTCAGGCTAATTACAAATTCTGTATAATCGTCTTTGGAGGAGTTCACCGTAATGTTGCCTCCGCAGTCGTGCATGATCTGCTGGCTCAGGTACAGGCCCACGCCGGGAGCCTCTGCGGTGGGCTTGGTGGTAAAGAAGGGGTCGAAAATCTTGTTCAGGATGCTTTCCTCGATACCTATACCGTTGTCGTAGATCTTGATGACGGCTTTGCCATCTTCCTCCAGCACGGACACCCGGATGACGGGACTGTACGGGGCACCACCTTTCTCGGCCTTCTTCTTGATGGCATAAATGCTGTTGGCCAGCATGGACATCAAGGACTTGCCCATCTGATCGGCCACCACATTCCGCATCAGGGGAGCAGCAGGCAGGTTGGTCTCTACCTGGATGCCCAGGGCGTTGATTTCGCTGGCATAGTAGGCCTTGAGCTTGTCTACGCACTGCTGGCTAAGCTGGACCAGATCGGTGGGCTCGAACTTTTGGGAGCGTTCCTTAAGCATTTCCTCCATGGCCTTCAGGGTACGGGTGGTGGAGGTTCCGTGCTGCTCGATCTTTTCCAGGTTGGTATTCATCATGTCCATTACATCCACGGAATCTTCATAGATGTCGGGTGTAAGGCGGTCTTTTTCATCCTCAATGTTCTGCCGCATGTCCTTGGCCAGCCCCAGCGTCAGATGCGCAAAGTTGTTGATGTAGTTCATGGGGTTGAGAATACGGTCAATGAGGCCTTTGGTGAGTTTACCGATGGCGGCCTCCCGCTCCTGGCGGAGCAGCTGGTCCTGGGCCGACCGGAGTTCTTTGGTCCTCTCGTCCACAATGGCTTCCAGCCTTTCCTGTTCCTCCGCCATACGGCGCATACGGTGCTGGAACCAGAGATAGACCAGCCCCACGGCAATCATCAGGTAAACGAGCAGGGAGTACCAGCGCACAAAGAACGGGTAGGGTCTCTTGAACTCGTACGGGATGCTTTGGCTAATCTGGCCGAAGGCGTCCTTGGAGCGGACCTCTACCTGGTAGGAACCAAAGTTGATGTCTGCGAACAGGTATTCCTGCTGGGCGCTCCAGGCCGACCAGGCGTTGTCGTTATGCAGGCGGTAGCTGTACAGGGTCTCTCCGAGGGGGTCCAGTTTGTCATTGGCAAAACTGAGGGAGAGTCCTCCGTCGTTGAAATTGAAACGGCGGATGTGCAGCTGGGGCGTATACAGTTGGGCCGAAGCGCACTGGCCCAGGTTGAACCGGATCAGTTCCTCATAGTCTCCTATCCAGGCAAGTCCGCCATGGACCAGCATGGCGTTGACTTTGGATTGGTCAAAGGGCTCCACCCACTCTTCCAGGTCTTCTGGCATATCGTCGTAGAAGAGGCCGGTGCCGTCACTGTTGCCGTGCCACACGTTGCCCTGGTTGTCTACGTACTCAAAGAGTTTGGAGATGGGGCCTTCGTCTTTCTTCTGGAACCGGTGGCCGCCGGCTTCCATAAAATAATAGTCACCGGCCAGGGTCAGGGCCCACATGCCTTGTCCGTCTTTCTTGAAACTGGTGATATTGGGAATATCGCCCACGGTTTGGATCTCCTCTCCGGGGCGGAAGCGGCAGACGCGCTCCAGTTCTCCTACCAGGTAGGAACCGTCTCCCAGGGCGGCTATGGAAAGGGAGAACTTGGTGGTTAACTGGCGTACTTTCCCGCTGGTGTACTCATAAAGGCCGTCCGAGGTGGCTACATAGAGGGTACCGTTTGCGCCCTGGACCATCTGCCAGCAGGCGTGGTTGATTTGCGGAACCTGGACAAAACGCTGCCCTTCCAGGCGGAAAAGGCCCTGGAACGTGCCCAGCATCAGGGTAGGGCCGCACATCTCCAGGCAGGAGATCTGACCCCGGAATCCTTCCTTTTCCGTAAAGCGGGTGTAGATTTCGGAGACGGAAACGCTGAAGACGCCGTTATCCGTGGCGCCCCAGACCGTTCCCTTGCCGTCATAGGCCAGCTTGGTGATACTGTTGGAGCAGAGCCCGTTTTCTACATTGATTTTCCAAACTTCCTCTCCCTGTGCATTGAGGGCTATGATACCATCCGTGGCCGTGGCCAGGAGGGTGCGGTTGTCGCTTAGCTTGAGACGCTGGTAAACCTCAATGTCTTTCCAGCGGTCCACGACGGTATCTCCGCTGCGCTTTTTGCCGGAAAACGGGGTGTAGGAAACGCGGATGGAATCCCCCTCAAAGGATTCTACCTTTCCCGTTAGATTGATGCCGTCAAAGAGGATGGCGCCGTCGGCATCCTTGCGCAGGCTTACAACACGGGAGATGTCGGGCGTATGGACCATGGTCCAGTGAACATGGTTGTACACCAGGAGACCTTCAAAGTTGGCAAAGAAGGTGTGGCCTTCGTCGTCGCAGAGGACATCGAAGTTGCGGTTGTGGGCATCGTACTGGCCGGCCGAGTAGTTCCGGAAGAACGGGATGCCCATGTGGGCGTCCGTTCCGCTTTGGGCGGCAGCCTGCACCGTGCACAGCAGCACGGCGGCCATCAAACTGATATGATACGCTAACCTTCTCATTTGAACTTCATATATGGAATGGAGGCGCCAACGTAACGGGTCCATTCCTGTTGGGTGAGATTCCGGTTGATTCTGCGATACACCTGCCCGGCCATGTCATCGGCCGATGAATTGAGCGTCATCACGTTGCCGGAGGAGGTGCCAATCCAGACGGTTTTGCCATCGGCGTCTCCGCATACGGACAAGGTCCATCCGTCAAACGTATAATCTACGGGGACCAGCCATTCTGTGGGGATGCTCTTGCTGTCCGTGGGCTGCCTGGTTACAACTACCGATTCTTGCTGCAGCTCTTCCTGGAAGGTTAATCTGCTCTCATACAGCAGGTTGTTCATGCTCCAGATAAAGACCGTCTTGTCGTAGCCGCCGGTAACGACCACATCCCCCAGCATGGTGATGCTGATGCAGCGCGACTTGTGGGCGGCCAGGGTTTCCATGACACGGTTATACTTATTGAGGGGGTATACCGTTCCGTCTTCCACGCCCAGCAGCAGGCACTGGGTGGCGCTGTCAAAGCAAGCGGCGGTAACCACATACGGGACAAGGGGTTTCTTATATTCAATGGTACCCGCTATATCCATCTCTGCGTAGGAGCCGTCTGCGAAGAAAAGGCAGATGGTCTCGTTGCGGCTCACCAAGGCCGAAAGGGTCTTGGTAAGGGTTACGCTTCCCGTAATCTTCCCGCCGGAGAACCAGCTCAGGCTTGTGCGGCCTGCCAGCAGCAGACCTTTGCCCATGCCGATTATTTTGAAATAATTCTCCTCGGGAAGCTGGATTTCTTCCAGATTGCTCTGGAAATCGAGGATGCAGAGGGGACCCTTGTTCGAGAGGGCGTAAATCTTTCCGTCCGTTACCTGCACATCCCGGAAGTCGTATTGGGGATCGAACAGGAGGGTTTGGGCCGACAGGCTTTTGGCATTGCCCCGGGAGCCTGCGGTTATCCATTCCACCTCACCGTAATTGGTGACGGCTACGCACTGGCCCGGCGTGCCGGGAATCTGGGAGATGGCGTTGACGGCGCCGTTTTCCGGAACCCGGTAGCGGGGGATGCCGCCCGTGGCCAATGTCAGGGACTTGAAGGTGTCTGAATAATACTGGTTTCCCCGGTTGTTCTTCAGGAAATACCAGCTGGCGTAGGCCAGGAGGTTGGCCACTTCGGACTCTCCTGCTTCCCGCCTTACCTGGGAGCTGACCGCCAGGCTCCGGGCCTGGGTACGGCGGTTGAGCGTATCGGTCACGTTTTTGGCATACGTGGCCTCATCTCTCTGCTCTTCGGCTATCATCTGCTGCCTTTCGGCATTGATACGTTCTTTTTCGGCCAATTCTGCAGCGGCATGGGCCTTTTGTTCCGCCTCATGGGCGGCGCGGCTTTCCATTTCCGCTCGCTGGGCGTTGCGGGTGGCCAGGATGGATTGTTCTTCGGCCCGGTCTCTCTGCTGGTCGGAGATGGCTTTCTGCTGATAGGCAATATCCTCCATCTGCTGGCTTACGCGCTTGACGATGGCGGCATCCTTTTCGGCTTCCACCAGGCGGTCCATTTCTTCCTGCATGGCCTCCAGCTCCCGCTGGGAATGCCTGCTTCCCAGGTGGTAGGAGACAACCGCCACGCCAATCAGGAGCACGGCCGCTACCACTGCATATAATATGATTGGACGGATTTTCACTTTCTACGGATTACTAACTGGGTGATATCGTCACTCTGGGCGGCGCCGTTGATGAACTCTTTGACCTTGGCGTTGACGGTGTCCACGATGTGTTTGCTGTCTGCGCCCTTGCACTCTGCCAGGGCTTCTTCCAGGCGGGACTCGCCAAATTGGTCGTGGTTCTTGTTCTCGGCCTCGGTTACGCCGTCCGTATACATGAAGAGGGTGTCCCCGGGTTCGAGCTCAAGCGTATCGCAGCTGAAAGGCATGTCGGGAACGGCCCCCAGAACCAGGTTGCAGGGCGATTTCACTACCTCCACCTGCCCATCGGCCTTAAGGATGTAAGGCGGGTTGTGGCCGGCGTTGGTGAAGGTGATCTGGCCGGTCTGCAAGTCGTAGATGCCGTAGAATACGGTTACGAACATGGAACCTACGCTTTCGTCGCACAGGATGTCGTTGACCGTACTCATGCACTCGTTGGTGGGTTTGTCCTGGAGACCGGTAGCCTTGATGAGGGTACGGCTTACTGCCATGAAGATGGCGGCGGGCACACCCTTGCCGCTTACATCGGCTATGGTAAAGCCCATTCTGTGGTCGTCAATGGGGAAGAAGTCGTAAAAGTCTCCTCCTACATCCTTGGCGGCCAGCATGCTGGCGTAGATGTTCACTTTGTCTGCATCCTGGAGCTTGAGATCGAAGGTGCGGGGAAGGATGGCATGCTGGATTTCCCGGGCTACGGAGAGGTCTGTCTGGATGTCCACCAGTTGGGCATGCTCCTTCTGGGCGCTGCGGATATACTCGATCTGCTCCACCGCCTTGTCAATGGTGCGCTGGAGGTCGTCCAGGTCTATGGGCTTGGTGGCAAAGTCGAAGGCGCCTCCGTTCATGGCCTGACGGATGTTATCCATGTCTCCATAAGCGCTTACCATGATGCACTTGAGGGACGGGATACGCATCTCGTTAATCTTTGCCAGAAGCGTAAGGCCATCCATCTCGGGCATGTTGATGTCCGAGAGGATGATGGAAATATCCGGATGCTTGAGAAGGACCTGGAGTGCCTCCAGCCCGTTGTGGGCAAAAAAGAACTCGTATTCCCCATTTCTGATCTTTCTGCGGAAGTATTGCGTCAGCAACAGTTCAAGATCGGTTTCGTCGTCTACGCTGAGTATTTTAATGGACATTGCAACAGTTGGTAACTAATTATCCCTCAAATATAATAAAAATCTTTTAAAACGCTATTTTTTACTTGATAACGCCCAGTTCCTTGCCCACCTTGATGAAGGCGGCGATGGCTTTGTCCAGGTGCTGTCTCTCGTGGGCGGCACTCAGCTGCACGCGGATGCGGGCCTGGCCCTTGGGAACCACCGGATAGTAGAAACCGGTTACGAAGATGCCCTCTTCGGCCATCTTGGCGGCGAATTTCTGGGACAGGGGAGCGTCGTACAGCATGACGGCGCAAATGGCGCTCTGGGTGGGCTTGATGTCGAAGCCGGCGGCCATCATCTTGTCCCGGAAGTAGTTCACGTTCTCCACCAGCTTGTCGTGCAGGGCGTCGCTCTCTTTGAGGATCTTGAAGGTTTCCAGGGCGGCGCCGGCAATCATCGGCGGAATGGAGTTGGAGAACAGGTACGGACGGGAGCGCTGGCGGAGCATGTCGATGATTTCCTTGCGGCCGGTGGTGAAACCGCCCACGGCACCGCCGAAAGCCTTGCCCAGGGTGCCGGTGAAGATATCTATGCGGCCGTAGCAGTTAAACTGTTCCGCTACGCCATGACCGGTGCGGCCCACCACGCCGGCGCTGTGGCTCTCGTCCACCATCACCAGGGCGTCGTATTTTTCGGCCAGGTCACAGATCTTGTCCATCGGGGCCACGTTGCCGTCCATGGAGAATACGCCGTCCGTGACGATGATGCGGAAACGGCAGGCCTGGGCTTCCTTGAGCTTTTCTTCCAGATCCTGCATATCGGCATTGTTGTAGCGGAAACGCTGGGCCTTGCACAGGCGCACGCCGTCAATGATGGAAGCGTGGTTGAGGGAGTCTGAGATAATGGCGTCCTCGGCCGTGAAAAGGGGCTCGAACACACCGCCGTTGGCGTCGAAGCAGGCGGCGTACAGGATGGCGTCTTCCGTGTGGAAATAGTCTGCAATGGCCTTTTCCAGCTCTTTGTGGATATCCTGGGTGCCGCAGATGAAGCGGACGGAGGACATTCCGTAACCTCGGGCGTCCATCGCCTTCTTGGCGGCTTCGATGAGCCGGGCGTTATCGGCCAGGCCCAGATAGTTGTTGGCGCAGAAGTTAAGGGCCTCGCTGCCGTCCTGCAGCTTGATGCAGGCGCTTTGGGCCGATGCGATATTTCTTTCTCTCTTGTAAAGGCCGGCCTCGTCGATGGCTTGGAGCTCGGCACTCAGATGCTGTTGAAATTTTCCGTACATAGTTATTTGTTTTATGCTTTCAAATTTAGCGATTTTATCTTGAAAATATACGTAAAATGTAATAAATTTGCGCGGATAAAATCGAAAGTATGAAGAATGTTCTGGTGATTGGCTCCACGGGCCAGATTGGTTCGGAACTCACGATGAAAATCCGTCGTGAGGTGCCGGGAAGCACGGTTGTGGCAGGTTATATTCCGGGTGCAGAGCCCAAGGGAGAGCTGCTGGAAAGCGGCCCCTCTGCCGTGGCGGATGTCCGGGATGCCGCCGGTCTGGCTGCCATCGTGCAGGAGTACAAGATAGACACCATCTACAACCTGGCCGCCCTCCTTTCCGCCGTTGCAGAAAGAAAGCCGCTGCTGGCCTGGGACATCCAGATGAACGGTCTTCTGAACATCCTGGAAATTGCCCGCGAAAAGGGCTGCGCCGTCTTCACGCCTTCTTCCATCGGCTCTTTCGGCCCGGAAACCCCGCACGTGGGAACGCCCCAGGATACCATCCAGAGGCCCCGTTCCATGTACGGTGTCACCAAGGTGGCCACGGAGCTTCTGAGCGACTATTATTATCATAAATATGGTGTAGATACCCGTTCGGTCCGTTTCCCCGGCCTCATTTCCTATACTACGCTGCCCGGTGGCGGTACCACGGATTACGCCGTGGAGGTGTACTATTCGGCCGTAAAAGGGGAGGAGTTTGTATGCCCTATCGCCCCGGGTACCTATATGGATATGATGTATATGCCGGACGCCCTTCATGCCGCCATCCAGCTCATGGTGGCAGACCCGTCCCGCCTGAAGCACCGCAATTCCTTCAACATCGCCTCCATGAGTTTCGAGCCGGAGCAGATCTTCGCCAAGATCCGGGAATACATCCCTTCGCTCCGCGTCCGTTACGAGGTAGACCCCGTGCGCCAGGCCATCGCCACCTCCTGGCCGGACAGCATGGACGATTCCTGCGCCCGCGAGGAATGGGATTGGAAGCCCACCTATGACATGGATTCCATGACCCGGGATATGATCCGCCATCTTCGTGACAAGTTGCTGTAGTTTCAGCTTCTCGGAGTGTAAGAATAAAAAGGACCGATGCTTGCAGATTATAAGCATCGGCCCTTCTTTTTCTTTCGATTTAATAGTGCGTGGATGGTTGTTCCAGGGCGTATATTAACCAATGCGCTACGTTTCAATTAATTAAATCTTTTTAATAAGACGTTCAAATCGGAATACTAAATTTGTCTTATTTGTATTATCGCTGATTATCAGCGACTTATAAAATTATTAAAAAAATTTGTAAAAAAAGTTTTGAAAAAATTTGCAAATCCAAAAATTTGCCGTACCTTTGTATCCGGATTGAGGAAGTGAGGTTCTCTCAACGGAATCAGTCTATTGGTTATTAGTTTTAGTGTTATTAATTATGTGGTTAGTGAGAGCGTCCGCCTGAGACAGGCCGACGTTTCTTTTTTTATAGGGTGTCCTTCGGAGAATTGGCCTCCAGGCGGCTCTGCTGCTCGCGAAGACGGGCGATCTCCTGCGACATTTCTTCCAGGCGAGCCTGCATAGACTCCAGCAGGGCCTGGTTCTCTTCCAGCTCGGTGCTGGTGTTGTCGTATATTTCCTCTATGATGGTGTCCATATCCTTCTGGGACAGGCCGAAGGAGTGTTCCAGGAGCACCAGGTCTTTCTGTTTGATATCGTATCGTCCCGCCTTGATATAAAGGCTGGACCGGAGGTCTTCGTCCAAGGGCTCTCCGGCCAGGGAAAGCTGGGCCTGATGACCCTGCACGCGGTATTCATAGATATAGGTGCGGGGGCCCACCAGGCGGTTGTTCTCCACGAAGTTCTGTACGTTCCTCTCGAAATTGTTGCTGCGGATCAGGGAGAAGGCACTCCAGATGCTGGGCACCAGGATGATGAACAGGATGGTGCTGATGGCTTTGCGCCGGCGGCTGGCCAGTTCTTCCGATACACCCGATACCGTGGGGAATTCCAGGTACTTCACCATAAAGTAAGTGGCCAGGGCTATGAAGACGCTGTTGATGACAAAGAGGTACAGCGCGCCGAAGAAAAAGTGCATATTCAGATGCGCCAGACCGTAACCGGCCGTGCATAGGGGCGGCATCAGGGCGGTGGCGATGGCTACACCCGAAAGCACGGTTCCTCGTTCCTTGCGGCTGTTTTCCAGGATGCCGGCCATGCCGCCGAAAAAGGCGATGAGAACGTCGTAGATGGTGGGGCTGGTACGGGCCTCCAGTTCCGTCGGGTTCACCAGCGACAGGGGAGAGAGGATAAAGAACAGGGTGGAAGCGAGGAGGGAGATGATAACCATCGCCAGCAGATTCTTACCGGCCGATTTGAGGAGGTCTACATCGTTGGTGCCCAGGGCCAGGCCTGCGCCGATGATGGGGCCCATCAGCGGGGATACCAGCATGGCGCCGATGATGACGGCCGTGGAATTCACATTGAGGCCCACGGAAGCCAGGACGATGGCGAAGGCCAGAATCCAAGCGTTGGGACCACGGAACCAGATGGACGATTTGATCCTCTGCGCGGCACTCTCGGTGTCTATCTCATCGAAGATGAAGCTGTAGTATCGGATGGTGCGCTTTGCGCGCATCCAAAGCTGATGAAAATCCATACCCTGTATATTTGAAGCGCAAGTTAAGCAAATTTTCGCTATATTTGTAAAGATATGAACCAAGTTATGACAGAAATTGCAAAAGATATCCGCTATATCGGAGTAGATGACGAGAACCTGGATTTGTTCGAGAGTCAGTATATCGTGCCGGAAGGTATGGCGTACAACT
Organism: uncultured Bacteroidales bacterium; assembly: GCA_900321655.1. Classification (GTDB taxonomy): domain Bacteria; phylum Bacteroidota; class Bacteroidia; order Bacteroidales; family UBA932; genus Cryptobacteroides. The sequence continues at coordinate 52,484 of ONWU01000005.1, forward strand.
CCTACCTTATTATGGATGATAAAGTGGCCATCTTGGATACGGCCGATGCCCGTAAGGGAGAGGAGTGGCTCCGGAACCTGGAGCAGGCTTTGGAGGGCCGTCAGCCGGATTATCTGGTGATTCACCATATGGAGCCGGACCATTCGGCCTGCATCGGCCCTCTGATGGACCGATACCCCGGTATTACGCTGGTGGGAAGCGCTATGGCCCTGAAGTTTGCGGGGCAGTTCCTCCCCGGGAAAACCCTTCCCGCTACCCTGGCGGTGAAAGAAGGGGATACCCTGCCGCTGGGCGTCCACACCCTCAAATTCCTCGCCGCGCCTATGGTGCACTGGCCGGAAGTGATGGTTTCGGTGGACTGTGCTACCGGCACGCTTTTTTCGGCCGATGCCTTCGGCAAGTTCGGCGCCTTGTGCAAAACCGCTTTTTGGGCCGATGAAGACCCGGACTGGGCCTGCGAAGGCCGCCGCTACTATTTCAATATCTGCGGCAAATACGGCCCTCAGGTGCAGGCACTCCTGAAAAAGGTAGCGCCGGAGAATGTTTCGCTCATCGCCCCGCTGCACGGCCCCATTATCCGGAAAAACCTGAAGTTTTTTCTGGATCTGTATAACACCTGGAGCAGCTACGGCGTAGAAACTGAAGGCGTTTTCGTGGCCTATGCCTCCATCCACGGAGGAACTGCCGCGGTGGCCCAGATGGTGGCCGACAGGCTCAAGGCCCTGGGCTGCCCCAAAGTGGCCCTGTCAGACCTTACCAGGGATGACCGCGCCGAAGCCGTGGAAGATGCCTTCCGCTATGGCCGTATGGTGGTAGCCGCCTGCTCCTACGATGCCGGCCTTTTCACTCCCGCGTATGATTTTCTGCACAGCCTGCAGATGAAGGGGTATTGCAAGCGCAAAGTAGCCCTCATTGAGAACGGCTCCTGGGCTCCTACGGCCGCCCGTGTGATGAAAGAAATGTTCGGGGCTATGAAGGAGATAGAACTGGTGGGAGAACCTGTTACCATCCGAAGCCGCTACAACCCGGCGGATGAACCTGCCCTGGAAGCCCTTTGTAACGCCATTTTGAAATGATCATAAGAAGTAAAGCCCCCTTGCGGCTGGGTCTGGCCGGAGGAGGAACGGATGTATCCCCGTACTCGGAACTGTATGGCGGCAATGTGCTCAACGCCACCATCAACCTGGCTGCCTATTGTTCCATAGAACCGCTCAAGCAGCCCGTTATGCGCGTGAATGCGGCGGATGCCGGCATCCGGCAGGAAGTACCCCTGGGCACCGGTCCGGTAAATTCCGGCGCCCTTCTGATAGATGGAGTATACAACCGCATCCTCCGGGACTTCGGCCCCATTCCCTCCGTGGGCTTTTCCATCACCACTTACAATGATGCCCCCGCCGGTTCCGGCCTGGGCACCTCTTCCACCATGGTGGTTTGTATCCTCAAGTGCTTTGCAGAGTGGATGAGCCTTCCTCTGGGAGACTACGAGCTGGCCCGCCTGGCGTACGAAATAGAGAGAAAAGACCTCCTTCTGGCTGGTGGCAAGCAGGATCAGTATGCAGCGGCTTTCGGAGGATTCAACTTTATGGAATTCCTCCCCAGCGATATGGTGATAGTGAACCCGCTTCGCATAAAGGATTGGATTATATCAGAGCTGGAAGCCTCTATGCTGCTGTACTTTACGGGAAGAAGCCGCTTTGGCGCCGATATCATTGCCGAGCAGCAGAAGGCCACCCGTTCCGGAGAAACCAGGGCCGTGGAAGCCATGCACCGCATCAAGCAGAGCGCCATTGATATGAAACTGGCTCTCCTGAAGGGAGACATGGCCCGCTTCGCCTCCATCCTGGGCCAGGCCTGGGAGGACAAGAAGAAAATGGCCGGAGCCATCACCAATCCCATGATCCAGGAAGCTTTCGACGTGGCCATGGCCTCCGGAGCCATCTCCGGCAAGGTTTCCGGCGCCGGCGGAGGCGGCTTTATGATGCTGATGGTGCCGCCGGAGCGCCGTGTGGCCGTGACGGAAGCCCTTTCCCGGCTTCCCGGCAAGGTGGTCCCGTTCCAGTTCACGGAAAAAGGAGCCGTAGCATGGAAGTTATAGTCCTGGCCGGCGGTCTGGGTACCCGCCTTCGCTCCGTAGTCAAAGAGAT